>JAUCQC010000001.1 GCA_030372965.1 bacterium
CGTGGTCAACGCGCTGATGAACATCCAGTCCACGGACCCGGCCAACGGAGGACTGCGTTCCGTCCTGCTGACCGGCACCGGGACGGATCCGTCCGCTCCGGGCCCTTACGCGGTCGACGGATACACCGCCGGCCTCTGGCACATGGACTGGGTGCGGGGCGACACCGCGGTGACGGACACGTCCGCCAGCGGCATCACCGGTCTCCTGCGCAGGCCCGGCGTGTCCAGAAACATCCTGTTCCCGCGCTACGGCGCTTCCGCGCTGTATTTCGACGGAACCACGGGATGGATGGAATTGCCGGCCCACGCGGCGCTCGACTTCGCCGCTTCCGCGTTCACGATCGAGACCTGGTTCCGCTCGGCTTCGCGTCCCCCGGCGGGCGATTACGACGTGCTCGTCCGGCGCGGCCGGAACGCCTCCTGCCAGTACGAAATCCTGTACGGCGACAGCCTGAATCCGGGCCGGGGGCTGGTGGCGCGGGTCTACAACGCGCAGGGTCAGCCGGTTGTTCTGTACGGACCGCCCGATTCCACGATGAACGCCACCTACTACAACGTCGCCCTGTCGTGGGACCTCAACAAACTGCGGTTGTTCATGAATGGCGTGTGCGTGGATTCCACGGCCCTGACCGGAAACCTCCGGCCGTCCTCCGAATCCGTGGCCGTGGGCGGCAATTACGGGCTCGATCACGGGTTCAACGGATACATCGACGAATTCCGGGTTTCCTCGGTCGCCCGCCAGTACTGGGAGTTCAACGTGACCGGCCCGAAATACTATTCGACCACGGAGGGCCTGTCGTTCAGCCAGGTCCTGCTCGGCCTGTCCGAGACGGCGTCTTTCCAGATACTCAACACCGGAGACCAGCCCCTGAAGGTCACGGCGATTCAGTGGAAACGGAGCGTCTTCAGCGTGGAACCCCGGGTGTTCGAAATCCCGATGGGGGGGAGCCGGACCGTGTCCGTCACCTTCACGCCGACGGCGGCCGGGTCCCAGCCGGACACGCTGGTGCTCTCGTGCAACGATCCGTCCCAGCGCTCGAGAACCCTTCCGATCGCCGCCACCGCGGTCGATTACCGGGCCAAGGTGCCGTACACGGCGGACGGCCACACGATGGTGCTGTATCATTTCAATGAAACCGCGGGCGTGACGGTCCGCGACACCAGCGAGAACCATTGGAACGGCACGGCACTGAACGGGCCGGAACGGGTTGACGGGTATTTCAAGCCCTCCTCTTCCGCCGACCTGGCGCTCCGGTTCAACGGGACCAACCAGCTCGTGTCCGCTCCCATGGTCGATCAGGAAAAGGACGCGGTCTTTCACCCGGCATCCGACAGCTACAGCGTCGAGTGCTTCTTCAGAACCGACACGATCGGCCAGGCGATCTTCTACCTGGACGTTCAGGCCGGCGCGGCCCCGTGGGGCCTGTCCATCGACGACGCCGGGCTTCTGTCCGTGACGGGATTCGGCACGGGCAACGCGTGGGTGGCCGACAACGCCTGGCACCACGCGGCGTTCGTGTACGACCCGTCCGTTCTTCGCGGATCGCTCTACGTCGACGGGTCCATCCAGTTCCAGGGACCCTGGCTCGGGAGCGCGTCCGATGCCCGGACGCTCCGCGGCCTGGTCATCGGCGCCCGCCCGACGGGCACGAGCCAGTACACCGATTATTTTGAGGGCGAGATCGACGAACTCCGCATTTCGGACGTCGCGCGCAAGCCCTGGGAATTCCTGTTCGCGGGAAGCGGCATGGAATTGAGCGTCCTGGGCACGCCGGTCGCGGGATCCAGCCAGATCGTGGACGTGAACGTCGCGGCGGACACGGGCGTGAAGACGGTCACGCTCTTCTACCGGACGACGGGCGATTCCGCCTGGAGCTCGGCGCAGACCACGACGACCGATAACGTGAAGTACCGGGCCACGGTTCCGGCGGCGGCGGTCACCGCTTCCGGACTGGAACTGTACGCGCGCAAGACCAAGGGAACCGTGTCGGTCACACAGCCGGTCTTCGATCCGGTGAACCGCCCCGTTTCCGTCGCCGTCCGTTTCCGGTCCCTGATCCCGGAGTTCACTCTTCCGGCGAAGAAGTATTCGATGATCTCCGTGCCCGGCAATCTGTCCCGGCCGTCCGTGCGCGACGTGCTGCGCGACGATCTCGGCGCCTACGACCCCTACGAATGGCGCATGTTCGCCTGGCGGGACACTTCGTACATCGAGTATTCGGACACCCTTTCCGAGGCGGACAGCGCGTCCTTCAATTTCACGCCCGGCCGCGCGTTCTGGGTCATCACGTCCGCGGCGAAGACCTTTGACGTGGACAGCGGTATGAGCGTGCCGGTGTCGCCCGCGAGGCGGACGCTTCAGGCCCAGTGGAACATGGTCGGCTCCCCGTTCCCGTTCCCGGTGTCCTGGGACGACTGCGCGCTCTCCTCCGACGCGATCGGCACGCTGTACGCGTACGACGGAACCGGGTACCGGCTGGACTGGCCGACCCTGGAACCCTGGAAGGGCTACTTCGTCTACAACGACCGGACCGCGCCCTCGACGATTTATGTGCCGCCCCGGAAGGCCAGGAGCGGCCAGGCGATGACCAAGCGCGGCGTTCTGCACGAACTGGCGGAAGGCGAGTGGATCCTCAAGCTTTCGGCGCAGACGCCGGATGCCAAGGATCTGGACAATTTCTTCGGTGTCCGCGCCTCGGCCGTTGAGACCTGGGACGGCATGGACCGCGTCGAGCCGCCCCCGATCGGCGAGTATGTCTCCCTCTACACCACGCACGCCGACTGGTCGTCCCATCCCGGCGCGTACGCGGCGGACATCCGTCAGCCCGGAGCGCCCGGGTATGTCTGGGACCTGACCCTGGAGACGCGCCTGGCCGGAAAGGCCGTGGACCTCTCCTGGTCCGTCAGCCGCAGCCTTCCGGAAGGGTGGGTGGCCTATCTCGTGGATCTGAACGAAGGCACGTCGGTGTGCCTGTCCGAGAAAGACGGCATCCGCGTGGCGACCGGCGAATCCCTGCCGAACGTGAGGCGTTTCCAGCTGCTCGCCGGGAGCCGGGAGTTCGTCGAATCGAGAAGCGAGGTTCCGCTGCAGCCCGTGGCGTTCGGCCTCTCCCAGAATTACCCGAACCCGTTCAATCCCGTGACGTCGATCCGCTACGCGCTGCCGAAAAACGGCCGCGTCCGGCTCACCGTGTTCAACCTGATGGGCCAGCGGGTGAAGGTGCTGGTCGACCGGGACGAGAAGACGGGCAGCCATGAGGAGATGTGGGACGGAACCGATGACCGCGGACTCCGCGCCGCCAGCGGCATCTATCTCTACCGGCTCGAATTCCTGGACAAGGTCGCGGTCCGGAAACTGGTCCTCGTGAAATGACCAACGGCCGTCACCCTGTCTTGAAGGGGATTCCCATGATCAAACACAGAACCATGCGGATGCTCGGATTGCTGATTTGGCCGGCGCTGGCCGCGGCCCAGTGGGCCCCGCCGCCGGCCGGCCCGCGGGGCGGATTCGTGACCACGGGCCTGTCGTACCAGCAGTGGTCGTTCGAGGATGTGGACGAGGGCCTGCAGGAAGTCTGCGCGCCGACCACGGCCTACATCCCGGTCCGGCCGGACCTGTCGCTGACCGTTTCCGGAACGCCGGGTTCGGCGTCCTGGGATAAGCTCAAGCTGAGCGGCATGTCCGACACCTGGATCCGGGGGACCTACCGCGTCCCGGGAGGACGGTACATGCTGCACGCGGGCCTGGGGCTTCCGACCGGCAAAACGAAGCTCAAGATCGCGGCCGACTCGCTGGGCATGGAGGAGTTCGACCTGTCCCGCGTCATCGGCCAGAACATCTTCCGTTTCCGGCTCCCCGTTTTCGGCCAGGGCCTGGCCGCGAAAGTCGGGGCGGGAGCGGCGTTCCCGGCGGGCGAGAACGTGGTGGTCGGCGCGGGCGCGCATTACATCTACCACGGCGCCTTCGAGCCGGTGGACGCCGACTCGTTCAACTACCAGGCGGGCGGGGAGGCGGCCCTGTTCGGCGGCGTGGACGTGCAGGTTTCGCCGACCGCGAAATGGTCCGTGAACCTCAGCTACACCTTCTACGGCGACGACAAACTGAACGACAAGACCGTGTACGCCTCCGGCGAGAAGCTGCTGATCAACAGCTCCTTCACGTCGAAGCTGGGACCCGGCACGCTGACCGCCTGGCTCAACTGGCGTCAGAAGGGGAAAAACGAATACTGGGTCCACACCGGAACCGAGAGCGAGAAGCAGACGGAGAAGAAAAATTCCAACGGTCCGCAGACCGAACTCGACGCGGCCTGGCGCATCCCGTGGCGGCCGCAGGCGGCGTTCTCGATCCTCGCGACCGGACGTTTCTACGGCCAGAATGATTACCGCACCGGCGGGGCCGACGTGTACGGAGCCGGAGCGGGCGTGGACGCCCGGGTTTCTCCCAGCCTTTCGGTTTCCCTGAGCCTCATCGGGCTTACGGGCCGGACGAAAGACTGGAGCGAGGCGGCTGAAAAGACGGTCCGGACCGGACTGACCAGTTTTGATCTCCTGGCCGGAATGACGTACGGATGGTGATCGGGCCTTAGGAGGAATCGTCGATGAAAGGGAGAATCCTGGCCGCGCTCGGCGCGCTCATTCTGCTCAGCGGCTGCGCCGCTTCCCGGCACGGGGTCGCGGAGGGCCAGTTGAAGCGCGGGGAGTATGTCCAGGCGCTGCGGTCCTACCTGAGGGGGCTGGAACCGCACGCCCGGGACGGAAAGCGGTTCATCTACTACGAGCGCGAAGCCGTAACGGGTCTCGGTGTGACGTACTGGCACATGGAACGGTACGAAACGGCGCTGAAGATCCTCCGGCTGGTGACCGAGAAGGACCCGGATTACGGAAAGGCCTATTTCTACATGGGCCTGACCTACGAGAGTCTCGGAGACGAGGCCAACGCCCTCGCCATGTACCGCCAGTACCCGAAAGTCGACCCGGGGGATCCGTTCCGGCAGGCGCTGGCCGGCCGGCTTGACTTCCTGGCCAAGCGCACGATCACGCACG
Organism: bacterium; assembly: GCA_030372965.1. Taxonomy (GTDB): domain Bacteria; phylum Zhuqueibacterota; class QNDG01; order QNDG01; family DTFT01; genus JAFGAX01. Next base: position 5,044 of record JAUCQC010000001.1, read on the forward strand.
ATATCGAGACGGCGCTGAAGGATGAAGGGCGGATGAACGCCGCTTCGCTTCCGGAACGCAGCGTCGCGGTTCTCACTTTCCTCAACCTCGGGGACAACCGGGAATGGGAGCCCCTGCAGAAGGGGCTCGCGGACATGGTCACCCGCGATCTGTCCCGGGTGGAGGGCCTGACGGTGGTGGACCGGACGAAGCTGGATCAGATTCTCTACGAGCTCGGCCTCAACGCGTCGAGTCTCGGGGACTCGGCGGCCGCCAGGCGCGCGGGCACGCTCGCAGGCGCGCGGTATCTGGTTAAGGGATCCTTTCTGGTCATGCCGGACCTGAAGATGACGCTGGACGCCGGGGTCCATCCCTTCCAGAACGCGAACCAGCCCACGACTTTCAGCGAAGACGGAAACCTCTCCACGATGTTCCAGATGGAGAAGCAGATCGTGCTGAGGATCGTGGATTATTTCGGAATCACGCTGACCACCCGGCAGAAGGAGGCCGTGCTGGAGATTCCCACGGAGAACGTGTCGGCCTTTCTGCATTACTGCCGCGGCCTGGACGCCCAGGACTCGGAAGACTACCGGTCCGCGTACGCGCATTTCAGGCAGGCGGTTCGGGAGGATCCCGATTTCCGGATGGCCCGCGACTGGCTCATCGTCCGCGAACTCTGGGACGCGACGCACGCGCAGAACCTGCGCCGGGTCGACCGGGACGTCGCTTTCCTGACCCGGCGGGGCGCGCGGGCGCGTCTCTCGGCGGACAACCAGCCCGAACTCTTCTCCACGACCGGACGTCTTCAGTGGATGAGCCTGAGGCAGAACGCCGGTTTTCTGCCGGGAGCCGATTCCAGAAAATCCTTCCAGGAAGCGGGCCTGTCCGGAGCGTCCGTGCTTCCGCTGAGACTGGGAGAGCCCCCGGTACCGCCACCGGGCCGCTAGGAGGCAGGGACAAAGGCCGGGCGGCCGCGCCTGGGAACGGACGGCCGCGGACGGCCGTTGAAGCATTTCGGAATCACCCGATCCGCCCGGACCGTTTCATCCCCCGGGGTGCGGATCCACGCAACGGGACTCGAGGAGAAACTGCACGATGCGAAAATGGATCGTTCTCGGATGTCTGTTCGGATCGATCGGATGGGCGGCCGCGCAGCCCGCGGCCAACGTCAGCCGTCTCGGGCGATGGGCGCTCGGACAGTGTGAAGTCGTCCACCGGCGGGCGGGATTCCTGTTCGTCAGCAGCGGCCCGATGCTCGAGGTGTATCAGAACAAGCACGGGGAATACACGAAATCCGACAGCATCCTGATGCCCGGGCTCGTCAAGGGCGTGTGGGTGAAGAACACGCTCAGCCACGCGTACATCGCGTGCGGCGACGCCGGACTCCGGGTGGTCTCGTTTGACGCCGTGGACGGCCGCTTCGGCGACGTCGTTGGAAGCCTCGACACGCCGGGCTCGGCCGAAAACGTGATGCAGTACGGGAACACGGCCTATGTCGCGGACGGGCCCGGCGGCCTTGCCGTCGTCGACGTGTCCGATCCCGGCCAGCCGACTCTGCGGGGCTCGCTGACCACGGCCGGCCCCGCCCGTGGCGTCTGGGTGGTCGCCAATACGCCGGCGGTCGACAACACCATGGTGCTGGTGGCCGCCGATTCGGCCGGGCTCTATTCCGTGAACGTCACCAATCCCGCGGCTCCGGCCGTCTACGACCGCCTGGCCTTCAACACGGTTTACCCGGGATTCCAGGTGCCGGCCCCGCGCGCGATCCAGGTCACCGTGATCGACACCGTCGCCTACGTCGCCGCCGGCTACGGCAGCCTGCGGACGGTGGATATCCGGAATCCGCGCCTGATGACACAGATGGGCGTGTGGATGAACAGCCCCTACACCGAAGTGATCGGCATGGACGTCACCTGGGAAAACGCCGGGGGAAAACCCGCCCCTCAATACGCCTACCTCGCCTGCGGTTCCAAGGGCGTGTTCTGCCCGGTCAACATCCAGAATCCCAGGGATCTCAAGGGCCCGGCCTTTCAGAATGTGGATACGCGGGGCACGACGGCGCGCATCGTGGTCTCCACGGAAGCGGATTCGCTTTTCATCGGCAGCGCGATCATGCGTTTCAAGGCCGGGGAACTGCTCTTCGTCTCCGACCGGGAAAACGGGCTCCTGTTCGTCGATGCCCGTGAGAGCTATCAGCCGTCCGTGATCGATTCGATCCGGACCGGAGGCGACGTCTGCCGGGACGCGGATTGGTCCGGCCGGTACGCTTATGTCGCGGCCGGATGGGCCGGTGTCAAGATCGTGGACACGACGGGAACCGCGGCGGATCCCGGCACCGACCGCCTGCCCGTGAGGGGCACACTCGACACCGGCGGCCAGGCCCGGGGGCTCCGGGTGGTCGGATCCAGGCTGTACGTGGCCAACGGCCTCAAGGGCCTCGGCATTTACAGCATCAGCGATCCCGTTTCCCCGGCCCTGTCCGGGCAATTCACGGCCGTGACCGACACCGTTCACCAGGTCGATCTGCTCTCCGGGTCCTACGCGTTTCTCGCCGCCGGCCGGGACGGCGTCCGGATCGTGGATATCAGCGGAAGCATTTTCGAGACGGCCCAGAGCCCGCTCCGGACGGCCGGACCGGCTCTGGACGTGAAGATACGCGGTTCGAACGCTTATGTCGCGACAGCCGGCGGCGTGTACGTCTACGCGCTGACCCAGTCGGGCGGAGCCCTGACCGGCGTATCCCTGACCGACTCCCTGAAGGCGGGCGTCACGCTGCCCATGGACGCCCGCGGCCTGGATGTCGTCGGCGACACGGTCTTCGTCGCGAACGGCAGGCACGGCCTGATCCTTTGGAAAACTTCGAATGACGCTGTTCTCCTCAAGGATATCGGCGGCACGGCCACCGGCATCACGGTCCGGGAAAAGACGCTATACGTCAGCGACGCGGTCAACGGGTTCCGCATCTACGACGCGTCCACCGCGGGAGAGATCAAGGAAGTCGGGTATTACCGCACTTCGGGCGAGGCGCTGGGGCTCGGCATCTCCGGCTCGGACGGGAAGGCCGTCATGGCCGACGGCCGGTACGGATTCTGGCTGTTCCGAAGCCGCATCAGCCCGGCCATCACCATCACGCCCCAGACCCTGAATTTCGGGCTCGTTCCGCCGGATTACTCCCGCTCGCTCACCGCCCTGATCCGGAACACCGGCACGTCGATCCTGAAGGTGACGAACATCCAGAGCAAGCGCACCACGTATTCCTTCTCCGCCACGCGCTTTGAGATCGCCGCGGGCGACACGTTCCGGCTCGTCATCCGTTTCTCGCCGTCCTATGACACCTGGCCGTTCCGTCAGGACGACCGCATCGAGATCAGCACCAACGATCCGTCCAACCTGACGGCTTACCTCAATCTGCAGGCCGAGGTGACCGCCCTGGTGACGGAAGGCCCGTATGCGCCGGACGATTTCACGGTCGGTCTGTGGCATTTTGACGAGGCGGACGGCGTTCTCACGGCCGCGGACGCCTCGGGCAACAGCCTGCACGGCCAGCTGGCGGGCACGCCCATCCGGGAAAACTCGGCCCGGTCCGGTTACGGCCGCCAGATCGGCTTCGACTCGGAAACCGACCGGGTTCTCGTTCCGCAGAATCCGCTTTTCAACTTCAGCGAGAATTCCTTCACGGCCGAATGCTGGTTCAGCATGGACGCGCTACCCACGGATCACTATGTCCTGATCCGGCACGGCAGCGACACGCAGGCGCAGTTTGAACTGGCCCTGGGATCGGGCGACGTGGGGCTGATCGGCCGCGTCTGGGACGGCACCGGCGCGCGCACGCTGACCTCCGGATCCATCGACCTGTTCAATGTCAACCAGTGGTATCACGCGGCCCTGACCTGGAACGGCGATTCGCTGAAACTGTACCTGAACGGCGTTCAGAAGGCCGGCATGCAGGTCCGAAACAAGCTGAAATTCGTGGCCACCGAACCGCTGGCCATCGGCGCCAACCAGTACGGAACCGCCGTGTTCAGGGGACGCATGGACGAAGTGCGGCTCTCCAGCATTGCCCGTGAATCCTGGGAATACCATGTCACGCGCTCGCGCATCGCGCTCTCCCAGCCCATCGTCCAGTTCGGGAACGTTCTGGCCAACCAGACCCGGACCGTCCCCCTGGCCGTCTCCAACCTCGGCAGCCAGCCTCTGGTGGTTCAGTCGGTGACGACCGGGAACGTGCACGTGACGGTGAACCCGTCCGGTCCGTTCACCCTCTTCGTCGGACAGACGGATACGCTCGCCGTCACCTTCTCGCCGGTCGGTGTGGAGGCGCTGACGCAGGGCAGCCTGCTTCAGATTAGGAGCAATGATCCCACCTATCCGGTTCTGGCCGTCCCCCTCCGGGGAAACGGCATCAATACGCTTCCCGCGGGGCCCTACGCGGCCGATCCGATGACGCTGGGCCTCTGGCATCTCGACGAAACCTCCGGCCTGACCGCCCGTGATTCCTCCGGCAACGGCATAAACGGAACCCTTTCCGGATCCGTGGCCCGCGAAACGGCGACGCGCAAATTCGATCCGGGATCGGCGCTTCGTTTCGACGGTCAGAGCGGACTTGTTTCCGCGCGTCCGCCCGCCGGCGTGAAAATCGAACCGACCTGGGGCGGGCTCACCGCCGAAGCGTGGTTCTATCTGCAGGGCCTCCCGCTCGGCAGGGGCACTCTGATGCGGCGCGTCTCCGGCGCCTCGTCCCAGTTCCATCTCTACGTCGACAGCACGGCCGCCCTGGTGGGGCAGTTTTTCAACTCCCGGCAGCAGGCATTTTCGGTGACCAGCGCCTCCATGGGCCCGCTCAAGATACGGCAGTGGTATCACGCGTCCGCGGTTCTGGAAGGCGACAGCATCCGGCTCTACGTCAACGGCAATCCCGTCGCGGCCCGCGCTTTCACAGGGACGCTCGCGGGCGGGGGCAGTCCCGCCGGAATGGACACGGCGTCCGTACTGATCGGGTCGAGCTGGAACCGCAGCACGCCCTTCTACGGCGTGCTGGACGAGATCCGTCTGTCTTCGACGGCGCGTCAGCCGTGGGAGTATAATGTCAACCTGGCGAGGATCGGCCTTTCCCCGGAGTCGCTGGCCTTCGAGGGCGTCCTGCTCGGGCAGGAACGGACCCTGGCGCTGACCGTGGGGAACACGGGCATCGACAATCTGGTGGTCACGGACATCGTTTCCTCGCTTCCATCGGTCTTCTCCGTGGACACCACGCATTTCACGGTTCCGTCAGGGGCCAGCCGGACGGTTCACGTCACGTGCGATCCCCAGTCCTCGGGCGCCGTGACCGGCCAGATCACCATCAGGAGCAACGACCCGTTCTGGCCCAACCGCGCGGTTCCCCTGACCGGAACGGGCCTGGCGGAACGGTCGTTCGCCCGTTACGCGGCGGACGCGTTCACCCTCGGACTTTTCCACATGGATGAGGCGGCTGACACCGCCAAGACACTCTGGGATTCCTCCGCCGTCGGCCTCAAGGGCTTCCTCGAGACGGGCGTGACGCGGACGGATTCGGGCCGTTTCGGCCGGGCCCTTCGTTTCGCGAACGGATCCGTCCGGATTCCGACCGCGGGCCGCATGGCGGTTCCGAACGACGCGTTCACCCTGGAATTCTGGTTCAACATTCAGACACTCCCGGGGACCTCCGCCGTTCTGCTCAAGCAGGGGAACGGCGATACGGCCACGGTCGAGATTTCGCTTGTCAACGCCGCGTCCGAAGGCCTGACCGCCCGGTTCTGGAACGGACAGGGTGTCGCCACATCCCTGAAGACGGGGAGCCTTGCCGCCACGCCGCGCAACCAGTGGATGCACGCGGCTGTGACATTCGAATCGGATACGCTGAAACTCTATCTGAACAATGTCCTCCGCGACCGGAAGGCGTTCGCCGGACCGCTGCGTCAGGCCCGGGCGTCGGTTCTGCGGCTGGGATCCGGCCTCAACAGGGAGAATCCCTTCACCGGCATGCTCGACGAGATGCGCCTCTCGAGGATCGGCCGCGCCGGATGGGAAATCCACGTGGTGCCGCCGACCATCGAGGCCGCTCCCGTGT
>JAUCQC010000002.1 GCA_030372965.1 bacterium
CGTGCGGCCCGGCGCCGGACCGTCCCTCGGCTCCCCCGGCCGGCCGCCGGGCGCGCGTCACGTCCCTGCGCGTCGAGGGCCTCAGGCACGTGGCGCGGAAAGTGGTGGAAGGCCGGCTCATGCTGAATCTGCCCGCGGATCTGACGGCGGACGACATCGACGCGGCCGTGGAGAAGGTGTACGGGAGCGGTTTCTTCAAGCGGGTCTCGTACCGGCTGAAGGAGCGGCCGTCCGGGAGCCAGCTGGTGATCGAGGTCCTGGAACGGTCGCTGGATGAAATCCGCTTCGGCATGCGTTACGACACGGACAATGAAACGGCCCTCCTGTTCAACCTGACCCTCCGGAACAAGCTCGGTCCCGGCTCGCGCCAGCTTTTCGACGCCCGTCTCGGCCGGCACGCGGGATTCCGGGCTGCTTTTTTCACGGACATCGGCTGGGATCCGGGTCTGACCTTCGGAAGCGAGTACCGGTTTCAGGAGTGGACTCAGGACGAATTCCGGTCTCACCGGCTGGACGCCCGGCACGACATGCGCCTGATGGAGGCGGACGGCCGCGTGGAGGGGCTGTTCTCGAACGCGTCGCTGCTCGGCCTGGGCGTCTTTTTCCGCAGGATCGAAAAGAAACCGTCCTGGCTTCCGGCGGAGGGGGAATGGCCGGACGCCGTGTACCGGTACGGCGGACTGACGTTCTTCTTCAGGCGGGACGATCTGGACCGGCTGGCCTTTCCACGGCGGGGATCCAGGCTTCAGCTCGAAGTCCGCGAAGTCCCCGAATTTCTGAACGACGACGCGGTGTTCCGGCAATGGACCGGTTCGTTCCGGAACGCGGCGCCGCTCGCGTCCGGCGTGGTGTTTTTGACGGATGCCTGGGCGGGTTGGATCGATCAGAAGCGGGCGGTGGAGGAGCAGGTTTTCCGGATCGGGGGACTTCCGGGACCCGGCCTGAATTTCGTCCCCTTTCCGGGTCTGCTGTTCATGTCCGAGAGCGGCCGTTCCGCCGCGGCCTTCAGGGCCGGACTGCGCCTGGAGCCGAGGGAGATGTTTTTTCTCTCCGCTGAACTCGGTCATCTGCGGACCGGAATGAAACTGAAGGAGCTGTGGGAAAAGGGGGAGGACGAAACCTGCTGGAGCCTGTCCGCGGGTCTGCTGACCCCGTTCGGACCGTTTCAGTGGTCGCTGGCGCGGCGGTTCGGTCCTGGAGAGCCGCTTTACCGGGCTTCGCTGGGGCATGAGTTCTGAGCGCGGACTGCCGGATGTGAATGAGCAGGGGCCTTTCTGTAATCCGGATTTTCCGCAGGGCGACGCGGCGCGTCGCCCTGCGGCAACCTCATCCGGACATGAAAAACCTCCCGCGGACCGAAGGTCCGCGGGTGGTTTTTCCTTTGCGCGTCCGTGAAAATGAAACCCAGAAGGGTGAATTCCGGAACGGGCCGGACGCTTCCCTCATTCACACTTGAACACCCGGAACGAGTGCGGCTTCAGGGTCACGGGAAAGGCCTTTTCCCCGGTTTCCCGGCCCCGGAAATCCTTCCGCGTCTCTCCGCTCACGGGCGATCCGGAAACCGCGTCGACGAGCGATTGGAACCGGCCGTCTCCCACCAGAACGATGTCCGCCGGCTCGTCCCTGAACGATTCCGCGACGCACACGCCGTTGTCGTACAGGAACAGACTGACGCGCGAGGGCCCTTCCATGCGGACGGGAAGCCCGCCGGACAGAACCTGGCGGATCCTGTTGAGAACCGCGGCCGGCAGGTCGTACAGGTCCGCGGGATTGTCCGGAACCGCGAGCACGTACAGCCGGCCGGACGCGTAATCGGCCTCGTGGAGCAGGGGCCACCCCATGCCGTTCGAGAGAAAGGACACTTCCTCCCAGGAGTCGTTGGTCCGGTACGCGATCTGGGGAAGAAGAACCGGCTTGTCGGATTTCACGGGCGGCGCCCACCCCGCGGCGAAGTCCGAAGCCGCCGTCCTCTTTCCCGTGACGTCGAGTTCCACAATGTCGCTGATGCCCCGGTCCCGGAGGGCCTGAAGGAGACCGGAGGTGATGACCACCGAGGCGCCGGCCGTGAGCCGTTCCCGGATCCGGTCCGTGACGGCGGGATCCGCGGCCGCCGTTTCCGCGAGGAAGAGCGTTCCGGCCCCGGACGGCAACGCGGGGGACAGGTCCATGGGAACGCCGCACATGCCGATGAAATTGTGCAGGAAATCCTCACCGGTCGAGTGATAGGGTCTGTAGCTCTTCACCCCGACGGGGTTTCCGAGAAGGCCGAGCGTCCCCTCGACGGCCGACAGCGCGTGCTGGGCGGCCAGGGCCATGGGAATTTCCTTCGGCCAGGTTCCGTCCGGGCCGCGGAAGGGGGCGGTCATGGCGTCGAAGTCGAAACTGGTCCCCCCGCCCTGCCAGGAAGCGCGGAGGGCCGGGGCGATGGGCCGCAGCATCTGGCGGAAGTCGAACAGGGTGATCTCCGGGGCCTTGGCGAAAAGGGTCAGCCAAATCTGCTCGGCGTAGCGGTCCATGTCCCGGATGGCGCCCGTGTCCACCCAACCGCCGAGATTGGCGCCGGGCTTCACGTTCTCCAGGTAGCGGAAGATGAGATAGCTCTCATAGGGTTGGAGATGCTGCTGGGTGATGGCCGGGTCGCGGGTTTCGGTGCCCGTGTAAATGCCGTCGAAGATCGGGGGCTGGGCCTTTAGGTTGTACCCCAGGGCGTGGAAATGCTCGTACCAGTTCGGGTACTTGATGACCATCTTCACGCGGGGGTTGGCCGCTTTCGCGGACTTGAGAATCAGGTTCCGGCTGACCTCCTCCATGAGATCAAGGCGGAAACGCGACCACGACCGTTTTCCCTTCGCCCTGACGCAGGACGGGCACTTGCAGTTGGTGAAGAAGAAATCGTCGAGAATGACCTCGTCGAACAGGCCGGCCGTGAAGGAGACGATGTCCGCCGTCTTCCGGCGCAGGTCCGGCCGCGTGTAGCAGAAGGTCTTGAAGCGGTTCCGCTCGTTGAGGGTGAGCGTGATTCCGCCGGCCGTTTCCACGCCGCGGGATTCGAAGAAACGCTTGACGGCCAGCACGGTTTCGCGGTCCGGCATGAGCGTGTCGCGGTGCGTTTCGATGTACACCTTGTCCACCTTCAGCCGGTCCGACACCGTCTTCCATCTGGACTCGAGCCAGGCGGGATCCTTCATTTCCCGCACCTCGTAGGCGCGGATGTAGACCGCGACCTTCGGGCGGCCCGCGGCGGCGCCTGCGGCCGCCCCGGCCTGGAGAGCGGCCAGCAGGACGGCCGGCCAGAGCCTTCTGAACAGCGTTTCGGTCACGTGCGTCCTCCTCATCGGTTCGCGGGCGGCGGGTCATCCGGAAAACCCACGGTCTGGGCGAGTATGATTTTCTGATCGGGCCGGAGGCCCATTTTTTCGGAGAGGGCCGGCCTGTCCACCATGGCCCGCACCACGGTCCCCAATCCCTCGGAAGCGCAGTAGAGGTAGACGTTCTCGGAGATGAAGGCCGCGTCGGCCCAGGCCCATTGATCCTTGTTTTCGGCCGAACCCCGGGCCATGCGGGCGTAATCGGCGACCAGGACGAGGTTGAGCGGAGCGGTTCCGACGAAAGGCTGGAGCCCGGTCGCGGCGCGGATGTCTCCGGCCAGCACCCGATCGAGCGTGTGCGTCTCCGCGTTGTACCGGAAGAGGCCGGAAGGCAGGGCCGCGTACACGTCGATTTCCTGCCAGTTGACGGCCGAGGGCGCGGTGCGCAGGCCCCGTTCCGGCCGGTTGACCCCGAACGCGGCCCAGAGCAGGTCGGACAGAACCGGCAGGGGGAGCGTGTCCGGCTTGAAGGCGCGCGTCGAGCGCCTGTCCTTCAGCACCTGCATCAGCGGCCGGCCGCCCTCCACGCGGGGGGCGGGAAGCGGGATGACGGCCTGGGACCTCGACGGGACGGCCGTCCCCAGCGCCAGAACGGCGCAGGCGACCGCGGCGAAGGTTTTTTGCTTCATGGATTCCTCCGGATCAGGGTTGGAACAGCCCCTCGCGCCCATGGGCACACGGGAGGCGGTGATTTCAATATACCGGACGTTTGAATCCGGCGCAAGTAAAAGGATGTCATGAAAAATTCCGACTCCGGGGTCGGAATCTGTCTCTTATACACATCTCCGAGCCCACGAGACAGCG
>JAUCQC010000003.1 GCA_030372965.1 bacterium
GCCGAAGATCGACGACATGATCCTGAGAATCGAGAAGCGGGAGGGCACGGCAGGATTTCCCCGGGAGATCGTGAAGGAGGCGTGCCGGTCGGTTGTGGAAGAGTTGCGGAACCGGATTCAAAGCGACGCGGACAGGGAGGACCATCTTCGCCTGCCCACCGCGGAAGAGGCGGCCGGCAGGGCCGCGAGGATCCTCGAGGGCTACGGCGCCTACCGGCTGCGCCGGGTGGTCAACGCCACAGGCGTGGTTCTTCACACGAACCTCGGCCGGGCACCGCTCTGCCGCGAGGCGATCGAGCGGGTCGTGGAAGTCGCCCGGGGCTACTCGAACCTGGAGTACGATCTGGACCGGGGGGAGCGGGGGCTGCGCTACGAACATGTCCGCGGCATCCTCTGCGCACTCACGGGGGCGGAGGACGCCCTGGTGGTCAACAACAACGCCGCCGCAGTGCTTCTGGTCCTCAACGCCCTGTCCGAGGGGAGGGAGGCGATCGTCTCCCGGGGGGAACTGATCGAGATCGGCGGCGAGTTCCGGATCCCCGAAGTGATGGAAAAGAGCGGGGCACGGCTCCGTGAGGTGGGGACGACGGACCGCACGAGGCTGGCCGACTACGAGAAGGCGATCGGTCCGGAGACCGCGATCATCCTCAAGGTCCACACAAGCAATTTTCGCATCATGGGTTTCACCGAGGAGGCGGATCTCACATCCCTCGTGGCATTGGGGAGGAAGCACCGCCTGCCCGTTGTGGACGATCTCGGGAGCGGCTGCCTGATCGGTCTGGAGCGGCTCGGCATGGAGCGGGAGCCGACCGTCCGGGACTGCCTCGGCGCCGGGGCCGACGTGGTCACTTTCAGCGGCGACAAGCTGCTGGGGGGGCCGCAGGCGGGAATCATTCTCGGCAGGCGCGAGTTGCTGGAACGGATCCGTAAAAATCCTCTGAACCGGGCCCTGAGGATCGACAAGATGACGCTCGCGGCCCTGGAGGCGACCCTGGTGAAGTACCTCCGCCCCGCGGAGGCCCTTGCGGACATCCGGGTCCTGCGCGCGTTGACGGAGCCCGTTGCGGAGGTGAGGAGGCGGGCGAAGCGGCTTGCCGCGGCGCTCCGGCGCGACCATTCGGAAGGGTTGGACGTTCGGATCGTAAACGGCGTTTCGATGGCCGGTGGAGGATCGCTCCCCATGCGGGAGATCGCCACGGTCCTCGTGGCGCTGCAGGCGCACTCCCTTTCCGCGGCCGATCTCGAGGGGCGCCTCAGAAGGCTGGAAACGCCTGTCATCGTCCGGGTGGCGGACGATCAGGTCCTCATGGATGTGCGAACCCTCGATCCGGATGAAATATCCATGATCCGCGGCAGCCTGAAGGCCGTTCTGACAAAGCCGGAGGCCTGAAGGGATCGATCGAACTCCAAAACCGGACCCCGTCCCGGTTGGGGAACCCGCCGCGGGGAGGCGGGCTGTGCCGGGTCCGGGGATCCCTGCATCGCGGAAAGGCTTTTTCGCACGAAAGCCTGCAATCGGGCCTGTTGCACGGGCCGCAAAGGACAAGCGGGATTGGCCATGGCGGGGGATGAACCGCAAAACCGGACCGGCGACCCTGCCGGCGGAATCGATGGAAACAGCGGTCAAGCGGGAAAGGAGGTCCGCTTCACGGTCGCGGTTCAACAGGCGGGCCTCCGCCTGGACATCTTCCTGGCCGGCTGCGATATCGGCCTTTCCCGGTCGCAGGTCCAGCGCGCCGTCGAAGAGGGGCGGGTCCGCGTGAACGGAAGCCCGGTTCGGTCCGGGAGGAAGCTGAAGGCCGGCGACGTCGTCGCCGCTGTCCTGCCGGCGCCTGTCCCCTCCGGCGTTCTCCCCGAGGCGATCCCCCTGGCGATCCTGTACGAGGACGCATCGCTGCTGGTGGTCGACAAGCCGGCGGGCATGGTGGTCCATCCGGCCGCCGGCCATGCAGCCGGAACCCTGGTCAACGCCCTGCTTCACCACTGCCGCGACCTCTCCGGGATCGGGGGCGTTCTCCGTCCCGGGACCGTCCACCGCCTCGACAAGGGCACTTCCGGGCTGCTGCTCGTGGCCAAGTCGGATGGCGCGCACCAGGCGCTGGCCGGCCAGTTCAAGCGCCATGAGGTGAGGAAGACCTATCTGGCGGTCGTCTACGGGAATCCGAAAGCGGACGGTGGGCGAATCGAGACCGCTGTGGGGCGCCACCCGACGGACCGGAAGAAAATGTCCACGCAGAGCCGGCGGGGACGTTCCGCGGTGACGAACTGGCACGTCCGCGAGCGGTACGGGGCTGCGTCGCTGCTGGAGGTGGACATCGAGACGGGCCGGACCCACCAGATCCGTGTCCATCTGGCGGATCTGGGCCATCCGGTCGTGGGGGACCGGGTCTATGGCGGGGCGGGCAGGATCCGGACCGTGGTCGACCCGGCGGCCCGCTCCCGGATGAAGGAGTTTGACCGTCCGGCCCTGCATGCCTGGCGCATCGCCTTTGTCCATCCCGACACGGGTGACGAGATGCGGTTCGCCTCGCCGCCACCGGCAGACATGGCCGACCTGTGCGCCTTTCTCCGGAAGCGGACATAGACGGATCCGCAAGGGCAGCCCAGTCCGTCCTTACCGCAATCTCCAACGCCGGTTGAACCGGAAGCGCCGGCTTGCGTGTCCGCGGTCATGACGCAAGAGAGCGGGTTCGGAGTGTCGGGGCTGTTCCGGAAACCCGTGCGGCAGGGCGGGTGCCGCTACGACGGCCGTGACAGGCGTCCGGCGGATTGGTATGTCCCGCTGGGCAATCGGTTGCTTCAGATCGTTGAGAAAGGGTGATCCATGTTTCGTTTGTCTCGTCGCGGAGCCATAGCATTTCTGGAATCCGACGAATTCGCCTCGCCGGGTTTCGTGACCCACGCCTTCTGCACCCGCCTCGGCGGCGTGAGCGAGGGACCTTACGCCAGCCTGAACCTGGGGTTTCGCTCGGGGGACCGGCCGGAACAGGTCCGCCGGAACAAGAGCCTGGTCGAAGAGGGCTTCGGGGTCCCGGAGGGGCGGCTGATCCTGATGAGGCAGGTCCACGGCGACCGGATCCGCGTCCTGGACGGCGACGGCCGCCTGCCCGAGGAGCTTCCGGAATGCGACGGCCTTGTCAGCGATCGGCCGGGCGTGGCCCTCGGGGTCCGCACGGCGGACTGCGTCCCCCTGTTCTTCGTGGACCCGGTGCGCCGGGTCATCGGAGCGGCCCATGCGGGATGGCGGGGAACCGCCCTAGGGATCGCAGCCCGGATGGTGAAAACCCTGTCGCAACGGTTTTCGTCCCGGCCGGAGGATCTCCTCGCGGCGATCGGCCCGGCGATCGGCCCCTGCTGCTACCAGGTCGATGCGCCGGTCTTCGAGGCCTTTTCCGCCATGCCCCGGGCGGATCAGGTTCTCACCCCCTGCCGGGAAAAGGGGCGCTGGATGGCCGATCTCTTGCTCGCCAACCGCTTCCAGATCCAGGGGGCGGGCGTGCCTTCGAGGAACATCTTTTCGTCCGGCCTATGCACCGCCTGTCTCTTATACACCTGTCTCTTATACACATCTGACGCTGCCGACGAGTTCCGAA
>JAUCQC010000004.1 GCA_030372965.1 bacterium
GGTGTATCCGTCGACCGCGTAAGGGCCCGGAGCGGACGGATCCGTCCCGGTGCCGGTCAGCAGGACGGAACGCAGTCCTCCGTTGGCCGGGTCCGTGGACTGGATGTTCATCAGCGCGTTGACCACGCCCGCGGACTGGGGCGAGAAGCGCACCTGCACCGTCACCCGGCCTCCGGGTCCGATGGTGAAAACCGAGGGCGACACGGTGAACTGCGCGTTGGTGGTGCTGATGCCCGTCACCCAGAGCTTGCCCGCGCCGCTGTTCCGGATGTCAAAGTACTGGACCCGGGAGTACCGGGCCAGCACGTTCCCGAAATTGATGCTCGCGGCAGCCAGCTGGATGCGGCCCGTGCTGACGTTGAACTCCCACGCGTCGCGCGCGACGCCGGAGAGGCGGAATTCGTCGATGTAACCGTCGAATCCGTTCTCCGCGTCCGCCGCGCCGAGCGTGCCGGTCATGCCGGTGTTCGGGATCGAAATGGCCACTTCCATGGTGTCCACGGGGTCGCCGTTGACGTAGAGAATCAGCCGGTTGTTCGTCTTGAACACCAGGGCCGCGTGGTTCCAGTCCGGAGTCAGGATGGCGTGCGCCGTGTCGGAGACAACCTCGACCGGCTCGCCCGCGACGGGCATGGTCAGCCCGTACACGCCGCGCTTGGAGGCCGTCAGATTCTTGATTCCCAGTTCGAAAATCGCGCGTTCGCCCTGGGCCAGGCGGAATATGGTTTTCCGTCCGGTCTGGGCGAGCTCGGGACGGAACCAGGTGTCGATCGTGAATCCCGATGCTTCCGGGAGCCGGATCGCTGAATCGAGTTTCACCGCCACCCGGTCGGCCGCCTCCAGTTTCAGCGCGCGGCCGAAGCCGGCTTTGCCGGTGTCCGCGGAGACCAGCCTGGCGCCGTAGTTCCGGCCGTCCAGGTAGCCGTACAGCGAGGAATCGGGCACGAGCGTGTCGCCCGGCAGGGCTTCCATCCGGTACAGCAGGTAGGTGTAATAATCCGGCGTGTACGGAGCCAGGGGCGTATCGCTGACGCCCAGCCCCGTGACCCGCACGGTCACAGCCGGGTTGTCCGCGTCGCTGGCGATGGTCAGTATGTCGTCATAAGCCTGGGCGGCCGTGGGCTGGAAATAGACGCCCAGCGTGTAGGACCGGTTGGGATAGATGGTGATCGGCATCGCCGTGCCCGTCTTGAAATTGCCCGTCGCGGAACTCACGGACTGAATGCGCACAACCCGCGTGCCGGTGTTCTGCAGGGTCAGATACAGGGTGCGGGTCCGGTACTGAACCACGGTTCCGAATTCCAGGGTGGACGACCGCGACACCAGATGGCCCGTGAAATTCGCCTTGAACAGGTAGAGGCCGGCCTCGCCGTCGGCCACGGCGACGGTGTCGCCGGCCAGGTCGACGGCCGCGCTGAACCCCGCGGTGTGGGCGTATCCCACCTCGACCGGAGACTGGGCGACGGAGAGAATCCGCACCGTGCCGTTGCCGTCGGCCAGAATCGCGGCGTCCCCGCTCATGCGGATGTCGGCGGCCGTGCCGGGCGTGTTGTAGGACATGCCCGTGACGGCGCGCGGCGCGCCGGCGTTCGTCACGTCATAGACGCGCATGCCGTTGACGCCGTCCGCGATGTACAGCGTCCGCCCGTCCGCGCTGAGGTCCGAGGCCTGCGAATTGTTGGTGCCCTCGCAGGACGTCATCAGCGAACGGTCGTCCAGATTGACCACCTGGACGGCCGCGTCCGTGGACACGAAGGCCACGTGCCGCGTCTCGTCCACCTCGATCGAGCGGGCGGGAAGCGTGCCGAGGGAGACGGTTCCCAGAAAGGTCGGATGGCGCGGATCGAGGATGTTGTAGACGTGCACGCCGCCGGATCCGCCGGCGATGACCGCGCGGTTTCCGTCGAAAGACACGTCGTGCGCCTCGTCCGTGACGGGGATGTTGGCGAGCACGCGCGGGCTCTGCGGATTCCGGACGCTCATCACCTTGACGCCATGGGGTCCGTTCGAGACGAGCAGGAGGGTGTCGCGGACGGCGACGCCCTGGCAGTATTCAAGCGTGTCGATATGCGCCAGAACCGGGATGTCCGTGAGGGTCGCGGCTGGCCGGTTCAGGATCCAGAGACCGGATTGACGGCCCGCGGCGAACAGCGTGTTTCCGCGGAAAGCCGCGTCGACGAAGGCGTCGCCCGTCTGGACCGAGCGGATCAGCGAGGGCTGGGGGTTGAAGACGTTCAGCATGAGCAGTCCGCCGCCGCAGTCCGACACGAAAGCGGTGTTCGGCGCCGTGCTGGGCATGCTGTGCGTGATCCGCACGGCCGAGCCGTCCGTCGCCAGACTTGCGATTTCGGCAGGGATGTCGGTGACATCCAGCACGCGGACGCCGTACAGCGAATCGGCCAGATAGGCCCGTGAAGACTGGACGAACACGTCGGTGACGGCGACGCGCTGCTCTCCCCCGGGAACCCAGGTGCGGTACACCGCCATGGCCGTGGGATTGGTGATGCTCACTTCGCTGAGCCCGCCGGCTCCGGCGGCCACATAGGCGATGGTCGGAGACAGGAAGAGCCGGTTGGCCGCGCCCGAGAGACGGAGCGCGCCCAGGCGGATGATCTCGCTGTCCTGGGTGACGTCGAGCGCCCAGATGCCCGCGGTGTCCGCGGCCACGTAGGCGACGGTCCGGATGCCGCTTCCGCCGGACCAGAGGTCCACCTTGACATCGCGGACGATGCGGTTGTTCAGGGAGAAGACCCCGACCGAGTACGGGGAGGCCGGCGAAGCGACGTTGACGACGCGCAGGCCGCCGGGGCCGTCCGCGACATAGGCCCGGTTCTCCCACACGAACACGCCCACTGCCGTTCCGGGCGTGTCGTACGAACCCCTCAGATAGGGGGCCGTCGGACTGGAGATGTCGACGATCTGCAGGCCGGCGCCGTTGCAGGCGACGTACGCCCGCTGGTCGACGGCGTAGATGTCCTCCACGACGTCCGGAAGCAGAAGGCTCCCCTTCTTCTCCAGGTACGGCAGGGTTCCCTTGACTTCGTAGATTTCGAGGTAGGCGCCGTTTCCAGCCAGCACGTAATTATCGGACACGTAAGCGGCGCGGTTCGGCCCGGAGGCGTTCCGCCCGATCTCGGTCATGTTGAGCGTCTCCAACGTCTGCTGGGCGTTGGCCGGAAGCGCGATTGCGGCCGCCGCCAGGACGGCCCACACCGCGAAAACGGTCGCTCTTTTCATCTTCGTCTCCTTTTGCGTTCGGTGACTGAAATCCGTTCGAAAAATGCCTAGCGCCGGCTCGGCGGGCTCGGCGGCCCGGGCAGAACCCAGCGGGCCGGCGTGTACGGAGGCGCCGGCGCCGCGGGCAGGGCGCCCGGAAGGATGTTCGGCCCGCCCGTCGCGGCGATGTCCGCGTCGGCCATGTCACGGGCGTCATTGCCGGGAAGGAATCCCGCGTCCATCAGGACGCCGAGTTCCTCAAGGCGTCCGGCGGGTGAGACCGCGTAGAGTCCGGCGGCCGCGCCGGGCGCCGCGCTGCGGCCGGTTCCGGTCATCATGCGTTCGACCGCCGCGTTCATCACGGCGAACTGCGGCGCGTGCGCGGCCCGGTACACGGCCGGATCCGCCACCCAGTCCTGGGCCAGGAAGAAATCCGGGTCCAGGGCCAGGGCTTTTTTAAAACTGGATTGCGCCGACTCGAATTTACCCGCGTCCATGTCATTCAATCCGTTGCAGTAGTGGAGGAAAGCCTTGATGTCGCGGGTGCCGGAGGCGGAGATCAGTCTCTCCTGCTCCGCGTTCAGCCGGATGCCCATGTCCGCGATCAGGCGGCGGACCATCCGCTTTTCAAGGGGGATCAGATCCTGGAGCGCTCCCGTCAGCTTGACGTATTCCGGGGTTCTGGATTCGGAGACGTACACCGATCCGTAACTCAATTCGATGCGCTGATTCGGCAGAATCTTGAATGAACCCTTCACCAGGGTTCTGGACCCGAGCAGTCTGGCCACCTGGGCCGACCGGCTGTCCTGGGCCATGGCCTGAACCGTCCAGCCCATGGCTTCCATGGTGCGCTGAACCTTCTCCCGGTCCGCGACCACCAGCGGCTCCACGCTGGACAGATCGTTGATGATGAGCTGGGCCAATCCCTTCTGCAGGGGCGACCAGGCGCTCTTCGAGAGATTCTGGAAGTAGAGAACGGCCACGGATTCCTTCGGAAGGGAGGCGATATTGACGGAAGCCTCATCGGCCGCCGCTTTTCGCGCGTTCTGGGCGGCCAGGCGCCGGTCGCACCAGTCCGAACGCCACCGGAGAAATTCACGGTACGGATCGGACGGGTCGAGCAGGGCGTACCGGCGATAGATGTCGCCGGCCTTGTCGAGCTTGTTCAGCGATTCGTAGCTGCCGCCGAGATAATACAGCGCCTTGCCGTACTGGGGCGTCCTGCGGACCACCTGCCCGAGGACGCGCACCGCCGTGTTGTAGCGCTTCATGTGCCAGAGCACCACGCCGACCCCGGTCATGGCCTCGGGCTCATATGCGATCACCCGTTTGCCGTTCTGCATCCGGGGGTTGAGGGCTTTGAGGTAGATCTGCAGCGCCTGCCTATATTCTTTTTGAGAGATATAAGTCTCGGCCTGCCGGTAAGGGGCAACCGCGCATCCCAGAAACAGGGAAGCGACGACCACTCCCACCACTCTCCAGCATTTCATAGGGCCTCCTAAGCTCCTGTGATTCCCCCTGAGGCGCGCGTCGAAA
The DNA here is from genome assembly GCA_030372965.1 of bacterium. Taxonomy (GTDB): domain Bacteria; phylum Zhuqueibacterota; class QNDG01; order QNDG01; family DTFT01; genus JAFGAX01. Next base: position 4,753 of record JAUCQC010000004.1, read on the forward strand.
CCCGAGAGGGAGATAAGTGAGGTTTGGCTGAAACGAAAGCTTTATCTTTTTTTCGAAAGACGGCTCAGCCGGTCTTTCGCAGGCCCGAAATCGGGCTCCAGGGCCAGGGCCTTCCGAAAGCATTCCGCGGCGCGGTCCGCTTCTCCCTGATCCTCGAATTCAACCCCCTTGGAAAACTGGGTGAGCGCTTCAAGGCTGACGTTTCCGGGCGGCCGGTCATCCGGGGCCGTCAGCCTGAGTTCAAGATCCTTGAGCACCTTGCGGCTCAGTTTGCGCACAAGGGATAGCGCGTCCCGGGTCCGGCCGGTGGCCTCCCCTGCCTGCAGGGTGAGCCCGGTCTCCACTTCAACGACGCGCACGTCCATCCGCATCTTGCCGTCCGGCATGACCAGGTAACCGCCGAATACCAGGTTCTGCGCGCCGGCCATGCGGCCGACCTGCACGGCACTTTCCTCGTCCGTGACGCCCGCCTGGGCCAGTTTCAACTCGTCCACCAGGCTCTGGAGTTTTCGCCGCTCCACGATCCGTACCGATGAACAGCGGCCGAGTTCCGTGGCCATCAACTGGCCGAGCCCTTTGGACAGGGGCTGGACTTCGTCCGCGTTGAAAAAGCTGTTATTCTCAAAATCCAGCACGGCAAGCGTCTGGACGGGTTCCGAAGCCTGGGCGTGGAACGCAAGAAATGGCGCAAACAGAAGGAAAAAACGGACAACTCGCATTGGATTCCGGCTCCAAAAATGGTCAACCATCTGAAACCAATTGAGTTAGCTATACTTTAATGAAAATTTACATCTTTGTCAAGAAATATTTTAATCTTAACAAATCAGAATGATTCGATCCGTTTTCTGCAATTGTCGTGCCCTGAGCCCTCCATTCCCATAATCATCTTAATTTCAAACGATTATACCTTTTCATCGGACAATTGGACCGGCCGACTGTCTTTCGAATGGCTGATTCTGAACCACATCGCACAATCGGACTGCCGGCGAACACCGGGGTGCACGAATCCGGCGGCAAGCGCGTCTCCCGTTTCACCGGACCCCGTCGTTCTCTTTATGCGATGATCATGAAGGCCTGTGTGAAGTCCGGGGCCCGTGAAACTGTCAACAGACAGCCGCCCTGGTCCGATCCCGCGGAGCCGGACAGATCCACGGGGAACCACGACGTAAAAAAAAAGCCCGTCCCTGCGGGATGCGGGGACGGGCCGGTCACATGCGTGAAATTCCGTATTACAGGATTTCCCTGAACGATTTCATGATGCGGATGAATTTGGGATCCACCAATTTGTAATAAATCTGGGTCCCTTCACGCCGGTTCGTCAAATAACCGTTGGATTTGAGGAATTTCAGCTGCTGGGAGATGTAGGACTGCTTGGCGCCGAGCATTTCCTGTATTTCACCGACCCGCCGTTCCCCTTCCGTCAGGATGCACAGAATCTTCAGGCGGGTTGTGTTGGAAACCATCCGCAGGAAAGGAATGACCTTTTCGCATTCCTTTATCTTATTTTTAACCTGAGGGTCGACCATTTTTCCTCCTTGCTTGTTTCGGGCGTCGCCCGATCGATTTTTTAGCCGTGGACAATATAAGGGTTCCCGATTGTTTAGTCAAGCGAAAAATTAGTGTTTAAAAATTTTCATGGATCAGCCGGACGATGGCTTCCGCCGCCCGTCCGTCCCCGAAAGACACGGCCGCGCGCGCCGGCACGACGGGATTTTCAACGGCCCGCAGAATCGCTTCCGGATCCGGACCCGTGAGACGGTTCCACCCCTCCCGCACCGTCTCCACCCATTCCGTTTCGTTCCGCAGCGTGACGCACGGCACCCGGTAAAAACAGGCCTCCTTCTGAACGCCTCCGGAATCCGTCAGAATCGTGGACGCGTTGCGCTCCAGCTGGATCATGTCGAGATACCCGACGGGTTCGATCAGCCGGACGGAGGGTGCCGCGGACAGATCCGCGTCCAGTCCCCAGGCCTCGAGCATTTTCCGGGTCCGGGGATGCAGGGGAAATACCACGGTCCGGCCGCAGCTCCGGAGGGCCTGCACGATGCCGCCGAGACGGGAACGGTCGTCCGTGTTCTCGGCCCGGTGAACAGTGCACAGCACGTACGCGCCCTTCCGGAGCGAAAGCGTCTCCAGCACGCGCGACCGCGTTTCGGCGAGACCGGCGAACCGCAGCGCGGCGTCGAACATGACGTCTCCGGTCAGATGGACGCCGCGGCGCACGCCCTCGCGCGTCAGGTTGTCGACCGCGGTCCGCGTGGGGCAGAAAAGCAGGTCGGCGCAGTGATCCGCCACGATCCGGTTGATCTCCTCGGGCATGGCGCGGTTGAAACTCCTGAGCCCGGCTTCCACATGCGCGATCGGGATGAGGAGCTTGGCCGCGACCATGGCTCCGGCCAGGGTGGAATTGGTGTCCCCGTAGACCAGCACCAGTTCGGGTTTTTCGCTCAGCAGGATCGTCTCGATGCGTTCCAGCATCAGCCCGGTCTGAAGACCGTGGGAACCGGAACCGACGCCGAGATGGTGGTCGGGCCGCGGGATGTCCAGCTCGTCGAAAAAGGTCCGGGACATGTTGTCGTCATAATGCTGTCCCGTGTGGATCAGGATTTCGTCCGCCACGGCGCGCAGGGCGCGGCTGAGCGGGGCCGCCTTGATGAACTGCGGCCGCGCGCCGACAATGGACGCGACTTTGATTCGTTTTTTCCCGGACCGGGGAGGATTCATCTGGATGTGCCCTTCGTCATTGGAATTGGGACGGTCTGGATCATGACATCACGGTTGATTTCAAAGCGTCGTGTCTCGTTAATATAAATAGAATATCCGTCATTTCAATACGGAATATCGGTGCCGCCCATGCGGAC
>JAUCQC010000005.1 GCA_030372965.1 bacterium
AGATACACAGCGCTGTCTCGTGGGCTCGGAGATGTGTATAAGAGACAGCTCTCAGGCTCCATTCTTCTTCCAGCTCCTCCGGCGGTGCGCAGGAAACAGGCCCTGATCCGCGGCCTCCTGGCATTGCTTGCCGGGCCGGACCATGCCTTCTCCTTCCGTGTAATTATTGGCGACACAGCCCGTCCTGCAGGAGACGGCCATCAGGCAGTCTCCGCATATTCCGGGATAATGGCGCGCGTCACCCATCTCCCGCCTCAGCGCCTGAAGCTTCGGGTGTTTGAGCCAGATATCCGTGATGGAGTCGCCGAGTTTTCCATAAACCAGTGAAGGAACGGTCTGGCCGATGCCGCACATGGCGATTTCTCCGGTCCCCAGGATGCCCAAAATGCCCGTGACACCGCAGTCGCCCGTGCACCCGCCAGTCTCCATCAGGATCGGAAAAGAGCGGATGGCCGGCGGAATGTTGAGGATGAGCCGCTTGACCGCGGTCTTCTCCTTCAGCGGGCCGTACACGAATTTTTCCAGATCGAGCAGTTCCGGAATGCCGAGCGTTTCTCCGCGCTCCGTCATCTGCGCGCCCCGGCCGGAATCCGTGACCGGATTGAACTTGACGCTCTCGGCGCCGTGCGTTTCAGCCAATCGGACGACGCTTTCAATCTTACCGGCATTGCCCCGGTGAACGCTCATGATGACCTGCGTGTTCCGAAACCCGGCATCCCGGAGCGCGTCAAGACCCCGGAGCGTCGCGTCGAACGCGCCTTTTACGCCGCGGAAAGCGTCGTGCGACTCCGGAGCGTCGTCGTCCAGGCTCACGGAGACGAAGTTGATTTTCGTCTCTTTCTTCAGGAACGACGCCAGTTCCGGAGTCAGGAGAACGCCGTTGGTCTCCATGTTCATCTCAATGCCCAGAGCGGAGAGCCCCAGTGCGATGTCGCGGAACCTGGGATGGAACAGCGGCTCCCCTCCGGTGAGCTTCGCGTGGGTGAGTCCCAGCGCCTTGGCTTCGGTGACCGCCGCGAAAAGGCGTTCCGGGTCGATGCAGTCCTGGGGGTCGGGCCTGCCGTTGATGAAACGCGGCTTGACCCAGCAATGTCTGCAGGCCAGGTTGCAGCCCGAGGTCAGATAAAGATAGAACGAGTGCAGGCGCGGCACCCCGGCGGGGAGCCGTATCGATGAATCCGATGACGGGTCCGGAGTCATTTGGGGTTCACACAGGGGCATTCCGACCCTCGATGCAGGTTCTGTAGCAGTTCTCACGGTCCACGGCATTAAAAGTCCCGTGCTTCGCGTACACCAGGGCCGGGCATCCGCCTGTGCAGAATCCGGAAAAGCCGCAATCCTCACAGCCCGGTATGGACGTGATCGGCGTTTCGTACCGTTCGCGCAGAACGCGGATGTCGCGGCCGTTCAGCCAGGCCTCCTGAAGCGGCGTTTCGCCGATCTTTCCCATGACCTGGCCGGGCAGGAGATTGCAGGGCACGATGGAACCGTCGTGGAG
>JAUCQC010000006.1 GCA_030372965.1 bacterium
TGTGTATAAGAGACAGGTCCTGGGCTCCGCGGCGGTCCGCGATCCGGGCCTGGTCGCGGAGGCCGTCGCGGCGCACGGGCCGGACGCCGTCGTCGCCGGAATCGACGTGCGCGACGGCCGTGTCTCGGTGGCCGGATGGACCGAGGACGGAGGCCGCGACGCTCTGGAGTTCGCGGCCGAAATGGAATCCGCCGGCGTGAAGCTCGCCGTGGTCACGGAGATATCGGCGGACGGCACGCTCGCCGGAACCGACGCGCGTTCAGCGGCCCGCATCGCCGGGGGCACCGGCCTTTCGGTCATCGTGTCCGGCGGCGTGGGACGGATGGAGGACATCGAAACGGTCGACCGCCTGGGGCTTCCCGGGATCCGGGGGGTCATCGTCGGCAAGGCCTATTACGAGGGCCGGATCGACCTGGCGGAGGCGATCCGGCGTTTCGGACCGCCGCAACCCGGAAAGCCGTCATGAAGAAGCTGCTGGTGGTGGACGACGAGGTCCTGATCGCCGCCGAGCTCCGGGATCATCTCGAGCGGATGCGTTTCACCGTGGCCGGAACCGGCCACTCCGGAGAGGAAGCCGTGGAGCTGGCCGGCCGGCTCAGGCCCGACCTGGTCATTCTCGACATCATGCTCGGCGAAGGCCGCATGGACGGCATCGAGGCCGCGGAAATCATCCGGAACCGGTTCAACATACCCGTGGTCTTCATCACCGCCTACGGGAACGAGCAGATCATCAACCGCGCCAAGACCGTGGACCCGCTCGGCTTCATCTCCAAGCCGTTCTTCGAGGACGAACTCAAGGCCTGCGTGGAGCTGGCCCTGTACAAGGTCGACCGCGAGCGGACGCTGCGGGACTCCGAGGAGCGCTACCGCTCGGTCGTGGTGTCCGCGGTCGAGGCGATCATCATCGCCGACATCCGGATGCGGATCGTTTTCTGGAACCGCGCCGCGGCCGGCATGTTCGGCCACACCGCCGAGGCGATCGAGCAGAGGCCCGTCCTGGACCTGATCGCCGAGCCCCATCGGAAGGCCCTGGCCGTCGAGATCGACCGGATGGTGCTGACCGAGGAGAAGGACACGTCCGGCCGGACGGCCGAGACCATCGGGCTCCGCAAGGACGGCAGCGAGTTCCCCATGGAGTTCTCCCTCTCCTCCTGGGTGGTCCGGGACGACATCTTTTTCACGATCAACGCGCGCGACATCACCGACCGCAAGAAGGTCGAACAGATGAAGACGGACTTCGTCTCGCTGGTGTCGCACCAGCTCAAGACGCCGGTGGCGGGCATGCTCGGATGCATCGACAACATGCTCTCCGGGCTCGCGGGGCCGGTCACGCCGGAGCAGAAGGAATACCTGCTCATGATGCGCGACATCAGCCTCCGCAACTACCGGAACATCAACGACCTGCTCAACGTGTCGCGCATCGAACGGGGCGTGGTCGAGGCCAGCATCAAGCGCTGGAACCTCAAGCGCATCCTGGCCCAGGTGCTGCGCGAGCAGCGGGCGTCTTTCAGGGAGAAGGGGCTCGCCCTCCGGATCGAGGGCGGAGGCCGGCGGATCGAGGCCATGGCCGACCGCGACAAGCTGTACGAGGCGTTCAGCAACATTCTTCACAACGCGCTGAAATTCACCGAAAAGGGCGGCATCACCGTCCGCCTGCTGCCGGAGAACGGCCGGTGCCGGGTTGAATTCGCGGACACGGGCCCCGGAATTCCGCCCGACCTGCAGAAGCGCCTTTTCAACCGGAACATGGTCCTGCACGGCGCGCCGGACCCGAAGCGCGGCAGCGGGTTGGGCCTGTTCATCGCCAAGGAATTCATGACACTGCAGGGAGGGGATCTGAGCGCGACCTCCTCGCCCGGGCGGGGCAGCTGCTTCCGCTTCACCATCCCGCTCGCCGGGGACCAAGGAACGGAGTCGACCGATGGAAAGTAAAAACCAGGCCACGATACTGCTGGTGGAGGATGAACCTGTTTTCCGCCTGATCTACCGGGGGGTTCTGCAGAACGCCGGATACACGGTCATCGAGGCGCCGGACGGTCAGACCGGCTGGGAGATGATCCGGGAACGCAAGCCCGACCTGGTCCTGCTGGATCTCATTCTTCCCAGGATGAGCGGTCACGAGGTGCTGCACAACATCCGCTCGGACGCCTCGACGCGGGACATTCCCGTCGTGATTTTCTCGGTCATGGGCCAGGAGAAGGACGTGGAACGCTCGTTCGCGCTCGGCGCCAACGAGCACCGGATGAAGGGCATGGAATCGCCCGTGAAGATACTCGGCCTGATCCAGGAAATGCTCAACAAGAAACCGGCCGCCTGACATGCTGGCCAAGCGCATCATCCCCTGCCTCGACGTGAAGGACGGCCGGGTCGTGAAGGGCGTCCGTTTCCTCGAACTGACGGACGCCGGCGACCCCGTGGAGCAGGCGCGATTCTACGACCGGGAGGGCGCGGACGAGATCGTGTTCCTCGACATCACCGCCTCGGCCGAGAAGCGGGACATTCTGCTCGACGTGGTCCGCCGAACGGCCGAAGTCGTGTTCACGCCGCTCACCGTGGGCGGCGGCGTCCGGACCGAGGAGGACGCGCGGGTCCTGCTCGAGGGGGGGGCCGACAAGGTCAGCGTCAACCGCGGCCGTCCGGGACCCGGACCTGATCACCCGCTGCGCCTCCCGTTTCGGCAGCCAGGCGGTCGTGGTCGCGGTCGACGCCAAGCGGCGGGACGGAGGCTGGAAGGTGTTCGTCCGGGGCGGCCGGGACGAGACGGAACTGGACGCCGTGGCCTGGGCGGCCGAGGCCGAACGCCTGGGCGCGGGCGAGATCCTGCTGACCAGCATGGACCGCGACGGAACGCGCGACGGATACGACCTCGAACTCACGAAAGCCGTGTCGCGCGCCGTGGGCGTGCCGGTCATCGCCTCCGGCGGGTGCGGAACGCTCGAGCACATCCGCCTGGCGTTCAGCGAGGGCGAGGCGGACGCGGCCCTCGCCGCCTCGATCTTTCATTACCGCGAAAAATCCATCCAAGAATGCAAGCGCTATCTGAAGGAGAAAAACATTCATGTCCGATGCTGAACTGAAAGTGGACGAAACGCTTCTGAAAGAGGTCAAGTTCGACGGCCAGGGGCTCGTGCCGGCCATCGCCCAGCACTACCGCACCGGAGAGATCCTCATGCAGGCATACATGAACGCGGAGAGCCTGCGCCGCACCATGGAGACCGGAAACGCGACCTACTGGAGCCGGTCCCGTTCGAAGCTCTGGATGAAGGGCGAAACCTCAGGCCACATCCAGCGGGTGATCGGCATTCTCATCGACTGCGACGCCGATTCCCTGCTTCTCCTGGTCGACCAGACCGGTCCGGCCTGCCACACCGGCCAGGAATCGTGCTTCTACCGGACGCTCGCCAAACGCGACAGGACGGCGATGCCCGAAGAAGGGCATTCCTGTTCGGGCTGCGGGGGATGCTGCGGGTGAGGTTTTCAGCGATCCGGGGATAATGAAAAGGTCCGAATCCAGTGGATGGGTTCGGACCTTTTTCTAAGTTCAAAGTTCAAGGTTCAAGGTTCAAAGAGAAAAACGGACGAGCGGAACCGGATTGAACTCGTATCTCTTGCTTTGAACTTTGAACCTTGAACTTTGAACTCATTTTCTCAGAGCCCTCAGCACCTTGAACCTCGACCCCTTCGCGACTGGAACGACCCGGGTGCCCGTGAACCCCGCCTTCCGGCACAGGGCGGTCCATTCGCGGAACGACACGCAGTATTCCCCGTCGTTGAACACGTGCTTTTTCCCGTTGTCGTACATGCGCCTGAACCCGTCGGGACCGGCGTCTGCCATGGCGGCGATCCACTCCTCCCTGAGGAAATCGAGAATTCGGCCGAGGCGCTTCGGGTCCGCCAGGCTGCCGGTGGTGTCCAGGTCCACGTCTCCGATCACGAACCGGCCGCCGGGTTTAAGCCGGGAACGGATGGAACGGATCATGGGAAGCTTGTTCTTCACGTGATGGAGCGTCACCGTGGAGGCGATCACGTCGAATCGGCCCAGATCCGGATCCAGACGGGCCGCGTCGCCGTTCCGGACCTCCACCCTCCTTTCGAGTGCCGTTCCCCTGATTTTCCGTCTGAAGCACGCCCGCATTCCGGCCGACTTGTCGATGCCGACCACCGTGCAGTTCGCGGCTTTGAGAAAACGCAGGCTCAGCAGGCCGGTGCCGCACCCGATGTCCAGCACCCGGTCGCCGTCCCTGACGCCGGAAGCGGCTGTCACGAGGTCCAGCATTCTCAGGTGCCGCCGCATGCGTCCCAGAGTGGCGTCGTAATCGTTGGACCAGTCCTGGAACCAGTCTCTTTTTCCGTTTTTCTTCATATTCATCCGTCGATCGTTCGTTATTGATTTTCTTCTCTCTCAGTTCAAGGTTCAAAGTTCAATGTTCAAAGAAAATGGAACCCTGTGAACAACTGACTGGAATTGCAACAATAAAATGGACACACAGTTAAGGTTATGCAGCCTGTCTAGACAGCGAGAATTGAACGGGAGACAGGCTGTCTCTTATACACATCTGACGCTGCCGACGAGTTCCGAA
>JAUCQC010000007.1 GCA_030372965.1 bacterium
CGCTGTCTCGTGGGCTCGGAGATGTGTATAAGAGACAGACCTTGTCCGCGCCGCGCCTGAACAGAAGCCCGGCCTGCGCCTCCACGCCGGAACCGATCAGCACGGCAGCGAGCTCGCATCCGCGGGCCGCCGCCAGCCTGCGGCCCGCGCCCAGGAGCTCGAACACCACGGACTGGATCTCGCCGCCGCGCTGTTCCGCGAACACCCAGACGCCGCGGCTGTCGTCCGCGGCCCCGGCCCGGCTGCCGCCGCGGTCCAGGACAATGGCTTCGACCGGGCAGGGCTCCACGCACGCGCCGCACAGGGTGCATTTGGAAAGATCGATCACCGCCAGCCGGTCCCGCATTTCAATGGCGCCGAAGGGACAGACTTTGACGCATTTTTTACAGCCGATGCACTTGTCTTCGATCACCTGAATGGGTGCCACGGATGCTTCTCCTCGAATGAATATATTTCAGTCTTCAGGAATGGAATCATACCGGAAGACGCCCCGGCGTGTTCCTTCTCAGCTCCATGCGGTTCCCGCCTTCGCGCGTCAGGGCCCGAACAGCTGGTCCTCTTCCGCGGCCTTCATGAAAGCCTCGACGATCTGTGCGGTTTCGCCCTCGAATCTGCGGCCGCCGGTCCGGGCGGGAGGCGTGAAAATCTTGTGAACATAGGTCGGTGAACCCTTGAGCCCGATGCGTTCGGGATCCGCGCCCGTCTCCTGGACGGTCCAGGTGGGAATGACGGCTTTCTTCGAGGTCATGACTCCGCGCAGGGAGGGCAGGCGGGGTTCGTTGATGCCCTTGACCACGGAAATCAGGCACGGCAGGGACGATTCCACCACGTCGAACCCGTCCTCGGTCATCCGCTCCGCGACGATCTTCCCGGCCGACAGTTCTCGGATCGCGCGGACGAAGATGATCTGGGGGATGTCCAGCAGGGCCGCGATTCCCGGACCCACCTGCGCGGTGTCTCCGTCCACGGCCTGCTTGCCGCACAGGATCAGGTCGAACGCGCCGATCTTGCGTATGGCCTGGGCCAAGGTGTTCGATGTCGCGAGCGTGTCGGCTCCGGCGAAAGCGCGGTCGGACAGCAGAATGCCCTCGTCCGCGCCGACCGCGATCGCGTCCCGGAGCACCTGGACGGCCTGGGGCGGCCCCATGGTGAGCGCCGTCACCTTGCCCCCGTGCTTTTCCTTGATGCGCACCGCCTCCTCGACGGCGTACGCGTCGAAGGGATTGAGAACCGCCGCGACGCCCTGGCGCACCAGCGTGTTGGTCGCCGGATCGATCTTGACATCCGTCGTGTCCGGCACCTGCTTGACGCAGACGATGAGATTCATGGATTCCTCAGCTCAAGGTTCAAAAAGTTCCGGGTTCCGAGTTCCGGGTCCCGGGTCGGAAACAAGTTCAAAGTTCAAGGTTCAAAGTTTAAAAAAATCAGGGATCCGTCTGGAACAAATCCTCAAATCCTTGATGATGAATTCCCGAGTCAATAAACGAGCAGCGAGATACGGACACACCGAAAATTCCAATCAACGAATTACCCCATCCCCGCCTTCTTATCCGCGTTGATCCGTTTCATCCGCTTGATCCGTGTTCCATTCTATCTTTTCAGGTAGCGGACATGGAACAACGGAATCAGCGGCTCCTTCGGCGCCGATGCCTCGGCGGGCTTGCCGCCCACCTGGACTGCCGCCGCGGACGTCTCGTACCGCATGCTCGGCCACCACGACACTTCGATCCGCACCGTGTATCGCCCGGACGGGACGCGTTTCCCGCGGCGGTCCAGCAGGTCCCAGGAATACGAATGCTTCCCCCAATCAATGCTCGCGCCGGTGACCCCGTCTGTGTCCTCGAATTTCGTGCGTTCCGCGAATTCCGGAAGATCGACCTGTTTCTCCTTCGCGAACCCGGAAAAACCGGACACGTACAGCGTCCGGACGTGCCGTCCGGAGGCATCCTCCACCCAGACCGCGGTCTGGGGCTCGAGTTCATCCTGGAACCCCAGGTGAAACGAGATCTCGACGCGTTCCCCGGAGCCGGCCCCCGCGCGGCGTTCGCGCAGTCCGTACTCGTCGTACACGCCGCGGGCCGCGACCGCGTCCGGGTGGTCCTTGACCAGTCCGGCCCAGACGCCGCGCCCCTTCTTCCGGTACCCGAAACCCAGTTGAAAAGCCGCCTCCGCGCGGATAGAATCCGGCAGATTCGGATTTTTCGACATCTTTTCCAGAATGCCCAGGCCCTCGTCGATCTTGCCGACAAAAAAGGGCATCTGCACGCACGTGACCGCGTACATCATCTGGATGTCCGGATCGCCGGGGAACCGCCGATGGGCCGTCTCGAGCTCCCGGGCCATTTCGAAAGCCAGGTTGGTGCGCCAGTTCTGATCCGCGTAGATGCGTTCATCGTATCCGAAACCCGCCTCCTCGGCGAGCGCCCGGGCCAGCAGATGAACGGACTCCGCGTCCGTCGTGTCCCCGCGGACCGCGCGCCTCAGCCAGTCCGCGGCCTCGGTCCATTTGCCCGCTTCGATTGCGGCCTTCCCCTTCGCCTTCAGCGACGCCGCGTCTCCGGTCTCCGCGGGAACAGGATTCGCCGGAACCGCCGCCGGCGCGGATGCCAGGCTTTCCAGTCCCTTCCTCGCGGCGACGGCGTTCTCTCCCTCCCTCTCCAGGGAGAGCGTCTTCTCCCACGCGGCCCGCGCTTCAGCGGCGCGGCCGGCGGCCTTGTATCCCTGGCCCAGAAAGCGGTACAGAACCGCCTGTCCGGCGGCCGGATGGCGTTCCGGGTTCCGCTCCGCCAGGGTCCTGGCGGTCTCGAGGTGCCGGATGCCGGGTTCCAGCCTGCCGAAAAACGCGGGCACGTTCATCGCGTAAATGCCGTAATACAGGTGCGCCTCGAAGTGATCGGGGTTCAGGACGACCGCGCGATCGAGTTCGGAGAAGGCCTCATTCACGCTGGCCATGGCTCCGGTGAAGTCCCCGGCATTCGCCTGGCCGCCCGAGTACTCCCCGAGGGCCTCCGCCAGGCGGAAATGCGCGTCCGCGTCGTCCGGCGCGGCTTCCAGCGCCTTCCGGAGAACGAACACGGCCTCGCCGTGCTTCCCCTGAGCCCTGAGGGTCCGCGCCTCGCGCGCGGCCTCATCGAGCCGTGGATTCTGCGCGACGGCCGCTCCCGTCCCGAGCACTGCGGCGGCGGCCCAGACCAGAAGGATTCTTCCGTTCATGATTCCTCCCTTCATGGACCCGGCGCCGTTCCGGCGGCGGGTCCGGTGATGCGGAAAAACAGGCGCAGTCCGGCGTAGGTCAGTATCAGCCCCGCGATGAAGCATACGGGCGACACGTGATCGCGGTAGACGTACCATTGAAGCCTGGACTCGTCGAGGTTGATGAAGATCAAAGAAACCGCGTTGTTCAGGCCGTGGATCACCACACCCGGCCATATGCTCCCGCTGCGCCAGGCCAGAACGCCCAGCACGACGCCGAGCGCGAAAATTTGGAAGGTCCACCAGGGGTTGAAATGCAGAAAAGCGAACACGGCCGCGGTCACGCCAATGGCCTTGCCCGGCGGGCCGCTGCGCTCCAGCGACGTCTGCAGGAACCCGCGAAACAGCATTTCCTCGACCACGCCGGCGACGATCACGGTCATCAGGACGACGAGCGCGGCCTCGGCGAAACTGTCGACCGCCATGAACTCCTTCAGCGCGCGGAGGATGTGCTCGGGCATCGGGACCACGGACTGCACCATGCGGTCGAGTTCGTCCCCGAGTATGCCCACACCCAGGCCGAGGGGCACGGAGGCGGCGAGCAGGCCGGGTTTCACGGGAGAGAGCCGGAGCGCCTGTCGGAACGGGTACCTCCCCAGAACGATGAACAGCAGGGCCGGCACGATGAGGCTGAGTTCCATGAGGAGAATCATCGGTTTGCTACCCGATCCGCCGAACGCCAGCGTGAAGCCGACGTAAAGCATAAAAGTCGCGGCGACCACGGCGAAAACGTCCCGGCTCCGCGGGAACCGGCCCGGCCCGGCGGTCACGCGCCGGCCTCTTTGGCCTTCAGTGTCGCGGTCAGCTCAGCCCACGGCACCGCGGACTGGCCGCCGTCTTCCATGGATTTCAGCTGAACGACCCGGCCCGCGATTTCCGATTCGCCGATCACGGCCACCCGGGCCGCGCCGCGGTTGTTCGCCTCGCGCATCTGGGCCTTGAGGCTCCGTTCGCCGAATCCCATGACCGCCTCGATTCCGGCGGCGCGGCACTCGGCGAGCAGGGTCACGGCCTGCCGCGCCGCGTCCGCGCCCAGGTGGGCGAAGTAAACGGCCGGCTTCGGCCTCGACGGCGCCGTTTCGGCGGCGGCCTGCTGTTTCAGGGTGAGCACGATCCGCTCGATGCCCGAGGCGAACCCGACGCCGGGCGTCGCCGGCCCGCCCACGGCCTCGGCCAGTCCGTCGTAACGGCCGCCCCCGCACACCGCGTTCTGCGATCCGATGCCCTCGGCCCACACCTCGAAAACCGTCTTGGTGTAGTAATCCAGACCCCGGACCAGCCTGTGGTTGAGCGTGACCGGCCGCTTGCGGTCGTCCAGATAGGCGCGGAGCGCCCTGAAATGGGCCTCGCATTCGCCGCACAGGGAATCGGATATGGCCGGGGCGGCCGCGATCCCGGCCTGACAGCCGGGATTCTTGCAGTCCAGAAGACGGAGCGGATTCCGGACGAGCCGCTGGCGGCAATCGGGACAGAGGCCGTCTTCACGGGAGCGGTAATACGCGGAAAGCTTTTCCAGATAGGCCGGTCTGCATTTCGGGCATCCGATGCTGTTGATCTGAAACGAAAGGTTCCGGAACCCCAGTTCCTCGTACAGGTGAAAGGCCACGGACATGATCTCGAAATCCAGGGCCGGGTCGGACTCCCCGATGGCCTCGACGTTGAACTGGGTGTGCTGGCGGAACCGGCCGGCCTGGGGCCGCTCGTAGCGGAAAACCGGGCCGATCGACCAGACCTTGACGGGCTTCGGCCAGCTGGCGAGTCCGTTCTCGAGATAGGCCCGCATGACGCCGGCTGTGAATTCGGGACGGAGCGTGATGGACGAGCCGCCCTTGTCCTCGAACGTGTACATCTCCTTTTCCACGATGTCCGTTCCCGCACCCACGCCCCGCTTGTACAGGCCGGTGTCCTCGAAAACCGGGAGATCGATCCGTTCGTACCCGTACAGCCGGGCGATGCGGCGGGCGGCCGTCTCGACCCTTTCCCAGTACGGCTGTTCGTCCGGAAGAACGTCCTTGGTGCCTTTGGGAGACTGAAAACTCATGGCGTTTCCTTCGCATGGAGGCCGTCCGCTGTAAACCGGATTTCGCCGTTGGCAGGCGGTTCCGGGTTCCATCGGAGGGATTTTGTGATTTCCGAAAATTGAAAGAACTTTAATTTAAGTAATGAACCGCCAAAAGCCAACTCTTTTTTCTTTTTTACGGTTGATATTGAAAATTGTTTTCCTTACATTTACACCGATTTCCGCGCCGGCTGATCCGCTTCCGGACCGGTTGACTGGCCTGAGAGGCCGAATGTTCCGTCTCCGGCCCTCCGAACCTTCCAAGCAGGAGATTCCATGTCAGAACCCGTCACCCTGGTGCCTTTCGATTTGCTCGAACGGTTCATGACCGATGCTTTCCGCAGGCTCGGGCTTTCGGATGCGGACGCCGCGGTCTCGGCCGACGTGCTGATCACCGCGGACAAACAGGGCATCGACACGCACGGCGTCAGCCGGTTCAAATCCATTTACGTGGACCGCATCGTCTCCGGACAGGTGGATCCGCGGGCTGTTCCGGAATTCGTCCGCCGCGGTCCGTCGACCGCGGTCATCGACGGCCACAACGGGATGGGCCAGGTGATTTCAAAAAAGGCCATGTCCGCGGCCATGGAAATGGCCCGCGACACGGGCGTGGGCATGGTGGCGGTGAAAAACTCGAATCATTACGGCATCGCGGGTTACTATGTTTCCATGGCCGCTTCCGAGGGTCTCATCGGCATCACCGGCACCAACGCCAGGCCCTCCGTGGCGCCGACATTCGGATCCGAACCCATGCTGGGCACGAATCCGCTCGCGTTCGGCATCCCGACGGACGAGGACTTCCCCTTCGTTCTGGACTGCGCCACGTCCGCCTCACAGAGGGGAAAAATCGAGGTGGCCGCGAGAACCGGCAGGCCGGTTCCGGACGGATGGGCCGTGGACAGCCGCGGGAATGACGTTCACGACGCGGCGGCGCTGCTGAAAGGCCTGAACGCGGGAACCGCCTCGCTCCTGCCGCTGGGCGGACAGGGCGAGACCACGGGCGGGCACAAGGGGTACGGGTACGCGACGGTCGTGGAAATTCTCTCCTCAGCCCTGGCGGGCGGCGCGTTCCTGTCCGGGCTCGCGGGGTCTTCGGAAGACGGCAAACCGTCGCCCCTGGGCCTCGGCCATTTCTTCATCGCCATCGACGTCGCGGCATTCAGGGACCCGGCGTCGTTCCGCAGGCACGCGGGGGACATCCTGCGGGAATTGCGCGCGTCCGCCAGGGCCCCGGGCCGGGACCGCATCTTCACGGCCGGAGAGAAGGAATACATCGCCTGGCTGGAGAGAAAAGAAAGGGGCGTGTCCATGGACGCGCCCCTGTGCGGAGAATTCCGGAAAGTGCGGGATGAGCTGAAACTGACGGGGTTCCGTTTTCCCTTCGACACCTGATCCGATCAGGTGCCGTGTCCGGCCTCGCCGCAGGTGACGGTCCCGTCCGCCGGGTCATACCCGTATCTCCCGACGACCGGGCACTCCGGTTCAGCGTCAAAGTAACGCGGCACCAAGTCCCCGACCTGAGCGGGATAATGGCCCGGATTCGGATTCGTGTCGTCCATGATGTACATGGTGCAGGCGTTCCGGATCTCGCTTTGATTCTGCCTGCAGGCCGCCGCTTCCGCGCTGTCGTTCAGTCCGACAAACCTGGGCACGGCGATACCCGCCATCACGCCGATCATGGCGATGACAACGGCCAATTCGAGCAGGGTGAAACCCCGCTCGGATTCCGAGCGTTTCATGATGAATTCCTTTCCTTTTCCCCGGTGCTGCGGAACGGGTAGCCAGCCCGATCCGGTGTGACAGTGATAAAAATAACACCCATCGAATAAAAAGTCAACGCTCCGGAGCGTCATTTTACATGGATGACGAAATCGTCATAATTCGCGGCCGCCTCCGTCCATCGGACCGGATTTCCGCAAATTCAATATTCATTTGACCTTTCATCGCGCTTTCCATATATTGTCCTGACAACCCCGGCGCTGTCGGTCCCCTTGAACCCCGGCAGACCGGACCCGATACATTCACAGGAGAGGATTCATTGAACGAAACGACCCAGACAACAGGCATGGAACCGGCGGAATCCCTGCCCGAATTGACGGTTGAAACCCTTCCCGGACGCCTCCGCGAAGCGGTCAGCCGGGCGGGATGGACCGCGCTCATGCCCGTGCAGGCCAGGGGCATTCCCTATCTTCTGGCCCGCAGAGACATGATGATACAGGCGCGCACCGGCAGCGGCAAGACCGGCGCCTTTCTGCTGCCCATGCTCGAGCGGCTCGACGCGTCGAAGGACCGCTGCCAGGCGCTGATCCTCGTCCCCACGCGCGAGCTGGCCGTCCAGGTGCATCGGGAAACCGAGACCCTGTGCGTGCCCGCCGGCCTCCGTTCCGTGGCCGTGTACGGCGGCGTCGGTTACGGCAGTCAGACGGACGCCCTGAAGAGAGGCGCGCACATCGTGGTCGGAACCCCGGGCCGGGTGCTCGACCACCTGCTCCGGCGGACCTTTTCCCTGGACCTCCTGGAAATGCTGGTTTTCGACGAGGCCGACCGCATGCTGTCCATGGGTTTCTACCCGGACATGCGGAAGGTGCAGGGCTACCTGCCGAAACGGCCCGTGCACACCTGCATGTTCTCGGCCACCTTCCCATCCGACGTGATGCACACCGCGGCCGACTTCATGCACCAGCCCGAGTTTCTCAGCCTGAGCCGCGACCACGTCCACGTGACGGACACCGAGCACGTCATTTACACGGTTCCGCCGATGGACAAGGAGCGCAGCCTGGTCCGGTTCATCGAGATTGAGAACCCCGCGTCCGCCATCGTGTTCTGCAACACCAAGGCCCGCGTCCATTTCGTGGCCGTGGTGCTCCAGCGGTACGGATACGACGCGGACGAACTGAGCGCCGACCTCTCGCAGAGCGACCGGGAGCGCGTTCTGGACCGCGTGCGAAGCGGGACGCTCCGCTTTCTGGTGGCCACGGACGTGGCCGCCCGGGGCCTCGACATTCCGGACCTCTCGCACGTCATCCATTACGAGCCGCCGGAGGATCCGGAGGGATACATACACCGTTCCGGGAGAACCGGACGCGCGGGCGCGACGGGAACGGCGGTCTCGTTCGTCACGACGCTCGAGCGCTTCGATCTCGACCGGATCGCGAAGCGGTACGGCATCGAGATGACCGAGCGCCCGCTCCCGACGGACGCGGACGTGGAGAACATCGTGGCCGAGCGGCTGACGGCCCTGCTCGAGGCGCGGCTGCGCGACCGGGACAAGCTGCAGGCGGAACGCAGCCTGCGCTTCGTGCCGCTCGCCCGCAGCCTGGCCGAAAACGAGGAGGAGTCGGCCGTGATCGCCATGCTGCTCGACGATTACTACCAGCAGCTGCTCCACGCGCCGGTTCCGCGTCCGTCGGACGCGCCGGCCGCGGAAAAGTCGTACCAGACGGAGG
>JAUCQC010000008.1 GCA_030372965.1 bacterium
ACACCGTTCGGAACTCGTCGGCAGCGTCAGATGTGTATAAGAGACAGGTCAAGACCGGGCTGGAGTTTGAGGTCAACCGGATCGACCTGAACTACCGCCAGATGACGGACACCACGAAACGCAGCGATTCGCCCGTCCGTGCCGCGTGGTACGCGCAGGACAAGATGGAGGCCCGGGGGTTCATCGTCAACGCGGGACTGAGGCTGGACTACAGCAACGCGAACACCGACTGGTACGATTTCGGGCCGTTTTACGCCCCGTTCTACTCGACGAAGTACAAGGCCTCCATGGAATTTCCGACAAAGCCCACGAAGGGCCATTTTCAGTTCAGCCCGCGGCTCGGCATCTCCCACCCCGTGACGGAAAATTCCAAGCTGTTTTTCAATTACGGCCACTTCATGCAGATGCCCTCGTACGACAATCTGCTGATCGAAACCCGCCAGTCCACCCGCAAGCTGAACGCCATCGGCGACCCGAACCTCGTGCTGGCCAAGACCATTTCGTACGAGCTCGGGTATGACCATTCGCTGTTCAACAACGCCCTGCTGGTGCAGGTGGCGGCCTTTTACAAGGACATCAGCGACCAGGAGCAGACGGTCAATTACTACGGCATCCAGGACATCTCCTATTCCAAGATCACGAACAACGGGTACGCGGACATCCGCGGCTTCGAGCTGACCCTGAAGAAGCCGCTGGGACGCTGGTGGAACGGATTCGCCAACTACACCTACTCGTCGTCCAAGTCGGGCCAGTTCGGGCGGCCCCGGGTGTACCAGAGCCCGTCCCAGCAGGCGCAGTACGACCAGGCGACGTCGAACCTGTACCAGAACCGGCCGATCCCCCAGCCGTACGCGCGCGTGAACCTGTCCCTGTTCACGCCGGCCGACTTCGGACCGCGCATCGCCGGCGTCGGCCCGCTGAACGACTGGCTGGTCAACGTGCTCTTCGACTGGCAGAAGGGCGGATTCACGACCTGGAATCCGCGGAACGTCGCGGCCATCTCGTTCAACCTCGCCACGACGGACATGCACAACCTGGTTCTGCGGATCAGCAAGAAAATCCCCGTGCGCAAAATGGACCTTTACCTGTACGCCGACATCAACAACGCGCTGAACGCGAAGTTCCTCAACTTCTACGGCACCATCAATTCGTTCGCGGATTATCAGGACCAGATCTACTACATGGAGTCCCTCCACCTGCCGAAGAACGCCGGATACGACAACATTCCGGGCGACGACAAGTTCGGCGACTACCGCAAGCAGGGCGTCCCCTATCAGCCGGTGCTGTCGCAGGGCGTCATCGACGAGACGAGCGCCCCGGGCGACCCGGGCGTCATCTATTACGACCTGACGAACAGGCGGTACATGGAGTACAAGGACGGCCAGTGGACGGCGGTGGAAAAGAAACGGATGGACAAAATCCTGGAGGACAAGGCCTACATCGACATGCCGAACATGACGTCCTTCTGGTTCCTCAACCCGCGCCAGATCTTCTACGGCGTCCGGGTCACCCTGAACCTCTAAAGGAGAGCGTGCCTCATGAATGATCTGAAGAAAAACAACCAGGGCCGCATCGCCGCATGGCTGGGTCTCCCGATCCTCCTGATGTCCGGCGTCCTTTACGGCCAGGGCGGGGAGATGAAGTGGATGCGTGTGGGATCGCTTCGGAGCAATTTTTCGGAGCAGGGCGCGCAGGTCGAGAACGCCATCGCTTCGGCGCCGACCATCTGCTACGGGCTGGCCTGGCCGGCCGAATACGGCATGGCGCAGTCGTCCCTCGCCCAGAACGCCGTGTGGATGCTGTGCCGGGACTTCTTCGACCCCGTCCGGCAGAGGACGTATCCGGCGAAGGCGGTCGGCACCGGGTACCGCGCCACGACCGACTGGCCGAACCAGATGTTCCCGGTGTCGCACCGGCTCATCGCCCGGTTCCCGGCGCCCGCGGTCTCGGTGGACAACGAGTCCGCGAGCGAGAACGAGACCTGGGACGTCGTGGATGAGATCGACGAGAGCATGATTGCCGACCGGATGATCGTCACAAAGCTCCATTCGTCCATGGGCATCACCATGACGAAAAAAATCCTGGCCTTCACCCAGCAGAACCATGACAACTATTATGTCATCGAATACGTCTTCAAGAACACCGGCATCATCAACGCCCAGGGCGGCACCTACAGCCAGACCCTGCAGGACTGCTATTTCTTCATGAGCCACCGGTACGCCTTTTCCGGGGAATCCGTGACCGGTTACAACCAGGGCTGGGGCACCTGGGCCTCGACCTGGGGCCGCAACACCATCAGCGACGTGATGGGCACGGACCCGAATGCGGGGGACTTCGAAGGCATACGGGCCGTGTTCGCCTGGTACGGGCCGCAGTCGACCCGCACCGTGTCGGACGACTGGGGGTGCCCGAACGAACAGGCCGACCCGACGGACAACGTACCGAATGAAATACTGGCCGCGGCGCGGTACGCGGGCATCATGACCCTGCACGCCGACCGCAGCGCCTCCGACCCGTCGGACGACCCGTTTCAGCCCGTCACCACGGCCTTCACGGGAAGCGACGACCCGGTGTACGCGGCCACGGTCACGCAGTACGACGAGACCATCATGCAGCGCAAGTACAATCTGGCCAGGGCCGGCCACGCGGCCAAGAGCCACGCCGAGGAAGTCGGGGACGGGTTTGCGGACACGTGGGGTTCGGACGGCGGCGGGTACGCGCCCTGCACGGCCTACGGCCCCTACACCCTGGCGCCCGGCGACAGCATCCGCATCATCCAGGCCGAGGCCGTCGCCGGCCTGAGCCGGGCGAAAAACCGCGAAGTGGCCCGGAACTGGATCCTGTGGGACAAAGCGGCGGCGGACAAGCCGGCCCTGGTCCGTCCCAACGGACAGGCGACCACCGACCACGGCCTCTACAAGCGGGAATGGGTCTGGACCTGCAAGGATTCGCTCCTGCAGTCGTTCCGCCGCGCCAAGGCGGCCTACGAGTCGGATTTCGGCTTCCCCCAGCCGCCGCCCCCGCCGGAGACCTTCACGGTTACGTCGGGCGGAGACCGCATCATGCTGACCTGGGCCGCGAACGCGGAAAGCGACCCGAATTTCGACGGGTATGAGATCTGGCGCGCCAAGGGCATCGTGGACCAGCCGAACGCGGTGTACGAAAAGATCTGGGAATGCGACGGCGACGGCGCGCCCACCCGGTACGACGACATGACCGCCCAGCGGGGCGTCGATTATTACTACTATATCGTGAGCAAGGACGACGGGTCCCGGAATGACGCGCATCCGGGGACGCCGCTCGTCAGCAGCAAATTCTACACGATGACGAACAAGCCGGCCTACCTGCGCCGGCCCGCGGGAACGAGCCTCGATTCGATCCGCGTGGTTCCGAATCCCTACGTCATCAGCAAGCAGGCGCTCCAGTTCGGCATCCAGAGCGGCTACGACCGCATCGCCTTCTTCGGCCTGCCGCCGTTCTGCAAGATCAAGATCTTCACGGAACGCGGCGACCTGATCAAGGAGATCGACCACGACAACGGAACCGGCGACGAGAAATGGGAATCCGTGACGTCCTCCAATCAGATCATCGTCACGGGGCTCTATGTCGCGTATTTCGAGGTCACCCAGGACTACAGCAATTCCGAAGGCGTCCTGCTGTTCAAGAAGGGGCAGAACACGTACCGCAAATTCATCGTCATCCGATAACGGGGAGAAGCGCGCAATGAAGAACCTGCGGAGTCACGCACTGTCCGGGCTTGTCCTCGTCGGACTCTGGGCCTTTCCGGGGCACGCCGGGGAGAACCAGAAGCTGGCGCAGACGGGCTTTCAGTTCCTCACCGTGGTGTCCGACGCGAGGGCCGCGGCCATGGGGAACGCCGTCAACAGCCTGTCTCTCGGATCGAGCTCGATTTTCTTCAACCCGGCGGGCCTGGCCGAAATGGACCGGGCGGTCGACGTGTCGGTGAGCGACAACCAGTGGATCGCCGGCATCCGCCACACCACCGCCAGTCTTGCCCTGCGGCCGGCCAGGGGCCGCTGGGGCACGCTGGCCTTTTCGCTGCAGAACGTCGATTACGGCGACAACCTGTTCGGAACGGTGGTCGTGCCCGAGAACGTCAGTTCGAACGGATACGTCGACACCGGAGAGCTCGAGCCTTCCGCGTTCGCGGTCGGCGTCGGGTACGGCAAGATGCTCAACGACCGGTTTTCGGTGGGCGGCCAGGTCCGCATGGTGCGCCAGGATTTCGGGGATTTCTTGGTTCCCATGCCGGACACGACGCTGGACGAGGTTTCCAATTTCAAAAAATCGCCCCTGGCCTTCGATTTCGGCACCCTGTTCCGGACGGGCGTCAGGAGCCTCACGTTCGGCATGTCGGTGCGCAATTTCGCGGCCGAGGTGAAGTACGTGCGGGAGAGCTTCGAACTGCCCCTGGTGTTCACGCTGGGCATCAGCGCGGACCTCATGGACTGGCTTCCGGACGCCGGATTCGAGCAGTCCGCGATACTGTCCGTCGACGCGAAGCACGACCGGTCGCACGCCGAACAGGTCTGCGTGGGTCTCGATTACCGGGTGATGCGCCTGCTTTCCGCCCGCGTCGGGTACATCTCCCAGAATGACGAGAACGCCCTGACCGCGGGCGTCGGCCTGTCCTGGTCGGGACTCTCGGTGGATTACGCCTACGCGCCGTACGGCGTTTGGGACAGCGTTCAGCGTCTGACGCTCCGGCTGTCGCACTGACCATTCAAACTCGGAGAGTGCATATGAACCAGAAATTGAGGAACCGGAGCGCGCTCCCGGCCGCGGCCGGCCTTCTGCTCCTTTTGTCGGCCTGCGAATACAAGGCGCCCGCCTCGCCCTGGGAGCAGGCCCGGAACGCCGACCGGATTCTCCCCGTGATCACCGCCGTCGAGCCCGCCGAAGCGGGGGCGGCGAGCGAAATCACCCTGATCGGGGACCATTTCGGGGAGACCGCCTCGCTCAACGCCGTTTACTTCAACGGCACGCCGGCCTTGATCCGGAGCGCGTCCGTCAACCGCATCACCGTGCTCCGGCCGAACGTGATCGGCGACTCCGTCCGCATCAGCGTGGTCGTGGACGGCGCGGTCGGCATCGGCCGGTACGCGCAGCCGTACAAAATGGTCCCCGTGGTCGAATCCTTCGGCTTTTTCGCGACGACCGACGCCTTTCTCGCGTGCGTTTCGGACGCGGACGGCAGACTGACCGTGGCCATGGGCAACACCAGCTTCATCCGCCTGAACCCGGACGGGACGCAGGACCTGGGATTCGAAAAAACCAGCACCAGCGCCCTGTGGACGGACCTGGCGGTCGGCCCGGACGGGATGGTTTATGCGGCCCGTTCCAACAACATACTCTACCGTCTCCAGGACGACACGGCCGCGGTCCAGACCGTCACCACCCTGGCCAGCCGGAACGACCGGTTGAAATCCCTGGATTTCAGCGAGGACGGCACGGTCTACGGCGGCGGCAAGAACAGCGACCTGATCATCATCCGTTCGCCTTCGGACGCGGTTAAATCAGGCTTCTACGGAACCTGGGACATTTTCTGCGTCCGGGTGTACGGCGGCCGGGTGTACGTGGCCGCGAAATTCACCGGTTCGGGCAGTGTCCCGGTTCCGGCCGGCGTCTGGCGGCACGCCATACAGGGCGACGGCACACTGGCCGCGGGCGAGCTGGTCTGCGACTGGGCCCAGGGGCCGGCTCCGGACGCCGTCATGGCCGCGCTGGCGCTGTCGGAGAACGGCGTTCTCTACATCGGCAACAACCATCCCGACCGGCCGGTGGTGACCTTCGACACGGCCACGGGATCCTGGAACACGCTCTTCTACGGAATCATCCCCTCGCCCGTGGATCAGATGTCCTGGGGGCCAGGCCGGCATCTGTACGCCGTCGTCAACCGGACGAAGAACATCGGCGCCGGAGGCCGCCTCATCCGCATCGACACGGGCGTTCTCGGAGCCCAATGACCGGCGGCCCGCCGCGCTTCGATTCGGAAGGGGTTCGAAGCCGGCGATCACGCGGAGGAGGTGATCGAACGACGTCTTCCCGAATGGGACAGGGATTCTGATCCGAAATCCCCGGACCCGATCCGAGACACGCAAAACACAGTGAAGGAGAAATCAGAATGAAAGCCAGGTTGTGGATCCTTTCGCTCCTGTGCCTGCTCGCGGTCCCCGCGGCCCAGGCCCAGGTCATCGCGGATTTCGAGACCGAGGCCCTGGGCACGGGCGGATTCTCGGACAACGGCTGGGGGACGGCCCTGACGAGCGTGACGCGCATCGCGGACCCGACCGGCGCCAGCGGTTTCGTGCTCGCGCTCGAGTACAACGGCACGGCCGGCGTCATCGAAAAGGGCAATTTCGATCCGAAGAACGGCCATGTCATCAGTTATCATGTCTACCTGCCCGCCGATTTCCCGGATGACGGGGTCGTCCAGTTCTGGGGCCAGGACAATTCCAGCTGGTCGCACACCACGGAGAACTACAACGGAGTCGACCTGCCCAAGGAGACCTGGGTGAGCCTGAACTTCCACATCCGGGGGCTGAACCTGAAGAACCCCGCGACCTTCAATCCCTACGCCCCGAACCAGTTCGGGAAGTGGGGCGTGCAGATTTCCACGGCGGCCGCCTATGCGGGGCGGATCCTGATCGACGACGTGACCCTGCTGGGCGACGTGCCCCGGGTGCAGGCCGATTTCGAGACGGGTTTGAACACCTGGGAAAACTCCGGCTGGTCGCCGGGCATCAGCGCGGTGGAGCGCGTCGAGGACCCCACGGCCGCGGGCAACCACGTCATGTCCGTGGGCCTCGACCACGCGCTCGGCAACACCGGCCAGCTGACGTCCGGGCAGATCAACCTGTCCAGACTGGACCACGTGGCCGCTTTCCGGATCTGGGTGCCTGCGGATTTCCCGGATGAGAACGTCATCCACATCGTGGGTCAGGACCGCTCCCACTGGTCCGACGGATCCACGCAGCGCTACACCGGCGCGGACCTGCTGAAGGGCCAGTGGAACGAGATCTACCTCGACATTCTGAAGGCCTACGAAACGGATTCCTCCAGTTTCACGCCCTATTCGTCCGGCGGATTCGGCCGGATCTGGATCGGGTTCGAGAACAACAACACCTTCACGGGCGCGGTCTACATGGACGACATCGTCCTTCTGCAGGCGGCGCCGCCGGCCACCGCGGACCTGCTGTCCCCGGCCATCACGGTCACGGCCGGGCTGGCCGACTACACGGACCCGTTCACCGGTGAGGTGTTCTATTACAATAAGATCGAATGGACGGATCTGGCCGCGGATATCGGCGAGACGTACAGCCTCTATTTCAGCGAGACCGGGAAGATCACCGACGTGACCGCGCCCGGCGTCATCCAGATTTCCAGGCACATCGGCCGGGGCACCGGGGTCTGGAACCACCGGATGTACACCGAAAACGGCGGTTCCAAAACCGTGTACTACGCCATGACCGTGACCGGCCTCGAGGGCGGCGCCGTGGTTGAGAAGGAGGTGCGCGACGGCATCAGCAACAGCGGACCGGTGACCGCGGCCACGTCGAAACTGTTCGAGATTCCGTTCGTCCAGAATTTCAACTTCGCGGCGGACGCGTACCTCGACGAGTTCGAGGGGCTGGCCCAGACCTTCACCCGCTGCACACTCCGGAACCAGCACGCGGCGGGGGACGAGGCCGCCGCATGGACGACCGAATCCGGCGATCTGAACTTCACGGGATACGTCGTCATGGACGCCGAAAACTTCTACATCGGCATGAGCGTGGTGGACGACCTCTCGAACGGCGACGCGCAGTGCTGGGCCGGGGACGGCTTCGATTTCTTCGGCGGCCTGTACGATGTGCGCGACCTGACCTCCTACTGGCGCGGCGACGACCAGCAGCAGGGCGCGGTGACCGACCCGAACACGGGCGGCGGGTTCCGGCTGGGCGCGGCGGTCGGCCCGAGCCAGGGCAACCACATCCAGGTCAACGGATACGCGCCGTGGGACCCGGAAGGCGCGGAATACGCGCAGGAAGTGTTCGCCGGCGGATACATCGTCGAGATGAAGATACCCTTCGCCTCGATGAACGCCAGGTTCAACGGGTCGTTTGTCCCGGCCGACGGCATGATCCTGTGCGGCAAGATCGACGTCAACGACAATGACACCGAATCCACCAGCGCCACCCGGTCCCTGCAGAATCACTGGGGCGACGTGCCGGGGAATTTCCAGAGCTGGCAAAGGGCCGAAGCCTGGGCCGCGCCGTTCAAGCTGACGAGCACGCCGCTTCCGTCCGCGGTCGAATCGGCCGGAACCGCGCCCTTCCGTTTCAGCCTGGACCGCAACTATCCGAACCCGTTCAATCCGACGACGATGATGAACTATCAGGTCGGCCGGACGTCGGACGTGACACTCAAGGTGTTCGACGTGGCGGGCCGGGAAGTCCGGACCCTGGTTTCAGGCCGCAAGACCGCGGGCGCCTACACCGCATCCTGGGACGGCACGGACGACGCCGGACGGAAAGTCGCGAGCGGCATCTATGTCTGCCGGATGACGGCGGGCGGAACCACGGAGATTCGGAAAATGACGCTGCTCAAGTGACCGGGCATCGTCTGTCTCAGGCTTGAGTGGAAGGGGCAATCCGGCGGCACGACCGGGTTGCCCCTTCCGTTCGGGAGAAAACTCGTTGATACGATAACACGTTGGCACGTTCGAACGTTCAAACGTGTTAACGTTCCAACCCTCTCTATCGGGAAGGAAGAAATGATGAAATTCCCGAATCGTCTGGCCGGGTTCGCGCTTTCGGCCATGCTGTCCGGAGCCTGGCTCCTGGATCCGGTCCGTGTCCTGGCGGATCCGCCGTCCGTATCCATGCTCCAGACCAACACGACGCGGCCCGGACTGTACACCAAATTCGAAGCCGTCCTGAAGATTCAGAACGCTTCCTATTCGAATCCATACGACCCGTCGCAGATCGACGTCCGCGCCTCATTCATTTCGCCGTCCGGCCGAGTCTGGCCGATATTCGGGTTTTACGACGATTTTCAGGGCCGGAAACAGTGGAAGGTCCGTTTTTCCCCGAACGAAGCCGGCCGATGGCGGTACACGCTCACGGCGAAAACCCCGGCCGGAACCGGATCCAGCCCGGAATACCAGTTCGACGCCGAACCCTCCGCCCTGCACGGCTGGATCCGCGTCTCGCCGGACAATCCCCATTATCTGATGCACGACGACGGCACGTCCTTCTACGGCGTGGGACCCGCCTACCCGTGGGGCGTCAACGACGGCCCGGACGGTCTCGCCCGGCTCGAAGCGGCCGGCGCCAATCTCTACTACTACTGGAACATCACCTACGGCGGAGAGGGCAATCTCATCGAATCGCTGGACTCGGGACTGGGCCGGTACGACCAGGCGAAATGCGGCCGCATCGACCGGATTCTCGAGTGGTCCGAGGCCCGGGGCCTGCACATGATCCTGTCGGTCTGGCCGCACGACCTTCTCTGCGCGAACGTGTCGGGGTGGCCCAAGGCCTGGAACATCAATCCCTACAGTCTGATCTGCGATCCGGCGGAATTCTTCTGGAGCGAGGAAGCCTGGGATTACGAAATCAGCCAGTACCGGTACCTCATCGCCCGGTGGGGTCACAGCCGGAGCCTGGCCGCGTGGGAAAGCGTGTGCGAGATCAACGGCACGGACGGATGGGCGTTCGACGACCGGGCGGTCGTGCTCGGCTGGACGGAGAAGGTGCACCGGTTTTTCAGGGAGAACGATCCGACCGGCCGTCCCACCACGGTGTCCCAGGGCGGGGGTCAGTACTGGTCCGACGGCTACCGGGTCGTCGACCTGCCCAATGTCCATCTGTACGAAAAGAGCTGGTCGGCGCGCTATCCGAACAACCCGCTGAGGTCCAGCCTGTGGATTTACGGGGACATCGCGGCGCGTTTCCGCAGGGATTTCGAAAAACCCGGGATTTTCGGGGAGGCGGGGCACACGGACAATTACGGCGGCTACGCGGCCGGGTCCGAAAACTACCTGCGGCTGTTCCACAACGCCCTTTGGGTGACATGGGCGTCCGGCCTGGCGGCGGCTCCGCTGTGGTGGGATTTCGGCACGAAGTCCATCTTCACCCCCGACCTTCTCGAGCAGATGCGTGTTTTCTCGTCCGTGAGCCGGACCCTCGACTACGCCCATCTGCCTCTGGCGGCCGCTTCCGTTTCGGTTGAGGGATGCGACGCGTACGGCCTTGAAGCGGATTCGGTCGCGTTCGGGTGGATCCGCCAGATGAACGGTCTCAGCCTGATGCCGTCCCGTTTCACGCTGACCGGACTGTCCGACGGCGCGTACGATGTGACCTGGCTGGACACGTGGACCGGGAACACGATCGGCCGGGACATCCGCCTGTCCGCGGCCGGCTTGCTGGCCGCGGAGAGCCCGGCCCTGCCCGAGGGGCGTTCGGACGCGGCCTTTGTCATCCGCAGGGCCGAAGCCGGGAGCGTCCCGGTCAGACTCTCGCTCGCCGCGGACCCGGGCCGTCTCTTCAGCGACCCGGTTTACGCGTCGGCCATCACCTGTTTCATCCTGGACCGGGAGGAAGGCTCTGCGCGTCTGCATCCGGCCCGGTCCGGTTCGCGGTCACGGGTCCGGGCGTTCTGGAAGGCGCCAATCCGGCGGTTCCGTCCGGCGGAACGGCCTCTGTCCTGCTCCGGCCGGGTTCCGAATCCGGGACGTGCACGGTGATCGCCTCCTCGGAAAATCTGGAGCCGGACACTCTGGGCATCGTGATCCAGAAATTCGGGAGCATAGACGATTTCGAGGAATACGGTTCGGACGGGGACCTGCGGGCCGCCTGGACCGTGCGGCAGGGAACCGCAGCCGCGGCCTTTCTCGAAACAGCCGTCCCCGGAGAGGGCCGGAATGCCATGCGCATGGAATACACGCTGGGCGGCGGCAGTCCTTCCTACGCCGGGCTCTCCCGGCCGCTTACCGGAGACCTGAGCCGCATCGGCGCGCTCCGGTTCTGGCTCAAACCGGACGGTTCGGGCCGTACCCTGCACATCCGGCTCCAGGAAACGGACACGAAATACTGGTACGCGGACCGGGTTTTGAACGGGACGGACCCGGAAACCGCGACCATTCCGCTCGAGGCGTTCGCTCCGAATGTCGGAACGGCAAGGCCGAACACGGCCGCGCTCACCCGAATCGGCCTGAACGTGACAATCGGGAACGCGGGATCCGGAAGCGGCAGTCTGGTGTTCGACGACATGAAGTTTCTGGCAGCCGCGTCGGCCGTCCGGAATCCGGCGCCGCCGGAGGTGGAACCGGCCGGTTTTTCGGTGGGGCCGGCGTATCCGAATCCGTTCAACACGGCCACGGGGTTCGAGATCCGTCTTCCCGAGGGCGGGGACTTGGCCATGACCGTGTTCGACCCGCTGGGCCGGGAAATCGAGGCATGGACGGTTCCGAACCTGCCGGCCGGTCCTCACCGCATCCGGTGGGTGGCGGACGGACTCGCGTCGGGCGTGTATGTCCTGCGCGCCGAATCCGGCGGCTTCAGCCGGGCGCGGAAGTGCGTGCTGATGCGGTAAAATCGGGTTTAAAGTTCAAGGTTCAAAGTTCAAAGCAGTGGAGTTGCTCCGGGTTTCGAATTCCGTGTTCCGCGTTTTAGGGCCGGAGTGGTTTCGTTCATGCAATTTTTCACTGAGATTCCCTCCCGTTGAACCTTGAACGTTAAACTCTTTTTTCTTGACAATCGACTCCTTTTGTGCTATATTGTTTCTACGTATAGTAACAATCACCGCGAAACAGGACTGAGGGCAATGATTCAAAACGGCAATAACTGGTGGTGGCGAGGCACAGGAGGCCCTCCCTGAAAGGCGCATGAAAGCCGATCCGGGACGGGACCATCGGATGCATCCCGCCCCCTCATGAATATCGACCAGGACCGCGGGACAGACCCCCGCGGTTTTTTATTATCAGGGAGAGAGCGTTTTCAGGTCGCCCGGGCTCCCGGGCGGCGGAGAAGAAAGCGGAATCGCAGACAGAAGGGAACCGGTTATGCCAATCAAGGAGTCGATCAGCAAGGCGATGCGGTCCGAATCCCTCACCGAGGGGGAGGCGCATCAGGCGGCCGAATTCATCATGAAGGGCGAAGCGACGGGCGCGCAGATCGCGGCCCTGCTCGTGGCGCTCCGCATGAAGGGCGAGACCGAGGACGAAATCACGGGCTTCGCCCGGGCCATGCGGGAGGCCGCCACCCCGGTGAAATGCCGCAGGGACGGGCTCGTCGACACCTGCGGCACGGGCGGGGACCGTTCCGGCACGTTCAACGTGTCGACGCTCGCGGCGCTGGCGGCCGCCGGCGCGGGATGCCGCGTCGCCAAGCACGGAAACCGTTCCGTGTCCAGCCGGTGCGGGAGCGCCGACCTTTTTTCCGCCCTCGGCGTCAGAATCGACGCGCCGCCCGAAGCCGTTTCGGCCAGCATCGACGAGAACGGAATCGGATTCCTCTTCGCGCCGGCCCTGCATCCCGCCATGAAACACGCGATCGGGCCCAGGCGCGAAATCGGCGTGCGGACCCTGTTCAACATTCTCGGCCCCCTGACCAACCCGGCCGGCGCCAAACGCCAGCTCATCGGCGTGTTTGACGGAACCATGACCGAAACCGTGGCCGGCGTCCTGAAAAAACTGGGATCGGAGCATGTGCTCGTCGTGCACGGGGAGGACGGGCTCGACGAGATCACGCTCACCGGTCCGACGTCCGTCACCGAGCTGAAGGACGGCCGGATCCGATCCTTCACGGTGCGTCCCGAGGATTTCGGTCTCGAACGCGCGAGCCGGGAGTCGCTGATCGGGGGGGACGCGGAGGCCAACGCGGCCATCGCCATGGACGTGCTGAAGGGGAAGAGGGGCCCGGCGCGCGACATGGTCCTGCTCAACGGCGGGGCAGTCGCGTACGTGGCTGGGGTGGCGCCGAGCATCGCGGACGGCATCCGGATGGCCGGGGAATCCATCGATTCCGGGCGGGCGCTCGAGAAGCTGGAACGCATGAAGCGCATCAGCGGGGGCGCGTGAGCCGCATGTTCAGGCTGGAAGAACTCCTGGCGGCCAAGCGGGAGGAAGTACGCCTCCTGAAACGCGCGCCGTCATCATCCGTAAAAAGCGCGGCTGAAATTGTGCGCTCCGGTGAACCGGCTCGCGACTTGAAAGCCGCCCTCGCGGCGTCCGGGCTGTCCGTGATCGCGGAGATGAAGCGGAAATCCCCTTCCGCGGGCGAATTGAGGCCGGATCTCGATCCCGCCGTCGCGGCCGCGGTTTACGCGAAGGCCGGCGCCAGGGCCGTCTCGGTGCTCACGGACCGAGTTTATTTCGGGGGGACCATCCGGGACATCCACACGGCCCGATCCGCCTGCGGCCTTCCCGTCCTGCGCAAGGAGTTCATCATCGACGAAATCCAGATTCAGCAGTCCCGTGAAGCCGGCGCGGACGCGGTTCTGCTCATCGCCCGCATTCTGTCCCCGGAGCGGCTGGCGGAACTGCACCGGACCGCGGCTTCGGCCGGACTGGCCTGCCTCGTCGAGATCCGCGACCGGAAGGAGCTGGACGCGGCCCTGCGGGCCGGCGCCTCGATCATCGGCGTGAACAACCGCGATCTGGACACGCTCGAAACGGATCTGTCGGTCTCTCTCGATCTGGCGCCGTCGCTCCCGGATTCCGTGACCAAAGTGGCTGAAAGCGGGATCCGGTCCGCGGACGACGCCCGGCGGCTCAGGGACAGGGGATACGACGCGATCCTGGTGGGGGAGGCGGTCATCCGGACGCCGGGGCTGCTCGCGGAGCTCACGAAGATTTGATAGCTCCCGATCGTTCGGTGGAGGTGTTCCGAGTTCCGGGTTTCGGGTTCCGAGTTATAGTGCAACGGAGAAACATGTTCCGCAACATTGCGTGATTTTGGCGGGAAGCACGAAGATTGGTTTTGATCCTTTCATCAAAGAATCTATTTTAACCCGGAACTCGAAACCCGGAACCCGGAACTGTCCAAGCGGATCGCCAAGCAATGAAAAATGAATTAAAAATAAAAATCTGCGGCATCACCAACATCGACGACGCGCTCGCGGCCGCGGGGCTCGGCGCGGACTATCTGGGGTTCGTGCTCACGGAGTCCAGGCGCAGGATCACGCCCGATGAAGCGGGCCGCATCGTCGCGAAACTGCCCGCGTCCGTCATTCCGGTCGCCGTTTTCCGGGATGAATCGGAGGAAGAAACGGCCCGGGCGGCCGGGATCGCGGGCATCCGGTTCATTCAGATGCACGGGGAAAAGAACCCAACGCGTCCGTCCGGGCTTGCCGGAAGGTTCCGCCTGATCCGGCGCATTCCCGTGCTCCCAGGGGACGATGCCGTTTCCCTCGGCCGCAGGATGGAGGATTGCGGTGACGCGGTGCCGCTTCTCGATCCCGGAGCCGGGGACGGGGTGCCCTTCGACTGGAGCCGGTTCCGGGGCTTGCCCCAGCCTACGAGCCGGGGCTTGCCCCAGCCTCTGAGCCGGGGCTTGCCCCAGCCTCTGAGCCGTCCCTTCTGGCTCGCGGGCGGACTGACGCCCGACAACGTGAAACGGGCCGTCCTGACGATGAACCCGGCGGCCGTGGATGTGTCCTCGGGCGTGGAACGCTCGGCCGGATTCAAGGATTATGACAAAATGAAGCGATTCATTTCGGAGGCCAGATGATTCCATCCCAGCCGGACCGCCGCGGCTATTTCGGGAGCTACGGCGGCCGTTATGTCCCGGACACCGTATTCCCGGCGCTCGACGAACTGGACCGCGCCTACCGCGCCGCGCGCAGGGATCCCGCGTTCCGGCGGGAGCTCGGCGACCTGCTCCGGGCCACCGTGGGCCGCCCCACGCCCCTGACCCGAGTCCTCCGCTTTCCGGCAGGGACAGGGAAGGCCGGCGCCCGCCCGTCCGGGGGCACGGTCCGGAGACGGCGCGGGGAGAGCCGCATGTACCTCAAGCGCGAGGACCTCTGCCACACGGGCGCGCACAAGATCAACAACACCGTCGGCCAGGTGCTCCTGGCCAGGCGCATGGGCAAGCGCCGGGTGATCGCAGAAACCGGCGCGGGCCAGCACGGCGTGGCCACGGCCACGGCCTGCGCGCTGTTCGGCCTGAAGTGCACGGTGTACATGGGAAGCGACGACGTGAAGAGACAGGCCATGAACGTGTACCGGATGCGGCTGCTCGGCGCCGAAGTCGTTCCGGTCGAATCGGGCACCCGCACCCTGAAGGACGCGATCAACGAGGCGATGCGCGACTGGGTGACGCGCGTCCGCGACACGTATTACTGCATCGGGTCCGCGGTCGGTCCCCATCCGTATCCGCTGATGGTGCGTGATTTTCAGTCCGTCATCGGTCTCGAGGCGAAGCGGCAGATTCTGAAGGAGGAGGGCCGGTTGCCCGACCTGCTGGTGGCCTGCGTGGGCGGGGGAAGCAACGCCATGGGGCTGTTTCACCCCTTCCTGGACACGGACGTCGCCATGGTCGGCGTCGAGGCCGGCGGCCGCGGTCCGCAGCCCGGCCGGCACGGCGCCACGCTCTGCCACGGCCGGCCGGGTATTCTGCACGGCGCGCTGAGCTACCTTCTGCAGGACGCGAAAGGGCAGGTGCTTCCCACGCATTCCGTGTCCGCGGGGCTGGACTACCCCGGGGTGGGACCCGAGCACGCCTGCCTGAAGGATTCGGGCCGCGTCCGTTACACGTCGGTTCCGGACGACGCGGCGCTCGAGGCCTTCCATCGCATGTCCGAGCTGGAGGGCATACTGCCCGCGCTCGAGAGCAGCCATGCGCTGGCCTACGCGCTCCGGGCCTGCCGCCGATCGCCGGGCCGCGTTCTGATCGTGAACCTGTCCGGACGGGGCGACAAGGACCTCGACATCGCGGGAGGCCGGATATGACGCTGTCCGAGAAATGGGAGGAGCTCCGGTCGCGGAACGAGGCCGGGCTCGTGGCCTATCTGATGGCCGGCCACCCGACGCTCGACAAATCATTCGAAGCCATCCGCACGCTCGCGGAGAACGGCGCCGACTTCATCGAGATCGGCCTCCCGTTCTCGGACCCGATCGCGGACGGGCCCGTGATACAGGAAGCCTCGAACATCGGGCTGGCGAACGGGGCCGACCTGGACACGGTTCTCGGCGCCGCCCGTTCCATGGACGGCCGGGTTCCGCTGATTCTGATGTCCTATCTCAACCCCCTCCACCGCAGGGGCGTGAACCGGTCGGTCCGCGGGCTCAAAGCGGCGGGCTTCGCAGGGCTGATCATCCCCGATCTTCCGGCCGATGAGGCCGGGGATTGGATGGCCGCCAGCCGCAAGGCAGGCCTGGACCTGATCTTTCTGGCGGCGCCCACCTCGCCCCCGGAGCGTCTCGCGAAGATCGCGGCCGCGTCATCCGGGTTCGTGTACTGCGTGAGCCTAACCGGCACCACGGGCAGCCGGACCGCCGTGGCCGCGGGCGCGGAAGCCTTTCTGAGGCGAATGCGCGGACGGACAAAAAAGCCGCTGGCCGTCGGATTCGGCGTTTCCACCCCGGAGCACGTGAAACGTCTCTCACGGGTGGCGGACGGCGTCATCGTGGGAAGCCGCATCGTCCGGGCCGCGGCGCAGGGCGAGGACCTCGCCGCCCTGGTCCGGAGCCTCAAGGACGCGACACGGCGCGACGCGGGGCCGAAGGTCTGCGGCCCCCGGGGAGGCGCCCGGTGAGCGGACCTGTCCTTTCCCGCCGCGTCGTGCACCACCGCAGGATACCGGCCTCATGGACGCCGGTGTCCGCTTTCGAAGCCCTGTACGCGGATGCGCCTTTCGGCTTTCTCTACGAGTCGCTCGAGAGCGACGGCAAGCGGGGCCGGTATTCGTTTCTCGGCGGAAAACCCTATGCCGTGTTCAAGTCTTCGGGACAGGATATCGAGGTTCGGGTCCGATGCGGCCGGACCGACGGTGCGGAACCGGGAGCGGCGCATCCGGAATGGATCAGGCACCGGATGGAGGGCCACCCGCTTGACGTCCTGCGCCGCCTGGTGAACGAGGCCCGCATGGACGCCTCGGTGAGGCCTTTCTCCGGCGGCGCCGTCGGCTTTGTCTCCTATGACGCCATACGCCGGTTCGAACGCATCCCGGACGCCAACCCGGATCCGATGGCGGTGCCAGAGTTCCTGTTCATGTTCCCCGAGGAGGTTCTCGTATTCGATCACGTCGAGAAAACCGTGGACATCGTGATCCATTCGGACGAACCGTCAGAGAACCGTCTTCTCGAACTGACGCGCCTCTGCGGCTCCCCGGGAGACAGGCCGGTCATGGAAAACGCTTCACATGACGGTCGGGTACCGGAGTCCTGCGTCCACCCGTTCCCCTTTCAATCGGATGAAGCGTCCGGATCGGACGTGTTCCGTCCCCACATGACCCGGACAGAATTCGAAGCGGCCGTCCGCCGGGCGAAGGAATACATCCTCGCCGGGGACGCCTTTCAGGTGGTGCTGTCCCAGCGCTTCACCTTTCCGGTGCGGACGGATCCGGTCCGGATGTACGAGGCGCTCCGTCTGGCCAACCCGTCCCCGTACATGTACTACCTGGCGTTCGGGGAACTTCGCATCCTCGGGTCGTCCCCGGAAATTCTGGTCAAAACCGAGGCGGGCCGCGTCTCCATCAGGCCGCTCGCGGGCACGCGCCGCAGGGGCCGCACGGAAGCCGAGGACCTCCGGCTCGAGGCGGAGCTGAAGGCGGACGAGAAGGAACGCGCGGAACATGTCATGCTTGTGGACCTCGCGCGCAACGACATCGGCCGCGTCTGCCGGTTCGGCACCGTCCGGGCCTCCGAGCTGTTCACGGTCGAGCGTTACTCCAGGGTCATGCATCTCGTGTCGCACGTGGAGGGCCGGCTCCGTCCGGACAAGGACGCGTTCGACTGCTTTTCCGCGTGCTTTCCCGCGGGCACGGTGTCCGGCGCTCCCAAGGTGCGGGCCATGGAGATCATCGACGAGCTCGAGCCGGAACGGCGGGGCGTGTACGGAGGCTCGATCGGGTATTTCGACTTCGGCGGCAACATGGACATGTGCATCGCCATCCGGACGCTCGTGCTCCGCGGGATGGAGGGCAGTCTGCAGGCCGGCGCGGGAATCGTCGCGGACTCCGATCCGGAGAGGGAATACCAGGAAACGCTGAACAAGGCGCGCGCGCTTTTTCACGCGGTCGCCGCGGCCGGGACATCGGTGCCGGCGCCGGCGGACACCGCGGCCGGAACGGCCGGGCGCTGAGCGCCCGGAACGGAGGGATCCATGGTCTTCATTCTCGACAACTACGACTCGTTCACCTACAATCTGGTCCAGTTCATCGGCGAAACCGGCCGCAGAATCGAGGTGCGCCGGAACGACGAGGTGAGCGTGGACGACGTTCTGGCCCTCGGTCCCGAGGCCGTGGTGATCTCGCCCGGACCCGGAACGCCGGCGGACGCGGGCATTTCCATCCCGCTCGTCACCGCGATGAAGGGCCGCTGTCCGGTGCTCGGCGTATGCCTGGGGCATCAGTCCATCGCGGAGGCGTTCGGCGGCAGGGTGGTCCGGGCCGTGCCCGTTCACGGCAAGGTCTCGGCCATCCGGCACGACGGCCGGACGCTTTTCCGCAACCTGGAGACGACTTTCGAGGCCACGCGCTATCATTCGCTGGTCGTGGACCGGGCCAGCCTGCCGGACTGTCTCGAGGTGACGGCCTGGACCGAAGACGGGACCATCATGGGCATCCGTCACAGGGAAGATCCGGTCGAAGGCCTGCAATTTCATCCGGAATCGATACTGACCTCCGAAGGAAAGCGCATTCTCTCCAATTTTCTAAATCTGTCTTGACATTCCCCCCAAAAAACCCTAATTTTTCCGAAGTTACGCATTCTGTCCAATCGGGCTGTCAGAAGCCCGTGAATTAATTATCATTAATCATCACCCAGTCGGCTGATTCGGGCTTCTGACAGCTCCGACGAGTCTGAACCACCGCCGCTGGCGGTGCCCATCATCCTGTTTTCTGGTAAAACCCCGCCGCTGACGGCGGAGTCATTCATTTGCCGGAAGCGACATGAAAGCCGGAGCGCTGGCCGCGCTGTCCGCGGCCGCATTCATTTCCCTCGTGTTCACGTTGAAAATTCCCTGGCCGTTTTCCGTATTCGTCCTTCTGCCGCTGTACATGCTTTTATTGGCCGGCCTCGTGATACGGCATAATGTGACGGCACGACCCTCCTGGCAGCGGGACGCGTCCGCTCCGGGACGGCCGGATCCGCCGGAATTTGCCATCGCGTCCGGACTCGCGGAAGGGGCCGGTTTGCGGCGGATCGGCGATTTCACCCGCCCGACCCTTCCGGAAAACCGGATGCGCGTCTTCCTCAAGCCGGACGGGTCCCTGCTCTTCTGCCTCCGGCGTCGGGAGAACGATGTCTCCTTCGAATGCGTCACTTTTCTCGACGACGGGGGGGACCTGACCACGACCACGGACCGCCGGACCCGGCACGAACCGAGGCCTTACCGGAGGCGTCTGCTCCTGCTCGGCACGGACGATCCCCTGGCGCTCATGGACGAGCACCAGGAAGGCGTCCGGCTCCTTTCGGAAAGCGGAAAGCGCGTCGCGGCCGCGGACGATACCGGCTGGCTGGCGGCCTGGACGAACCGGGAGTCCGATCTGGTCCGTTCCATCCGCTCTTCGGGCCCGTTGTGGCCGTTCCGCGTCCTTTGGTGGAACATCACGAAATCGGAACGCGGTTACGGCATCCCGCTCCGGAGCCGCGGGCTTTCCGCCGGGACACGGCGGGACGTGGAGAAAAACACGCCCGGTTCCGGCCCGCCGCGTGTCAAACCCGGGGCGGGCGATCCGGCCGCAGGAAACGCGGCTGAGACCGGGGACGAAGGGTTGTTCCGCGTGATTTTCGACGGCACAGTGGCCGAGGGACGGAACCCGGACCGGGTGAAAGCCGCCTTGACCGAGGCCTTTCATCTCAACAGCCGCCAGGCAGGCGCGCTGTTCTCGGGCCGGCCCGTCAGCGTCAAATCCGGAGTGGACCGGAACACGGCCATCCGTTACCAGGAGGCTTTCCTGAACGCCGGGGGTGTCGCGCGGCTGGAACCCATGATTCCCGCGGATGCGCTGAACCGTCCCGCCGGCAACCCCGTTGCGCAACCAGGCCCGACTCCGTCCTCCTCAGACGGCGGCACGCAGGCCGGGCTTCTTCAGGAAGACCCGGGCATTCTGCGCTTCCGCATCGAATCCATGCTCGCGGCCGAGCGCCTGGCCTATGACCGGGAGAGGAAGTCCCGAAAGTCCGTCGGCTGGCCCGGATACGCGCTCGCGATCGCTTCGTTCATCCCCTACATCGGGCCGGTCGTATCGTCCGCGGCGATATTTTACGGCTGGACGAGAAGACGGTCCGGCGGCGGCCGCATCATCGCCCTGGGAGTCCTGGGCGGGTTGGTCTCGACAGCGGCATTTATCGGCCGTTTCGAACCGAAACAGCCTGTGGTGAAACCATCCGTTGTATCGGCGGCCGCTGAAACGCGGGCGCTTCTCAACGGGTTGGTCCGGGCGGCCGAGGCTTTTCGGGAGCGTTCCGGCGCCTATCCCGAATCCCTCCCCGCGCTCGCGGCAGAGACCGACACCGTGCTCCAATTCCTGGATCCCGCGTCCGGGGGGGAATCGGGGGCGGTCGTTCCATTTTATTACAGCCTGGATCCGTCCGGAGAAACCTACACGCTGCTGTCCGCAGGCCGGGACGGCGAGCCGGGCACGGAGGACGACATCCTGCCCTCGCTGACGGACGAGGAGCTGTCCCGGACCGGGTGGCGGCCGCTGGAATGAGGTCACTTCAAACCGTGGAACCCCGTATGCGTACAAAAGAAATCCGCAGCCCTCTCAAGCCGGCCGGTCTGTGGGCCGGCGCCCTCCTGCAGGTCCTGACGGCGGCCGCGGCCTCCGGCCTGGAGCCGGGGGACGGATTTCAGCCCCGCCACATCGGCCGGTTCGGAGGCCCCGGACAGGAACCGGGCCGCATGGACGGACCGCGGGCCCTTTCCGCCGATCCTTCGGGAAACCTGTATGTCGCGGACACGGGAAACCACCGCATCCTGAAATTCGACGGAGCCGGAAACGTGCTGGCCGCCATCGGCGGTTTCGGATGGGGGCGCGAGCGTTTCAACGACCCGGTTTCCGTGTGGGCGGGGAACGGACTCGATGTATTTGTCGCGGATCACGACAACGGCCGCGTGGAGCGGTACGACAAGGACCTGCATTACATCTCCACCCTGCGGCCGACCTCCGGCTGGGCCGAGTCCCTGGCCTTCGACTTTCCGCTCGATGTGTTCTTCACGCCGCAGTCCGAGCTTTTCTGCCTGGACGGGGAGAACCGCCGCGTCCTCAAGCTCGGCCCGGGGGGGACGCCGCAGATCGCCTTCGGGGGAGTCGATTCCGGGGAGGGCCGGCTGGAGTCGCCCGAGCGCGTCCTGGTGACCGCATCCGGCCGCGTGCTGGTCACCGACTCGGAGGAGGGACGCGTGGTCGTTTTCGACACGTACGGCAACGCTCTTTTCTCGTTCGGGGAAGAAACGCTCGACCGGCCCGCCGGCATGGCCGAGACGCCGGACGGCGGCATTCTGTTCGTCTGCGACACCGGGAACAGGCGCGTCCACTGGTTCCGCAAATGGGCCGCGGCCGGCTCATTCGGCGAA
The DNA here is from genome assembly GCA_030372965.1 of bacterium. Taxonomy (GTDB): domain Bacteria; phylum Zhuqueibacterota; class QNDG01; order QNDG01; family DTFT01; genus JAFGAX01. The sequence continues at coordinate 21,753 of JAUCQC010000008.1, forward strand.
GAAATCGTTCCCGACGGCGGGTTCGGCACGCCGGTGGATGCCGTCTACCGGGACGGCCGGCTCTACGTGCTGGACCGGGAGAGATCGGAAATCCACGTGTTCGAGTGGCCGCGGCCGGAGGAACCGGAATTGCGCTGAATCTGTCAGCGAGCGCATTCTCCCGCGCGGCGGAACGGCAGGGAGCTTCATTCCGCCCCGCGCGACGCGGCCGGATGTAATATTTTGTACGAACGGCAACTCCCGCGTGCGAAACGGGGGATTTCTTACTATATTATAATTGGAACCCCGGCGCCGAAACCGCCGGGGCCCGGCGGGCCGGCAGTCCGCCGGCGAACGCAACCGGATCGGGGAACACGGAATGCAGACACTTCTCAGTTACGGATTCGAACAGATCGAATGGCAGGTCGCGCTCCTCTCCTTCCTGCTGACCTTCCTTCTGGCCACCGGCATCGCGCTCCTGTACGAGAAGACGTACCAGGGCCTCTCGTACTCGCGCGGCCTGGTGCAGAGCATGATTCTCGGCAGCATCGTCACGTGTCTCCTGATGATCTCGATCGGCGACAACATCGCCCGGGGCATCGGCATCGTCGGATCCCTGGCCATCATCCGCTTCCGCACCAACCTGCGCGAGCCCCGGGACCTGGTTTTCATCTTCGCGTCCCTCGGCGTCGGAGTGAGCTGCGGCGTGCAGAGCTACGCCACGGCCGTCACGGGCACGGCGGTGTTCTGCCTCATCGCGGCGGCCCTGCACGTGTCGCCCTTCGGCGCGAGGCGCAAACACGACGGGCTCCTGCGTTTCCAGCTTCCGGCCCAGGCGGACGCCGCGGACAGGGTCACCCGCATCCTGCGCGCTGGGACGAAGCATTTCGTGCTGGTCACCATGCGTGACGTGGCCCAGGGCCAGGCCTTCGATTATTCCTACCAGGTGAGGCTCGCGAATCCGGGGGACCAGGAGAACCTGATCGCGGAACTGCGGAAGGTCAAGGACATCCGGGGATTGACCTACATCAACCAGGAAGCGACGGTGGAAGTATGAAGCCCGCCGTGAATTCCGGCGCGTTCGGCCCCGCATTGCGCCGGCACGCCTACACTCTGCTGTGGCTGGCCGCGTTGCTGGCCGTCGCGGTCCTGGCCTTCCGGTGGTTCGTCGGGAGGAACGTCATCGGCATCGTGGAGCGCAGGGCCCATTACCTCGGGCCGCAGGAGCCGGGCCGGATCGCCGCGCTCATGGTGGAGGTCGGAGATCCCGTGCGCAGGGACCAGGTGCTGGCCATGCTGGATGTGTCCGACCTGAGCGAGGGGCTACCCGCCGCGGAGATGCAGAGGCTGAGGTTTCAGCTTGAGAAAGACGCCGCGGATCTCATGGACCGGGTGGCCACGATCGAGTCGATGAAAGCCCAGCTGGCCACGCTCAACGGCCAGATCGAGCGGTTCCGGAACGCGGAAAAGGCAGGTCTCGGCTCCAGCCGGGACCTGAACGGTCTCATCGTCCAGAGGGACGGGCTCGCAGCCTATCTGGCCGCCCAGGCCGGAGAGATGGAGCGGATCTCCAGGGAAACGGCCGCGCTCCGCAGGGCCGTCCAGCGGCTCAAGTCCGCGGACCCGGACAGCCTGCCGGGATCCGGTTCCGTCAGGAACCCGGCCCGCGCCGACGATCTCAAACGCGGGAGGGTTCTCCTGGAGAGCCAGATCCGCATGCGGTCCCTGGTGTCCCCCGTGGACGGCGTGGTGACCGACATCAACGCGAGGCCCGGCGACGTGGTCGAGGATTTCGACTCCCTCATCACCGTGGAGGAGAGAAGGCCGGCCTTTATGACCGTCTACCTGCCGGAGAAGACGTCCATCCTGCCGGATTCCGGCATGTCGGTCCGCATCTCCTCCCAGCGGGGCCGCAAATACGACACGCGTGGAACCGTCATCTTCACGGCCCCAGGCATCTCCCGCGCGCCCGAGCGTCTTTCGTTCCGGGGCCAGCTCTTCTGGGCGCGCAAGGTGCGCGTGGCGCTCGATTCCAGCCACGCCCTGCTGCCGGGCGAAGTGGTGAACGTGCACATATCCCCGGAGGGCGGATGATGCGTCGATCGCGAACGTCATCCCGTATGGCCGCGGCCGCCGCCTTCTGCCTGGCGCTGGCCGCATTTCCGGTCGGCGGTCGCGCCGACGGGCCGGCGGACACGTCCGCCTCGGGCCGGTTTTTCGCCGTTGCCGGGTCCGGCGCGTCCGTCACGCCCGTTTCCGAGGACACCGTGATCGCGAGAACCCTGGCGCGGAGCCGGAGGCTGCAGTCCTTGACCACGGACGTGGAGATCGCGGAACACAGGCTCGCCTCGGCCGGAAAGCCGGAGAATCCAGAAATCCGCGTCAGCAACGTGACCCGGCGGAGCTATGACGACGATTTCGACGAATTGCGCGCGGCCCTGCGCGTTCGCATTCCGGACCTCGGCGAACTGACCAGGGACAGGGAGAAGGCCCGGACGGACCTGCGTGAGACGGAACTGGAGAAGATCCGGTACGAGCAGGATCTCACCGCCCGTGTGCGCCGCGATTTCGCGGATGTCATCGCCGCGGACAGGCTGGCCGAAATCGCGGAAACGAAGGTGAGCCTGCTCGACCGCAGAATCGGGATGATCGAGAATCTTCTCAGCACGGGCGACCGGTCCGTCGTGTACTACATGAAGGCCCGATCGATGCGCGCGGAGGCCCTGAACGAACTGGCGCGGGCCGGCCAGAAGCGTTCCGCGGCCAGGCGGCACCTGGCCCAGAGAACGGGCCTCGCGGCCGACACGTCTTTTCAGGAAAGCCCCGTCCCGCCTCCGGTCCCTGCCGATTTCGACTGGGCGGTGGCCGTCGCAGTCCGCAACCGGCCAGAGGTCGCTCTGGTTCGGCAGGAAATCGTGCTCGCCCGGAAGGAGAGGGACGTCGAGCGCTTCAGGCTGCTGCCCCAGCTCAACTACATCCAGTTCTCCTATCACCGCGAGAAAACCCGCCCCATGGACTGGGGCGAGGTGAGCGCCGGATTTGACATCCCGCTCTTCGACTGGAACATCGGCGACATCAAGGCCGTCAACCTGGCCGTGCGCAAACGCGAGGCGCGGATTGACGGCGTTTTCGAGTCCATCGCCGAGGAGGTGCAGGCCGCGTATGAGCTGTACCGCGATCTGCGGCTCGACTGGGAGAATTTCAGCAAAGCCTCTGACAGCCACAGCCGGGAGGCCGGTGACGTCATCCGCGCGGCGCCCGGGTACGATACCGTCCGTTCCGACGAACTGCTCGAGCTGGAGCTGGATGTCATCGACGCCAGGCGGGAACTGGCCGTCAAACGGCGCGACCTGGACTACGCCCTGTCCGAACTGCTGTTCGCCATGGGCGCGGACAGCCTGCCCCAGGCGCCGTGACCGCCCATCCGCCGGAGCCGCGTTGAGGGATCTCGTCGACATCCGCAGATACGAGCTGAAGTACGCGATCACCGAGGACATGGCCGCGGCGATCAAGGCGCACATCGCGCCGATGGTCGGCCTGGACCGGCACGTGCACTGCGGCGAACCGGGCTACACGGTCAACAACCTGTACTTCGACACGCCCTCCCTGAAGTTCTACCACGACACCAAGTTCCGGAAACCCATGCGATACAAGGCCAGGGCGCGGTACTACGGCATGAAGCCCGGGGAGTGGATCTGGCCGGAAATCAAGTACCGCCAGGGAAGCGTGATCTGGAAAAAGCGTTACCGCCTGCCGGTCGACCGTTTTTCCGGTCTGTTCGAGGCCGCGCCTTCGGAGCGGCGGGAGCCCGAGATCCGCGAGCGGCTCGACCGGTTCGAGGACATCCTGCACTGGAGCGGCGCGGATCCCGTCCTGCACGTCCGGTATTTCCGCGAGCCCTACGTGTTCTCGCTCGAATCGTACGGACGCATCACCTTCGACCGCAGTCTCTGCTACCGACTGGCGCGCGGCTCATGGGACCTCGATTACCGGGAGTCGGACATGATTTTCTACGACGACCCCGTCACCACGATGCACGCGGAATCGCCCGTCCTGCTCGAGATCAAGGTCGAGCCGCTGGTGCCCCATTGGGTCGTCGCGCTCATCCGGAGATTCGGACTACACCAGAGGCCGTTCTCGAAGTACTGCTACGGCATCGACCACACGCTGGGCTCCATCACGCCCTCGAGGAATTCGATTTTCACGTATTCGACGTATCAATGACACGGCCTTAAAAGTGCCGGGCACCTTCTGTCTCTTATACACATCTCCGAGCCCACGAGACAGCG
>JAUCQC010000009.1 GCA_030372965.1 bacterium
TCGGAACTCGTCGGCAGCGTCAGATGTGTATAAGAGACAGGGAATATCCGGCGGAACCGATTCCGCTTCAGGGGTTGTCTTGGGCTCCGGAGCCGGTTCCAGTGCCGCTTCCGGGCCGGCCTGCGGAAGGGGCTCCGCCTTCCGGAACAGTGCGGCCGCCAGGTTCTCGACGCACGAGGCGTCCCGCACGCTGAAGAATCCCGGCCTTCTGTCCGCGAGGATGAGGAAACGGGACGCATCAGAACCGGCGACCGGTAGAACGGCGAGAGAGGCGTATTTGCCGAATGGATCGGCCGGGGGCCCGTCGGACGGTTCCGGGTTTCCGGGAGTCGCGGCGGGGATGTCCTGCGAACGGGCGGGCGGCGTTTCGATGGCATCCAGACGGATCACCGTTCCGCCGGCCGAGGTCCGCTCGCACGCGGTGTGGCCCGCCAGGCCCGAAATGAAACGCATCCAGGTCTGGGGAGTCCATCTCCGCATATCGGAATCAGCGGACGCGGAACGGAATCCCGTCCACTTGCCGAAGCACTGGCATCCTCCGCCGGATTTCATCTCCGACCATCCGATGCCGTCGCATCCGACGGATTCACGGATCCGCTCCAGAAGCGGTTTCAGGTCGTGAGTCCGGCCGGCATCCGGAGGCGGAGAGCCGAGCAGCTCGATCGAGCATTCCGCAATGGAGCGTGCGCGGAACTCGGCTGAAACGTCCTTCAGGGTGAGTCGAAGACCGGGCTCCTGATCCGTGGCCTCGCCGGACGAAAGGCCGCTGATCAGGAATGGAATCGCGTGCCGCATGGAATCTGCGAGAAGCGCGGGAATGTCGCGGATATAGCCCCGTCTCACGCAGAGTTCCAGGGAATCGGAGACCCGCAGCCGTGAATCGGAAAGCACAAAATCGAGGAAAGATTTTCCGATGATCTCGTCGGATTCCCGGTTCAGAAACGTTTCAACCGTGCTGTTGCATGACAAAATTTTGAAATGACCGTCCAGGAGCAGGCAGCCGATGCCGGATTTCGAGTAGATTTTGTCGTATGGGATGGGAGCCGCCGGAGCGACGTAAATATCTGTTTTAAAATTGCTTAGAGTGGAATTCATGACGATGGATACAGATGTCCCTGATTTTCATCCTTCACAATGAAAAGCCGCACTGGTCATCGCATTTTTCTGTATATACTGATAGCAAATATTATTCCAGTTTTCGGCCTGATTTCCGGGTTCCATTGCCCAGCGCCGTCTTGATGGTCTGGTACAGAATCTCCGTGTGAAAGGGCTTCTGCAGAAAATGAACTTCCGTTCCATCCATCAGATCCGGACGGTCGTGGGGGCCGTAGCCGCTCGTGAACACGATACGGACCTTGGGATTGATCTTCTTGAGCTCCCGGTAGGCCTCCTTGCCGTCCATTTCAGGCATGACGAGATCGAGAAGCACGACCGCGATATCGTCCTTCATCCGGTTGTAAACCTCGACGGCTTCCTTCCCGTTGCGGGCGAGCAGGACATCGAATCCCTTCTTCCGGAGCATCCGGTCGCCCACGTGCCGGATGATCTCCTCGTCATCCACGAGCAGAACCTTGTTGGAGACGACCGACGGAGCCGGCTTTTCGGTTTCAGGCTCCGCCTGGACGAACCGGGGAAAGAACAGCGAGAGAACCGTGCCCTTTCCCAGTTCGCTCTGGACCTGAATGGTGCCGTTGTGATTCTTGACGATTCCGTAAACCATGGAAAGGCCCAGACCCTTCCGTTCATGGACCGGCTTCGTGGTGAAGAACGGCTCGAAGATCCTGGACTTCGTCCGCTCGTCCATGCCTACGCCCGTGTCGTGAAAACGGATCAGGGCGTAATCGCCCGTCTTGATCCCGACCTGGGTCTCGGGGGATTTTTCGTCGACATACACGTTTTCGGTCGTGATGAGAATGCGACCGCCGCCGGGCATGGCGTCTACTGAGTTGAGGCAGATATTGACGAAGGTCTGGTGAATCTGGCGCGAATCGCCGCGCACGGGCCACAGGTCGTCCGAAAGGCGCGTCTCGAACTCGATGGACGGATCGACGGAATGCCGCAGAATGCCGACCACATCCTCCGCGATTTTGTTGATCCGCAGCGTCGAGACCTGGTATTTGCCGCCGCGCGCGAAGGCCAGAAGGCGGTTCGTCAGGTCCGCCGCTTTCTTCGCGGTCTCCGCGATGGCCAGCAGATCCTGGTAGTAGGGATGGTCCTCCTTCATCTCGGTGAGGAGAAGGGACGCGTATCCCAGAATGCCGCCGAGCAGGTTGTTGAAATCGTGCGCGATGCCGCCGGCGAGGGTGCCGATGGATTCCATCTTCTGGGTTTCCAGGAGCTGGCTTTCCCACAGCTTGCGCTGGGAGATGTCCAGCACGTTGCCCATCACCGTGGGCTTTCCCTCGACCTCGATGCGCCGGCAGTGTATCTCGCACCAGCACCGGGATCCGTCCTGGCGGATATAGCGCACCTGGTAGTGCTCCTCCACCGGCTCGCCCATCTCGCGGCGGGTTTCCCGGAGCGTGACCATGCTGCGCTCCTCGGGATCGATCCGGTCGAAGTAGTTCGTCCCGACGAGCGTCTCCGGCGTGACCTGTAGAATCTCGGCGAATCGGGTGTTCGCGAACCGCACCGTCCCCTGCTGGATGATGAAGACGCCCACCAGCGAAGATTCCACCAGAAGTCGGTACTTCTCCCGCTCCTCACGGAGTCCCGCTTCCAGGTGTTTCCGCACTGAGACGTCGCGGATGAAACTCTGGACGGCCTCCTTCCCCATGAAACGCACTTTCCGGCTGTTCACCTCCGCGTCGAACCGCGACCCGTCCTTGCGGGTGAGCAGCGCCTCCACCGGAGACGCGGGATCGTTCCTCAGCGTCCTGACGAAGGAAAGCGAAAGGGGCTCGATGAACCGCTCGTCGGCCAGACGCGGCCAGCCGAGACTCAGCAGTTCCCTGCGTTCGTACCCGAACAGCCGGCAGGAGGCGCGGTTCGTCTCCAGAATGCGTCCGTCCCGGTCGTGAACGACCACGCCGTCGTTGTTCCCTTCAAACAGGGCGTGGTACTGCAGTTCGCGTTCCAGCAGTTTCTTGGTGCCGTCTTCGATGCGCTTCTCGATGTGTTCGGCCCAGTCATTCAGCTCGAGATCCTTCTGCTGGAGTTCGTTGCTGAGGCGGTGGTTGTGAAGGGCGAGGGTCAGAAGGGGGCCGGCGTATTCGATCAGATCGTGCAGGCGGGATTCGTCGCCGAGATCCGAGGGATTCACCAGAATCAGCACGTCCGCCGAATCCTCCCGCACGTGGAACGGATGGACGAGAAGGCTCCGGCAGCGAAGGGACCAGAAACGCTGTTCCAGCCCGGGATCTTCCGACAGATCCGCGAGCGACAGTATTTTCATCTCATCCTGGGAGCGCCGGCAGAGGGTTTCGATCAGGTCCGCGGGAAGGATGGAAGGTTCATTTTCCGGAGATGAATACGGGACCTCCCACCGGCTGTCGCCGGCAAGGCGCGACACGATCAACGCCTGGTCGCACAGGCTGCGCTTCTGTATTTCTCCAAGAAGGCGGGAGACGCGTTTGGCGGGATGCGTGGACCGGGCCAGGACATCGGAATGTCTGAGCCAGTCTCCGAAGGAGGGCGTTTCCCTACCGGGAATCCTCTCCTTCCTGTTTTTCTTCCGAAGCCAGCTCACAGGAATGCGGTTCCGCCTTCCCAGTCGGTGGAGTGAAAACAGGAAACATTATAGGGGGAATAAATAAAAGGAACCCGCGGCGCGGGCGCCTCTTCCCTTGGTTGATATTAATGGATTTATGACAGAAAGTCAAGGGGAATAATGTTACAATTCCGTCAAATAGCCCATTACCCGGTTTTGCGGAAGGATCCGGCGATCAGCCGCAGGAGCATCCAGATTCCGGATAAAACGAAAAAAACCGGACCGAAATACCGGATCGCCGCATCCAGACCCGCTGGCGCGTCCATGAGAGATTCGGACGCAGCCGCCAGACCGGCGTACAGAAGCAAACCGGACGGAATGAGCAGGCCCCGATGTCCGGGATGGATGAGAAACAGCAGGTAGAAGGAAAGACCGAACGCGAATAGAAATACCGGCCAGTATTCGTCCGCGTCGATTCTGGCGATGATTCCGTGATTCCTCAAAAGGAAAAAAATGCCGACTTGAAAAAGGAACACACCCCAGAAAAGGGAGGACGATCCGCTCCTGCGGATCGCGTCGATCAACAGAAGGACTGCCACCGAGATCAGGAAAACAGGCAGCGCGCTTTCGGAAATCGCCGGAACCCAGTCCGTCTGATGCAGCAGCAACCAGAAACCGGTCAGGACGAGCAGCAGGCCCGGTATCGGGGATGTCTTTTTCGATTTCATGCCGAAGTCCTCCTCAAATGCGGCCGGAACGTCAGTGTTTTTCCGGAATGACAATCCAGAGACAGAGATAGAAAAGGATCCCGGGCAGCAGGGCCGTCATCAATGTGAACAGAACCGCGAGAAGCCGGATCAGAGTCGGGTCGAACCGGAACCGCCCGGCAACCGCCCCGCAGACGCCCGCGATCACGCGGTTGGAAGGGGACCGGAACAGGGCCCGGCCGGAACCGGCCACGCTCCCCGGCCCCTTCGCGTCCTTCGCGTCTCCGGAAAGGCCGCGTATCCATAAACCGACGCCGGTCAGGATGATCAGAATCGGAAAGAGGAGGTGGAACGGCAGAGGCCGCCACCGCCAGAAACCGCCGAACGGCCCTCCCCACCAGTCCCAATGATCCGATATCCAGCCGGAGAGCAGGAGGAGGCCGAAGCAGACCAGGATGAATCCCCACACGGACGCGGCGGAGTGGACCGTCCGGGATGTTTTCCGCTCTTTGGACGCGTCGCGGGGCATGACGGCCAGCGCGATGACGTACATCACCGCGGTCCAGCCGCTGAGAAAAGTCAGGAAAACACAGGCCAGCCGGACGGCCGCAGGCGGAACATCCAGGCCGGCGGCGATTCCGCCGCAGACACCTCCGAGCATGCGATCACCGCCCGATCGGACCCAGCGCCTGGAGGCTTCGCTTTGGGGATTCGATTTCACGGTCATGAGGCACCTCGTGTTCGGTTCGGAGCGTCTTCACTCTCATGATACGGATTGAGACCGGTCTTGTTTCGCCGGATCCGGAACAAGCGGCGGGGCCGCCTCATCCGCCCGTCATCCGGACGAACCGCACGGGCATCAGCGTTTCCCGCCGTATCGTCCCTTCCCGCTTCTCCAGAAACACGAGGTCCTGCCGCGTCAGCCCGACCGGCGCAATCATCCGGCCGCTGTCGGCCAGCTGTTCGAGGAGCGCGTCCGGGATCCGCTCCGGGGCGGCGGTCACGCAAATCGCGTCGAAAGGCGCCTCTGAAGGCCACCCTTCGCTTCCATCCCCGGTCCGGAACCGGATGGCGTTGTATCCGAGAAGGCCGAGCGTCACCCGCGCTTTTTCGGCGAGCACGGGAAGTATCTCCACCGTATAAACGGCCGCCCCGAGTTCCGCGAGAACCGCGGTCTGGTACCCGGAACCGGTTCCGATCTCCAGGACCCGTTCGCCGGGCCGGATGCGGAGGGCTTCGGTCATGGCCGCCACGATATACGGCTGTGAGATGGTCTGCCCCTCCCCGATCGGCAGCGGGGGGGGGGGGG
>JAUCQC010000010.1 GCA_030372965.1 bacterium
CCTCGACGGAGTTTATCCTGAGCGAAGCGAAGGGCTCGGCGAGCGGGTATTTATAAAATTCGACTTTTTGGACAACCCCGGGGCTTTTTCTTTTCTCGTTGTTGCCGCTCCAAGGCCCTTCTGGGGCGGCTCAGGAAGGCGGGTCTCAGGGCGACGGAGTCCGGAAACGTGCGTGTCATTGTCACGCGGTCCGCGGTGAACCGGTTGATTTTTACCCGATTTTAGCTTAACTTAACACCGATTCCATTGATTTCATGAGGATTCGGATCCGGGCGGGCGGATTGTCCCGCGGGATGGGGATCCGGAAAAACCCAAAGAATCGGAGAATTTGGCATGAAGCGCAAGATTGTCCTGACCGCGGCTCTTCTGCTGGCCGCCGCTTCCGGGCTTCGGTCCGGAACCATCGACGCCCCGTACACCATCGGCACCTGGCACGGTTTCCGGCTGTCCGCGGTGACCTACACCTTCGACGACAACACGCCGGACCATTTTCAGACGGTCCTTCCCATGTTCAACGAATTCGGATTCCCGGTCACGCTGTTCGCGGTCACCGACTGGGTCACGGACTGGTCCGCCCTGCGCGCCGCCTCGGCACAGGGGCATGAAGTGGCCAGCCACTCCGTGACGCACCCCAATTTCGGCAACATCGGCAAGGCCCAGCAGATCGCGGAAATACAGAATTCCAAAACCGTCATCGAGACGCAGATCCCGGACCGGAAATGCGTCACCCACGCGTATCCGTACTGCGTGACGGGAAACGACTCCGCCATGCGGGCCAATTACATCGCGGGCCGGATCTGTTCGGGCAGCAACGAATCGTCCAATCCCGCGAACATGATGTGGCTGAGTTCCATCGTCACCGGCGACCAGGGCAGCGTCCGCACGACGGCGAATTTCACCTCACGCATGAAGGGGGCGGTCAAGGGAAAACAGTGGGTCGTCTGGCTGACGCACTGCGTCGACGGGAGCGGCTGGTCGCCGACATCCCCGTCCGAAATACGGGGGAGCCTCGAGTACCTGCACACGCGGCAGGACACGTTCTGGGTGGCGACGTTCGGAAACGTGGCCAGGTACATTCTCGAGCGGAAGGCCGTGAACGTTCATGAAACCGCGTCCGGGGACACCACGATCACGGTGCAGGTGACGGACACGCTCGACAACGCCGTATTCGACCACCCCGTGACCCTGAGACGGCCCCTTCCGGAAGGATGGCCGTTCGCGGTGGCCAGCCAGGCAGGTGTTCCCGTCGAATCGAAGGTGATCGACGTCGACGGCGGAAAGTCCATCCAGTTCGATGCGGTTCCGGATGCGGGCGACGTCGTCATCTCCAGGCGCGAGAGCGCGGCTGTGGGAGTTCGCGCGAATCCGGGCCAGCCCATGCCCAGGTCCTGTCAAAACTATCCCAATCCCTTCAACCCCGCCACAACCATCGAGTTTTCCCTCCCGCGGAGCGGGAATGCGGAGCTGACGCTCATGGACGCCACCGGCCGGACCGTGGCCAGGCTGGCGGACGGTTTTCACGAGGCGGGCACGCATCGGGTGAGTCTCGACGCCTCGGGCCTGCCGGGAGGCGTGTATTTCTACAGGCTGAACGCGGGATCGATAACGGAAACCAAGAAGCTCGTGCTGGTGAAGTGAGCCGGCTGCGCGGGGAACGGACGCTAGACGAACGCTCCGGGAGGTCCAGGACCAACCGGAGCGTTTTCTCTTCGCTCCCGTCTGTTTGAGGGTTCAACCCGACAGGAAGGAATTCTCAGCGCATGAACATCTACGTCGACGCGGACGCCTGCCCGGTGAAGTCCGAGGTCTGCCGCGTGGCGCGGCGGCACGGCGCTTCCGTGACCTTTGTCTCCAATATGGCCATGCGCGTGCCGGAACCGGACATTTCTCGGCTGGTCGTGGTGAACGGCGGATTCGACGCGGCCGACGACTGGATCGAGGCACGCGCAACAGGCGGAGACATCGTGGTCACTTCGGACGTCCCCCTGGCGGACCGCTGCATCCGGAAGAGCGCGGCCGTGGTGACGCCGGACGGCCGCATCCTGTCGGGGGAGAACATCGGCGCCGTCGTGGCGACGCGGAACCTGCTGTCCGAGTTGAGAGGACTGGGAAATCCGATGGGCGGACCGCCGCCTTTCGGCAAGCGGGAACGGTCCGAATTCCTGCAGAGCATGGAAAAGGTCATCCGCTGTGTCAAAAAATAAATGGGACACGGATTGAACGGACGCCGCCCGTAACGCGGGACCAATCTATTATATGTTTTCTGTTTGAAGGCAGGCGGCGTGGATTTCCACGGATAGAGCGGAGGATGATAGTAATTCATTGATTTATATTTCGGGAAATCCGGGAAGAAAATAAAGGGAACACGGATTGAACCGATGGGACGGATTACCACGGATAGAGCGGAATTTTATGGTAATTCATTGATTTGAGTCACGGAAAAATCCATCGGACAGAAAGACCTGAAGGGTTTTATTAACCGTTCAGGTCTTTCTCTTTACGGATTGCCGGTATTCAAATCAATGAATTACCATATAGAACCTTTTTAATCCGTGCTGATCCGTCCTATCCGCGCCGGAGGCGTCCGTGTTCCCTCTCCGCTTCTGCGCGGAAGTCAACGGCCGCCGAAAGTACCGATGGTCTGACGGACGACGACGGTGGCTCCGTCCTCGAGATCCAGAACCGCGAAGTAGATCCCTGAGGGCAGGCCCCGGACGGGCACGGATGCGGCGCGGCCGCTGAAGACGGCCCCCGAGTCGTACACGCGACGGCCGAGCAGGTCGAACAGCCTGATGCGGCGCACGGGCCGGTCCGCGGAGACGGCAAACCGGTCTGAGGCCGGATTGGGGACTGTCTCTTATACACATCTGACGCTGCCGACGAGTTCCGAA
>JAUCQC010000011.1 GCA_030372965.1 bacterium
TTCGGAACTCGTCGGCAGCGTCAGATGTGTATAAGAGACAGGCGCCGCGGCGGCGGCCGCCGGGGAACAGGCGCTCCATCCGGCCGTGGAAGCCGTCCGCCATGTTCCGGCTCCGCTGCCCCTGGTCGAGCAGGTACTCCATGTAATGCTCCTGCATACCGCGGGTCTCGGATGCGCGGCGCCGGCTCTGCTGGAGCGCCACGAGGTCCCGATAGGACGCGCCCGCGAACGCGGCGGCCATTACCTCCGCGGTCTCCCGGTCCGCGTCGTCCCACGCGGAAGGCGTCCGGTCCGGCCGGAGATCCGGAATGCCGTACAGTCGGGGGTAGACCGCGCCGCATCCCGCGCAGACCGTCGAGTCGGGGGACGCGTCCCCGAGCGTGGAACGGCACGCGGGACAGACGGGTTGGGGAATCGGAAACGGGTTCGGAATCATCGGGCAGGACGCGTTTTCAGGGCCGACCGGCGGGCGCCGGCCGTCACTCGCTCACCAAAGTGTAACTGGATCCGTATTTGGCTTTGATCCTTTCGCCGGTCTGGCGCGCCTCGTCGAGCGTGGCGAAGGTGCCGATCCACACCAGGTAGAGGAGGGCGCCGTCCTTGCGCTTCGAGCGGAGCGCGACCGGATACCCGGCGCGCTCAAAAAAGGATTTCCGCATGAGGGCGTTTGACTGGCTCCCGAAGGCTCCCACCTGCACCGCGTAGCGGGGTTTTCCGGCGGACGTGTCCGGCGCGGTCACGACCGGCGGGGCCGTGGAAACGGCCGGTCCGCCGGCGTCCGCCAGGCGGGCCCGGGCGGAGACCCAGACGTCGGACGCCGCGGTTCCCTCGTCGACGATCTTTTGGAAGGCCGCCTTCGCTGAATCCGGCTTGTTCAGGTTGATGTAGCAGAGGCCCGCGGCGTACAGGCTCTTTTCCCGGAGCGCGGGATCGGGATTCCTCCTGAAGACCTCGTTCAGCGGGCGCAGGGCCGCGCGGTACAGGCCGCGCGCCATCTTTTCCTGCCCCAGCCGGTAGGCGGCCTCGTCCGCGTAACGGCTTTTCGGGTACATCATGAGAAGGCGTTCGAACAGCACGATGGCCGAATCGCCGTTCGACGTGACCAGGCCGCGGAGAAACAGCGTCTGCTCGGGATTCCGGCGGTCCGCCTCCATCTGGCTGATTCGCGCCCGCGCCTCGTCGAGCCGGCCGTCCTCGATCCACTGGATGAGGTCCTCGGGCGGCGCGTCGGCCGGGGTCTGCCCGGCGACAGGCGCGGCCAGCAGGAGGCACAGGGCCGCGGCCGCGGCGCGTCCGTTCAGGGAGCGGCGATTCACGGCTTCTCCGCGGACATGGGGTGCCAGCGTTTGCAGTCCGGGCACCGCCAGAACGGGGTTTTGGAACCCCGTCCGCAGTGCACGCACCGGTAATCCGTCTCCTGTTCGGTTTCCTGCGACAGCAGGGAGAGCGCCGTGTCCAGGGCTTCCCCTGTCTTATCGGCGCGCGCCAGCAGGCGGACCAGGGTCCACCGGCCGCGGGCCGAATCGGGAAACGCCTCCACCACGTGCCGGGCCAGGTCGATCGCCGCGGTCAGCCGGCCCTGCTTTTCGGAGAGTTCGATGAGCCTGAAGTAGGCGCCCGGGTGCGCCGGTTTGGTGCGGATGATCTGTTCGCAGATCGGCTCCAGCTCGCTGTACCGCCCCAGGCTGTACAGGACGTCGTTCAGCCGGTCCAGCAGAAGGTGGGCCTGCTGGGGCATGCGGCCCGTCCAGTCCTTCCAGACCTTCAGCGCGTCCTCCAGCCTTTTTTCGCGCACGTAGGAGTCCCCGAGTTCCATCACCGCGGGCGCGCACGCGCGATCCAGCTTGATGGCCTCCCGGAACCGGATGCGTCCCTGGTGCTCCGATCCGCGGGCGGTCAGCTCCCGGCCGGCGTTGACCTTGTACAGGGCCAGGATGGCCTGGTCGCTCCCCTTGACCCACTTGTTGATTCCCTGCCGCATGAAAAAGGCCTTGTCCCAGTCCTTCTTTTCCTCGTACAGCTCGAGCAGCAGCTTCCGGATTTCGATGTTCTTCTTGCTTTTCTGCATGAGCCGTTCGGCCATCTCGACGGCCTTGTCGATCATGTCCGCGGCCTGGTAGTCCAGGATCAGATGGAAGAGGGTCTCCTCGTTCTGCTCCTCGGTCAGGGTGGTCCGGAGCAGGAGGTTCCTGTGAATTTTCGACGCGCGGATCGGGAAACCCTTTTCGCGGAAGATGTCCCCGAGCTTGATGTAGGCCATGATGTTTTCCGTGTCGGCGCGCACGGTTTTCTTGAGCTGTTCCAGGGCCTCGTCGCGCCGTCCGTCGAGCAGGAGATGCAGGGCGTCGACGTACGGCGTCTTGGAGACCGGCTTCCGGCGTTTCCGCGTGATCCAGGCCAGAAAAACGGCGAGCGCGATGACCACCGACAGGGTGAGCAGAATGCTATTCATGAGAAAGCCTCTGAGTGATCGGTTCCGTGCGCGTGGTGCGGCGGTCCTTCATTCCGCCTCCGCGGATTCCGCGGGCTCGAGCTCCTCCTCGATGTTCGCGTTCCGGAGCCGGTTCAGTTCCTCCCGGATTTTTCCGTCTTCCTTCTGGAGCCGCCGCATCCGGCCTTTCAGGCGGAGAATGAGGCTCGCGGAAAACAGGAGCCAGAAAACGATGCCGGCCGCGAACGCGAGATACACGACCAGGTACAGCGGCAGCGTGGGGGACTGCCAGTTCAGCAGACGGACGGCGACTTCCTGCGATTGATTCTGGAGCGCGAACAGCAGAATCAGCAGAAAGAAGAAGATGAAAACGACCCATCGAATCAGCCACATAGGCTCCTCCGTTGAAGATTTGCGACGGCCGGCGGCGGAAAGCGCCCGCTGAAGGATCGCGGTGCCCCGCAGCGCGGGAGTCTTCCGCCTGAGGGTGAAGCGACCGGTTCAATCCGTCCGCGGCAAACGGGGCGGATGGGCGGAAGGGTTGAAGCTCCCCGCGGCCCGCTGCGCGGGACCGATCCATCATGTGCCTTCGGGTTGAAGGCAAGCGGCGGGGTGAGCGACCGATCAGATTCAAACCGGGCGGCCCAGGAGCGTCATGCCGGCGACGCCCTCGATCCGGCAGGTCACCGGTTGACCCGGAACCGCACCCGCGTTGCGGACGGCGACCGGGAGCCCGGATGCGGTGCGGCCCAGCCATCGGCCCGGGTCGCGCGGGCTCGGCCGCTCCACGAGAATTTCGGCCGTGCGTCCGACCCATTCCTTCCGGGTCAGGAGCGTCACCGCCCGCTGGCGTTCGATCAGGAGCGCCAGCCGGCGGAGCCGGATGTCTTCCGGCACCGCGTCTTCGAACCCGTCCGCGGCCGTGCCGGAACGGGGCGAATAGGCGTAGGTGTACGCGTCGTCGAAGCGGACGGTTTCGATCAGGTCCAGCGTCATCCCGAAATCCGATTCGGTCTCGCCAGGGAATCCGACCATGACGTCGGTGGTGAGCCCGAGATGCGGCATCCGTTCCCGGGCTCTCCGGACGATCTCCAGGTAGTGTCTCCGGTCGTACTTCCGGTTCATCCGTTCGAGAATCCGGTCCGAGCCTGACTGCACGGGCAGGTGGAGATGCGGGCAGACGGCCGGCGTTTCGGCCATCGCGTCCAGCAGGCGCTCCGTCAGGTCCTTGGGATGCGAGGTCATGAACCGGACGCGGAGCAGACCGTTCACGGCCGCGGTCCGGCGCAGCAGGTCCGCGAAATCCATCTCCCCGTCGCGCCAGGAATTGACGTTCTGCCCAAGCAAAGTGATTTCGCGGAATCCCCTGCCGGCCAGGGATTCGATTTCGGACAGGATGTCCGCCGCCGGACGGCAGCGCTCGGGACCACGCGTGTACGGGACGATGCAGTAGGAGCAGAAATTCACGCAGCCGCGCGAGATCGTGACCCAGGCGCTGAAGCCGGAATCCCGCATCGGCCGTATGCCCCCGTACAGTTCTTCCGGCCTGAATGCCGTGTCCGCGGCCGGCGCGGACATCCTGCCGGAAATCAGTTCGGGCAGGCGGCGGTATCCGTCCGGACCCACGATGAAATCAACGCACGGCCTGAGTTCACCGAGGGACGCGCCGAGACGCTGGGCCATGCATCCCAGCACCCCGACGCGCCGGTTGGGGGAAAGGCGTTTCCACCCGGCCAGGACGCCGAGCCGGCCGAGCACCCGGCGCTCCGCGTGTTCCCTGACGGAGCAGGTGTTGAGGAGCACGACATCGGCCGATTCCCAGTTTTCGGCCAGGGGATAACCGCTTTCGTCCAGCAGGCCGCGGATCAGCTCGGAATCGCTTTTATTCATCTGACAGCCGAAGGTTTCAACGAAAACCGACGGCTGTCCGCAAAGGCTTGCTTCCATATGATCAGCAATTTAGCGGATAATTGCCCGCAAATCAACGTTTTTCTTGCCTGAAAGGCGGGTTTTAAAAGATACGGCGCATCCGGTTCCCGAAACCCTTCATCAAAAAAGAAAGAATGCGGGCGCACACGGAGGAGATCCGGTTACTTCATGTCCGGTTGCTTTATAAAGAAGAGGACGCTATGGACGATCCGTTCACACGCGGTGTCGGCTTTTATCGTGTATCTCATTTCCTCCGTGCTCTTTCCGTGTATTTCTGTGGTGTTTTTATGATGCGTCGGGCCTGAGCGATCGGTGATCCGGCTCATCGGGACCGCGGGAAACCGGGGGAACGAGTGAACCCGAAAATATACGAAAGATTCATTTTTCACTTGACTTTATAGAAAATCTTTTGCTTATTACGGTGGGTTGAAATTCCGTAAAAACCCTGAAAAATCCGTGACAAGGTTGGGATTGGCGCATTTAGGGATGAATCGGTAATGCCATTCTTTACAGGAAGTTATAATTATACTGTCGATTCCAAAGGCCGGATGAATATCCCTGCCAGCTTCCGGAAACAGCTGAGCACCGGTCAAGCCGATGCCAATGTTTATATCACGCTCAATAAAATCGAGAATTACACTTTCCTCTGCATTCTGACCCAGGAGCATTTTCAGGCGATCTCCTCGGAACCGTCGCTTTCGAGCGGCGGTCCTTTCGATCCGGATCCCGTCAAGATGCGGCGTTTCCTTTCCATCATGAAGGAAGCGCAGGACTGTCATTACGACGAGCAGGGACGGCTCATCATTCCGAAGAAATTCATCGAAAAGGCCGATATTAGGGGGCAAGTCACGATCGTCGGTGCCAGAGAGTACATCCAGCTCTGGAATCCCGATGCGTTCCAGAAGTACATCGGAAACCCGGACTCCGGGGACGCCGCTTCCGCGGCCTCCTGATCCGGGAACCCGGACGATGACGTGAACGAATCCGCGTATCATGAACCGGTTCTGGTACGGGAAGTGTTGGATTACCTGATCACCACCGATTCTGGAGTTTACGTGGACGCAACCCTCGGAGGCGGAGGTCACTCGCAGGCCGTTCTCGGGCGGCTCGGGCCGGAAGGCCGTCTCTTCGGCCTGGACCGGGACGCGGAGGCGGTGGCCTTCAGCAGTTCCCGGCTCGCTTCATTCGGTTCCCGCGCCGTTCTGGCGCGGGGCGAATTCGCCTCCCTCGATTCGGCCGCGGCATCGGCCGGCTTCACGCACGCGGACGGCATTCTCTTCGATCTCGGCGTTTCTTCAAGACAACTCGATTCGGCGGAGAGGGGTTTCAGCTACCGGATGGAGGGTCCTCTGGACCTCCGAATGGACGACCGCCTGCCGGTCACCGCGGCCGAACTCGTGAACAACCTTCCGGAACGCGGGCTCGCGGACCTGTTCTTCCAATACGGGGAGGAGCGGAACAGCCGGCGCATCGCCCGCTCCGTGGTCCGCAGCCGGGAACGCGGGCCGATCACGACCACGTCCGGGCTGGCCGAGGCCGTGCGCCGCGGCGGAGCCGGGCCGTTCCCCGAGAAAACCCTGTCGCGCGTCTTTCAGGCCCTGCGAATGAAAGTGAACGACGAACCCGGCCAGCTGGCGGCCGGGCTTGAAAAGGCGGAGCGCCTGCTCCGGCCGGGAGGCCGGCTGGTGGTCATCTCCTACCACTCGCTCGAGGACCGCGCGGTCAAGCGTTTCCTCCGGGGGCCCGAACATCCGGCGCCGCGATTGGCGGCCCTGATGCCGGCGCCGCCGGCCCGGTTCCGGGTGCTCACGCGCCGCGCCGTGACGCCCTCTCCCGAAGAATGCGAACAGAACCCGCGCAGCCGGAGCGCCAGGCTCCGCGCCGCGGAAAAGAGCGCCTGACGGATGAAAATGAAATCGAGTGCCAACCGACCCCTTCAGAATCAACGGCACCCCGGCCGGTCGGACAGCCGAGGGGGCCTCATCACGCTCATCCTGATCCTGGACGCGGCCTTCATCCTCTTCCACCTGTGGGGCCGCGTGCAGATCGATTTCGCGGTGCGGGCCAACCAGAAGCTGTCGTCCCGGCGCCAGCGGCTCCAGGCCGAGGTCGCGGACCTGTCCGCGCGGAATGAAAGACTCAGGAGCTACGAAAGGATCTCCGGGCTCGCCAATCTGATGGGCCTGGAGTCCGTTTCTTCGGACCGGCTCGAGCACCTGCCCGTGGACCTGCGGGGACTGGACCGCCCGGATGCGTCCGCCGGGAGCGGCGTCGCGCTCGCGGGCATGGCCTCTTTCGGGAGCCGGCCGAAGACGCCGGAACACAAAGGAACGCGGTCTGGGGGGACGGATGTTCGATAACCGCGTGCACGAGCCGGTGAACGCTCGCGACGTCAAGCGGCTGAGGGGGGCGGCGTTCGTCCTTCTCCTGGGCGTCGTGGTGGTGCTGTTCGAAAGCTACCGGATACAGGTCTGGAAACGCGGCCAGTACACGGCCATCCGGCCGGACGACCGCCGCCGCGCGGAATGGCTGGCGAAACGCGGGGTCATACGCGACCGTTACGGCAATCCGCTCGCGACCGATCTGCCATCCTACACGCTGTCCGTGGATCCCACGGTGATGGGCGGATTCCGCAGGGCGGCGGCGGTTTTCGCGGAGGCGCTCGGCGGCGACCGCGACGGCTATCTCCGGCTCCTGTCGCGGAACGCGCGGAACGAATTTGTGACCGTTCACCGCCATGTGTCCGAGGAGCAGAAGGCCGCCCTCGAAGCCGCCGGGCTCCGGGGCCTGCTGTTCAACCCCAGCCGCCTGCGCATTCACCCGGTGGGACGGGTCGGACTGCCGGTGGTGGGCCGGATCAACGGGGATCGTCGCGGCATATCCGGAATCGAGATGCAGTACGAGACGGTGCTGTCCGGCGAGAACGGGTGGCGGTTTCTGCAGGTGGACGGACGGAACCGCCTGCACGCCTGCCCGGACGAATCCGACCGGCTGCCCCGCGACGGCCGCGACGTCCGGCTCACGCTGGATCCGACGCTCCAGACCATCGTCGAGGACGAACTGAGGCGGGGCCTGGTCCGGTACAAGGCCTTCGCCGGGTCCGCGGTGCTGATGAATCCCGCCGACGGGGAGGTGCTCGCCATGGCCTCGGTGACCGCGGAGGACCCCTCGGACGAGGCCGTCGGCATCCAGGAGGGGCTTCAGAACCGGGCGGTCCAGGCGATTTTCGAACCGGGGTCGACGCTCAAAGTCGTCACCGCGGCGGCCGCGCTCGAGGAAGGGGTGTTCGAGCCCGAGTCGCCCATCTACTGCGAGAACGGGGAGTTCCGTTTCGCGGGGCACGTGCTGCATGATCACGACAAGAAATACGGACAGCTCAGCTTCAGCCGGGTGCTCGAGGTTTCGTCAAACATCGGCATCGCCAAGGTGACGCGGAAGCTCGGCCGAAAACGGCTGTACAAGACCCTACAGGCCTTCGGGTTCGGCACGCGCACCGCCGTCGACCTGCCCGGGGAGGCGGGCGGCAGTCTGCCGCCCGTGTACGGATGGAACGACTTCACCACGGCCGCGATCGGGTTCGGCCAGGGAATCTCGGTGACCACCCTGCAGGTGGCGGGCATGATGGCCGCGGTGGCCAACGGAGGGGAACTGCTGAAGCCGCGCGTCGTCCTGTCCGTTCAGGAACCCGACGGCCGGGAAACGCCCGCCGGCCGGAGGGAGGTGCTGCGCCGCGTGCTGCGGCCGGAGACCGCGGCCCGTCTGTCGGAGATACTGGAACGCGCGGTGAGCCAGGGCAGCGGCGCGGCCGCGGGCGTGCCGGGCATCCGCATCGCGGGCAAGACCGGCACGGCGCAGAAGTCCGCGCCGGGAAGCCGGGGGTACACGCCGGGGCTGTACACCAGTTCATTCGCGGGTTTCTGGCCCTGCGAAGCGCCGCGTTTCGTGCTCGTCGTGGTGCTCGAGGAGCCCAGGCAGGAATACTACGCGGCTTCCTCCGCGGCGCCCATCTTCGCCTCCGTGGTCCAGCGCATCGTGAGCCTTCCCTCATCGCCCTGGATGATCCGCAGGGGCGAAGACGCGCTGGCGGTCCGGCCCGGGCTCAAAGACGATCCGGGCCGCGGCGCGGCGGAACCCTCCGGAAAGTCCCGGTTCGTCCTGGCGTCCTCGGAAACGCCCGGCGGCCTCCGGACCGCGGCGCCGCGCCGCCGGAGAATCGACACGCCGGCCGGCACCGTGCCGGATCTGAACGGGCTGAGCCTGCGCGAGGCGCTGACGGCGCTCGCGGAACGGAAAATCGAAGCCCGGGTCAGGGGCGAAGGCGTGGTCACGGCGCAGTCGCCGGAACCGGGAAGCCGGATCGTGTCCGGCATGGTCTGCTTCATCGCGTGCGAATTCCGAAGATCCGGAGAACCCAACCCATGATGACACTCGCCGAACTGTGCCGCGGGCTGGCGCCTTTCCCGGAGCCGGCCGGTTCCACGGCCATCCGCGACGTGGTTTACGATTCCCGGCAGGTCTCGCCGGGCGCGCTCTTCGCGGCCGTGACCGGCTTTCAGCGGGACGGCCGGAAATACATCGACGACGCGGTCCGGCGCGGCGCGGCCGCCGTGCTGGCGGAAGGGCCCGTCGAGGGATGCCCCGTGCCCGTCATCCGCTGCGATTCCGTGAGGCGGACCCTGGCTCAGCTGGCGGCGCGTTTCTTCGGCGATCCGTCGCGGTCCCTCATGGTCGCGGGCGTGACCGGCACCAACGGAAAAACAACGATTTCCTTCCTGCTCGAGTCCGTGTTCCGGGCCGCGGGTTTCGAGACCGGACTGATCGGCACGATCGCCTACCGCTGGAAAGGCCGCGAGGAGGCCGCCCCCCGCACCACGCCCGAGTCGGCGGACCTTCAGCGGATGCTGCGGGACATGAAGACCGCGGGCGTCTGCGCGGTGGCGATGGAAGTGTCGTCGCACGCGCTGTCCCTGGACCGGGCGCTGGGCATCGGATTTCAGGCCGCGGTGTTCACCAACCTGACCCGCGACCACCTCGATTTTCACGGCACGCTGGAGGCCTACGGAGAGGCGAAAGCGAAACTGTTCAGCCAGCTCCGGCCGGACGGCGTCGCGATCGTCAACGCGGACGATCCGGCGTCGGACCGGGTGACGGCCGCCTGGGACGGCCGGAAGGCGTCGGTCGGCTTCGACGCGCCGGCCGCGGCATACCACATCCGGGATGTCCGTCTTGACGGGCCGCTCACGCGTTTCGTCCTGGAGCGCGACGGCCGCAGAACCGAGTGGGGAACGGCGCTCTGGGGCCGGTTCAACGCGTTCAACGCGGCCGCCGCCGCGGTCACCGGCCTGGAACTCGGACTGGAGTCCGGCGCGGTGGCCGAGGGCATTCTGAAGATGACGCGGGTGCCCGGCCGCATGGAGGGATTCGTCTCGAAAAAGGGCGTGCGCGTGGTGGTCGATTACGCCCACACGCCGGACGCGCTGGACAACGTGCTGGCCGCGCTCCGCGGATTCACGGCCGGCCGGGTGATCGCGGTTTTCGGCTGCGGCGGGGACCGGGACCGCGGCAAGCGTCCCGAAATGGGGCGGATCGCGGCCCGGCGGAGCGACCGCGTGTTCGTCACCTCGGACAACCCGCGCACCGAGGACCCGGACGCGATTCTCACCGACATCCTCGCCGGAATCGAGGACGCCTCGGCCGTGACGTCCGTCCCGGACCGCGAGGAGGCCATCCGGTCCGCCCTGGACGACGCGGCCCCGGGCGACACCGTGCTGATCGCGGGCAAGGGGCACGAGGAATACCAGGAGATTCTGGGCATCCGCCGGCCGTTCAACGACCGCCGGACGGCCGAAGCCCACCTTCGGGAACGCGGAGACCTGTGACGTGAATCTGACCCTGGCCGACATCGCGCGGCTGCTGCACCAGGCATTCGATCCGGACCGGGATGTCCGCGTGACGGGCGTTTCGGTCGATTCCCGCGGCGTCCGGCCGGGCGACGTGTTCTTCGCCCTGCCGGGCGGCCGCGCGGACGGCCACGCCTTCACGGCCGACGCCTTCAACCGGGGCGCCGTCGCCGCGGTGGTCAATGCCGCGAGGACGGACATCGCCGACGCGGCCACGGGCCGCCCGCTCTTCCGCGTTCCGGACGTCCTCGCCGCCCTGCAGGATCTGGCCGCCGGATACCGCGCGGAATTCTCGATGCCGGTCGTGGCGGTCACCGGCACGAACGGCAAAACCACGACCAAGGAGATGATCGCGTCCGTCCTCGCCGGCCGTTTCCGGACGGCCAGGACCGAGGGCAACCTCAACAACCACATCGGCGTGCCGCTTTCGGTGTGCGCCTGGGACAAGAGCCGGGAGGCGGCGGTGGTCGAGATGGGCGCGAACCATTTCGGAGAGATCCGCCGCCTGTGCGAGATCGCGAAACCCACGCACGGCGTGATCACCAACATCGGCCGTGCGCACCTGGCGTTTTTCGGGGACGAAGACGGCGTACTGAAGGCCAAATCGGAACTGCTCGACTGGCTTTCCGCGGACGGCACGGCCTTCCTCAACGGGGATGACCCCCGGCTGAAGGCTGTCCGGAACCGGGCCGCCCGCACCGTCACGTTCGGATTCGGCGGGGGCTGCGACGTCACCGGACGGATCCTGAGGGCCGACGCGGCCGGCCTGTCCGGGTTCGAACTCGACGGCCGCCGGTACCGTGTCCCCCTGCCGGGCCGCCACAACCTGGCCAACGCGCTGGCGGCCGCGGCCGTCGGGCTCGCCTTCGGCGTCGATGCCGAAGCCGTGCAGGACGCGCTCGGCCGCTTCACGCCGCCCGGGCTGAGGACCGAGATCACCGAGGCGGGCGGCGTTCTGGTGATCAACGACGCGTACAACGCCAATCCCTCCTCCGTCGAACAGGCCCTGCTCTCGCTGAAATCCATGTCCGGCCTGAAGCGGCGCGCCGTGGCTCTCGGCGACATGCTGGAACTCGGGGATCGGAGCGACGAGGAGCACCGCCGGACCGGGTCGCTGGTGGCGGACATCCGGCCGAATCTCTTCCTCTGCTGCGGACCGGCCATGCGGCACGCGGCCGAAGCGGCCGCGGAGGCGGGCATGCGCAACGTGCGGCATTTTGAAAGCGCGGAGGGCATGGCCGGCGCCCTCGCCGAATGGGCGCGCGAGGGCGACGGCGTCCTGATCAAGGGAAGCCGGGCCATGAAAATGGAAACCGTGGCGTCGGAACTGATCGCGTTCCTGCGGCGCCCGTCCGGAATCGGAGGCTGACCGTGCTCTATCATCTGCTCTACCCGCTCCGCGACCGGTTCATCGGCTTCAACCTGCTGGGCTACATCACGTTCCGCTCCGCGGCGGCCGCCGTGACGGCCCTGCTCGTGGCTTTCATCGTCGGTCCGATCCTCATCCGGAAGCTCCGCCGCCTGCAGATCGGCCAGGTGATCCGGACGGACGGACCGGCCACGCACCAGCAGAAGGCCGGCACGCCGACGATGGGCGGCCTCATCGTCATCTGCGCCGTGCTCGTCCCCGTGCTCCTGTTCGCCCGCCTGGACAACGTGTACATCCGGCTGCTCATCGGCACCACGGTGTGGATGGGCGCGGTCGGGTTCCTCGACGATTACCTCAAGGTCGTGCGCCGTGTTCCCAAGGGCCTGATCGGCCGGTACAAGCTGCTGGGACAGTGCATCTGGGGGCTCCTCGTCGCGGGAGTGGTCACGGTGTCCCCGGAATTCCAGGGCGTCGAGTGGTCGACCATGATGCCCTTTTTCAAGAACGTGATGGTCCATTTCGGGGTGTTCTACCTGGTCTGGGTCGTGCTCGTGATCGCCGGCACGTCGAACGCCGTGAACCTCACGGACGGGCTGGACGGACTGGCGATCGGGCTGGTGGGCATCGCCGCGTTCGCGTTCGCGGGCATGAGCTACGTGACGGGGCGGGTGGACTTCAGCCATTATCTGTCCATCCAGTATTTCAAGGGCGCGGGCGAACTGACCGTGTACTGCGCGGCGCTGGGCGGCGCCTGCCTGGGCTTTCTCTGGTTCAACTGTTTCCCGGCGACGGTGTTCATGGGCGACACGGGCTCGCTGGCGCTGGGCGGCGCGCTCGGAACCATGGCGGTGCTGCTCAAGAAGGAGATTCTGCTGATCATCGTGTGCGGCGTGTTCTGGATGGAGAACATCTCCGTGATCCTGCAGGTCGCGTCCTACCGGTGGCGCGGCGGGAAACGGATTTTCAGGATGGCGCCCATTCACCATCACTTCGAGCTCTCCGGATGGCCGGAGGAAAAGGTCGTGGTGCGATTCTGGATCATCGGCATCCTGCTGGCGCTGTTGAGCCTGGGGACGTTCAAGGTGAGGTGAAGGCATGGCGCAGAGCGCGAAGCGCAAAGAGCGGAGAATCGGGCAGATAACAAGTGTCGTGTTGGAATTTAGGCTTCAGCCTTTCATGTTGAAACCCTGAAGGGTGAAATCCGGAAACCGGAACTTGTTTTTTTCCTTTGAACTTTGAACTATGAACTTTGAACTTGAAAAAAGGAGCCCAGCCATGAAATCCAGCCAGCGCTCCTGCCCCGTGCGGCACGACGGCCGGTTTCTGTCCCTGCGCCTCTGCGAGGGATGCGTGAGAGCCGGATGCCCTGATCGTGAGTCCGTCGAATCGAAAGAAACCGCTGTCCGGGCCGCGTGGCCGCCGGTCTTCATGGAGCCGGTTTACGCCAGGTGTGAACACTTCGAATGACGGAACGGCGGAAAATCGTCTTCGGACCCGGATGTGTCCCCGGATCGCGCGTCACGGTCCTCGGCGCGGCCCGGAGCGGACTGGCCGCGGCTGAACTGCTCAAGCGGCACGGCGCGTCCGTGTTCCTGAGCGAATCCGCCCCGGCCGCGGAAAGAGCCGAAGCGGTCCGGCGGCTCTCGGCCGCGTCCATCCCGGCGGAGTTCAACGGCCATTCGGACCGCGCGTTCGACGCGGACTGGATTCTGGTCAGCCCCGGCATTCCGCCCTCGGCGCCGGCGATGAGAACCGCGGCCGACAGGGGGATTCCGGTGGCGGGCGAGCTGGAGGCCGCGTCCTGGTACTGCCGCGCGCCCATCGTCGGAATCACGGGCTCCAACGGCAAATCCACGGTGACCGCGCTGACGGGCGAAATCCTGAAAGCCGCGGGACTCCCCGTGGTCGTGGCCGGCAACATCGGCCGGGCATTCTCGGAAGACGCGGAGGGCGTGCCGCCCGAGGGGGCGGCCGTGATCGAGGTGAGCAGTTTTCAACTGGAGACCGCGCGCGCCTTCCGGCCGCGGGTCGCGGTTTTTCTCAATCTCACGCAGGATCACATCAACTGGCACGGGTCCTTCGAGGCCTACGGCCGAGCCAAGGCCAGGATATTCGAGAACCAGACCGCGGAGGACACCCTGGTCCTCTGGGCGTCGGACGAACACGTCCCGGGGCTCGCGGCCGCCGCGAAATCGCGGATCGCCCGGTTCGGCGCCGGGCCGTCCGGGGACCCCTGCGGGTTCGTGCGGGACGGCGTTCTCACGCTGTCCGAAGCGGGAAACGAGACGGCCCTCGTCCCGGTCCGCGAAATGGGCATCGCCGGCGAGCACAATATCCTGAACGCGCTGGCGTCCGCCCTGGCGTGCCGGGCGCTGAACGTGCCCCCGGAGCCCATCCGCCGGACGCTCCGCGCGTTCCGCGGACTGCCCCACCGGCTCGAGTTCGTGCTCGAGAGGGGCGGCGTCTCATGGATCAACGACTCCAAGGGAACGAATGTCGACTCGGTCCGGTACGCGCTGGGCAGCGTCGGCCGGCCGGTCGTTCTCATCGCCGGCGGCCGGGACAAGGACTCGGATTTCACGGTGCTGCGGGACGGACTGAAGGCGCACGCCCGCGCCGTCATCCTGATCGGCGAGGCGGCCGGCAAGATGGAGAAGGCGTTCGCGGGCGTCTGCCCGACGGCGCGGGCCGGCTCGCTCCGGGAGGCGGTCGCGCGGGCCCGGTCCCTGGCGCGTTCCGGAGACGCCGTTCTGCTGTCGCCCGCCTGCGCGAGCTTCGACATGTTCCGGGACTTCGCGCACCGCGGCGAGGCGTCCGCGGCCGCCGTGCGGGGACTGCCTTCATGACCACCGGCGCCGCGCTCCACTAC
>JAUCQC010000012.1 GCA_030372965.1 bacterium
CAGAAGACGCCAAACGAGATACACAGCGCTGTCTCGTGGGCTCGGAGATGTGTATAAGAGACAGCGCTGAACCCTTCTTTTCCCGCGCAGAATGACGGAGGATCCATGACGCTCCGGCTGTCCCTCTTCACCGCATGGCCCGATCCGGTAACCGCCACGGTCGTCGATCTCCCATCCGCGGACGCCGCGCGTCTGGACGTCCGGCTCCTGAAGGCGCATTCGTCCGGTATCCTGGAATGGACGGTGGAATGAGACCGGCCGCCCGGGGACCGGGCGCCGGAGCGCGCCCGGCCGCTGCCGTCCTGGCGCTGCTCCTCCTCGCCGCTGAACTGGCGGGCCAGCCGAAGCGCCTGCAGTTCCGGCGGCTGACCCCGGACGAGGGGCTCTCGTCGTCGACCGTGACGTGCATTCTTCAGGACTCGCGCGGATTCATGTGGATCGGCACGTACAACGGCCTGAACCGCTACGACGGATCGCGTTTCACCGTGTTCCGCTACAACTCGCTCGATACCTCGTCCGTTCCTCACAACCTGATCTGGCAGATCTTCGAGGACCGCGCGGGAACCCTGTGGATCGCCACCGCGGCCGGCCTGGCCCGTTTCGACTGGAAAACGGACCGTTTCATCCGCGTGCGGACCGACGCGTCCATCATCGCGCCGGGTCAGGCCTACGGCGTGCAGAGCGTGGCCGAGGACTCGTCCGGCGGTCTCTGGCTCGGCACGACGGTCGGTCTGGTGAAATTCGATCCCGCGGACGGACGGACCTTCGTGTACCGGCACGACCCCGAAAACCCCGCGAGCCTCAGCCAGGACTACATCGAATGCGTCACGGTCGACAGCCGGAACCGCCTGTGGGTCAGCACGCGGAACGGCCTGAACCGCTTCCTCCCGGAAACCGGAACCTTCCGCCGGTACATGACCGATCCCCGCTCGCCCGGTCTGCCCTCGGCCCGCGCCTACTTTCAGGACATCGTGGAGGACCGGACCGGCACCCTCTGGATCGGCTCCCTCGGCATGGGGCTCTTCTCGATGCCGATGGACGCGGTTTCCGAGAAGTCGATGGTGAACTACCGGCGCCGTCCGGGCGATCCCCGGAGCCTCTCCGGAGACCGCGTGCTCTGCCTGTACGTCGATTCCAGGGACCAGCTCTGGGTCGGCACGGAGAACGCGGGCCTCAACCTCTGGGACCGGACCCGCCGCTCGTTCTGGCGCTATGAGCCGGACCTGTACAATCCCTCCAGCCTGAGCAACAATTCCATACACGCGGTCTTCCAGGACCGGACGGGCAATTTCTGGATCGGCACCTTCGCGGGCGGGGTCAATGTCTCCAAATTCAACGGCGACGCCATCATCCACTACCAGTCCATCCCGGGCGTGACCGGCAGCCTGAGCGGCAACGTGGTGACGTCTTTCGCCGAGGACGCGGCCGGCCGCATCTGGATCGGCACGGACGGAGGCGGACTGAACCGTTTTGACTCCGAGCTGGAACGGTTCCGGAGCTGGCGGACGGACAACAGCAATCTGCAGAGCGACGCCGTCATCTCGGTGTGCGCCGACTCCAGGAACCGCCTGTGGGTGGGCACCTGGGGCGCCGGACTGAACCGTTTCGATCCGGACCGGGGCGCGTTCACCGCCTTCACCACGTCCAACAGCGGCATTCCCGAGAACAACATCCTGGTCGTCAAGGAGGGAAGCGGGGGCCGGCTCTGGCTCGGCAGTTTCCAGAGCGGCCTCATCCGCTTCGACCCCGCGAACGGGAGCTTCGCCTCGTTCACCACGCGGAACAGCGGGCTCAGCAACGACATGATCTCCGACATCGAGCCTGGGCCGGGCGCCCTTCTGTTCGTCGGCACGTACTTCGGATTCAACGTGTTCGACCCGGCGACCGGCCGGTGCACCGCGTACCATCACGAACCGGGAAATCCATCGAGCCTCAGCGACGACACCGTCATGGACCTGATGGCCGTCGGGGACACGACCGTGTGGGTGGGGACGATGGACGGCCTGAGCCGTTTCAACCTGCGGACCCGGACCTTCACGCGCTTCACCCGCGAGGACGGCCTTCCGGACAATGTCATCAAGGGCATTGTTCGCGACCCCGCCGGAAAGGACATCTGGGTCACCACCGAACGGGGCGTCTGCCGGTTCAATCCCCTCCAGCGCCGGGGCCGCACATTCACGCGGGATGACGGCCTCGAAAGCGATGAAAGCGGCCAGCGGAGCGTGTGGGCGACCCGCGACGGCCGCGTCCTCTGCGGAGGCGCCAAGGGATTCAACGTCCTCGTCCCGGAACGGATCGGCGAGAACCGGATTCTGCCCCGCCTGATCTTCACCGACTTTCTGATCGCCAACCGGCGCGTGCCGGTCGGCGTGAAGGGTTCCCCCCTGCCCGCCCACATATCGGGCCTCCGGGAGATCACCCTCCCCTACCGGACGCCGGGCTTCACCATCACGTTCGCGGTCATGGATTTCACCATTCCGGAGAAGAACCAGTACGCCTTCCGGATGGACGGATTCGACCGCGACTGGATCGAGGCGGGCACCCAGTCCTCAGCGACCTATGCCGGCCTCGGGCCCGGGCGCTACGTCTTCCGCGTGAAGGGGGCGAACAACGACGGGCTGTGGAACGAGAACGGCGCCTCCCTGCGAATCCGCATCCGGCCGCCCTGGTGGAGGACGGGCTGGTTTCTCGGCGCCGCGTTCATCGCCCTGTCCGCGCTCCTGTTCGCCGGCATCCGCCTTCGGCTCAGCGGCGAGCGCCGCCGGAACGCCGAGCTCGAAAAGCGCATCCGCGAACGCACCGCCGCGCTCGAACGCTCGAACCGGGACCTCGAGGCCTTCAGTTATTCCGTTTCGCACGACCTGCGGGCCCCCCTGCGGAGCCTGAACGGCTTCAGCAAGGCCCTCATCGACGACTGGGGAGACCGCCTGGACGAGACGGGACGAGATTACCTGATCCGGATCCGCAAGGCCAGCGAACGCATGGGCCTCCTGATCGACGAACTGCTGAAACTGTCTCGGCTCACGCGGAAGGGCGCGACGTTCCGCGAGGTGGACCTCGGCCTTCTGGCCAAATCCATCATGGACGAGACCGCCCGCCTTCATCCGGAACGCCGCCCGACTTTCGTCTGCGCGGACGGCTGCCGGGTGCAGGGGGACAAACCGCTTCTCGCCTTGCTGCTCCGGAACCTGATCGACAACGCGTGGAAATTCAGTTCCCGCCGGCCCGATCCGGTCATCGAATTCGGCCGCGTCGAGAGCGGCGACGGCCCGGTCTTTTTCGTCCGCGACAACGGCGTCGGCTTCGACATGGCCTATTCGAAAAACCTGTTCGACACGTTCGAACGCCAGCATCCGGATTTCGACGGCACGGGCATCGGCCTGGCCATGGTCAAACGGATCGTGGACCGGCACGGCGGAAGCGTCTGGGCCGAGGGAAAGGTGGGCGGGGGGGCCGCGTTCTACTTCACCATCGGGCGGAAGCGTCCGCCAGGACCGAGGGGAGACTGAGAATGGACGGAAACAAGACCATCCTGCTGGTCGAGGACAATCCGGATGACGCGGAACTGACGCTCATGACGCTCCGGAAGAACCGGATCTCCAACGAGGTGGTGGTGGTCCGGGAGGGCCCGGAGGCGCTGGAATACCTGTTCGGAACGGGCCGTTACGCGGGCCGGGACACGTCGGTCATGCCCGTGGTCGTGATGCTGGACCTCAAGCTGCCGAAACTCGGCGGCCTGGAGGTGCTGAACCGCATCCGGAACAACGCGAAAACGAAGTACCTGCCGGTCGTCATTCTGACCTCCTCGGACGAGGAACAGGATATGATCAGCAGTTACACGCTGGGCGCCAACAGCTATGTCCGGAAACCCGTGGATTTCGTCCAGTTCCAGCAAGCGGTCCGCCAGCTGACGCTGTACTGGGTCCTGCTGAACCACACCGCGCCGGAGGAGGGAAAGAAATAACCCGGACGAGCGACGCACCCGCAGGCTGTCTCTTATACACATCTGACGCTGCCGACGAGTTCCGAA
>JAUCQC010000013.1 GCA_030372965.1 bacterium
CCGGGGTTGAACATCCTTGCATTGACAAATCCAATTCATTATATTCATTCATAACATTTATATGAGACCATCCCCATCCAAAATTTTCTCTGCGAGCGTTCTTGCCGCCTGCCTGATTGCGGCCACAGCGCGCGGCCAGATCACGGTAGCGGTCGGAGACTTCGAGAACCGGACAGACCGGATGTACCTGGATTCATGGGCCATACTCATCCCCGAATACCTGGCGGGTGAACTGTCCCGGAGCAGGGACATCACGGTGGTGGAGCGGGAGCAGCTCGACGCCGTGCTCGACGAACGCAAACTGCAGATGGCCGGCCTGACGGATTCCTCGGCCGCCCTGGAAGTCGGCCGCATGCTCAGCGCCCAGTACATGGTCACAGGCACGGTGAGCGAAATCGGGGGATGGATACGCATCGACTCGCGCGTCACCAGCGTGTCCACGGGCCGCATGGTCGCGGAGAACGTGTCCGCCCGGTCCGCGAAGCACCTGGAGAAAATGATCGGCCTCCTGGCCGGGAACCTGATCATTCAGATGACCGGGCAGGGCGAATACCGGGAAGCCCTCACGCTCAGGCGTCAGCCCACGCGTCCTTTTCTCGCGGCGGCCCTGGTTTCGGGAGCGGCCGCGTCCTTCATCCACAGCAAGGCCGCGGCGAAACGCGACACCTACCGCGACGCCCGCGATCTCGCGTCCTTCAACCCCGCCTGGCGTTCGGCCAACCGCTGGAATAACGCCAGGACGGCGGCTCTGGCAGTGACCGGAGCGGCCGCGGCCGGCGTCCTGATCTGCGGCCTGAGGGACCTTTCGCCCGAGCGGATTGTCGCGAATTCACAGCCCATCCTGGGCTTTCAGACCGGAGGGGTCACTTTTGGACTGGCCTTCCACCTGCCGTAGACGGCTCAGGGCCGGACGCGGGTTCGCGGCGCTCCTGCTCCTCTGCGCCGCCTGCGAACTCCCGAGGGACAATCCCCTGGATCCGCGGAACCCGGACAGCCGCAGGCCGAAACGCATCCTGATCGAGGCGTTCGTCAACATGCGCACCGGAGAGCCGTTCGACGGGTACGCGATCGAGGCCCTGGATTCGCTCGAATCGGTTTACGGCGACCGTGTCGCGGTCATCGAGTATCACCGGAACGCGGGCGGATTCGTCACGCCCCTGCACCGGTCCGAAAACGACATCCTGTACGGCCGGTATCTCGCGGCCGCGGGCTCGGACAACCGCGGCGTTCCGGACGTGTTCGTCGACGGGCCGGCGCAGCCAGGGCTGTCTCTTATACACATCTGACGCTGCCGACGAGTTCCGAA
>JAUCQC010000014.1 GCA_030372965.1 bacterium
CATATAACTTGGTCCGGCGAAGTCTTCAATAGCCGGAATCTGTTGCTTGATCCCGCGCAGCGGGACGGGACCGGGGAATGCGCTCGCTGACAGATTCACGGCATCCCCTGAAAGTTCTGAAGATACATCGGCGACAGGCCGTCCGGGTCGGACGCGCCCCCGGCCGCCAGGATTTCCCGGCCGGCCTCTGCGACCCGGCCGCCGCCGGGATTCGGACCGTCGCCCTCCGGAAACCGGGCGTCCGGCCGCAGGCGGCCGATGGCCTCGCGATGTCTCCTGCTGCCGTCGCCGAGAAACAGCACCGGTCCGGCGGGAAGCCCTTCGGCCAGGCCTTCGACCGGAAGCGGTTCGAACCCGCCGACCCGCTCCCACCGGCCGCGTTCCGCCCGGTACACGGCGCGGAACACCTCCCCCTTGCGGCTGTGCATCAGCACGCAGGCCGCGGGCCAAACCGCGGGCGCCAGCCGCACCCAGGCGTCCATCGTGGGCACGGCCGCGATCGGCAGGCCGGCCGCGAAGCAGAGGCCTTTCGCGAAGGACAGGCCGATGCGCAGGCCCGTGTACGATCCGGGGCCGATGGAGACCGCCACCCCGTCGAGCGACGCGGCCGTCAGGCCGGCCTCCGCCAGCACCGATTGCACGCAGTCCGGCAGGCGCTCCGCGGCCGCGTTCGCCGCCTCGACGCTGATCTCAACGGCCGGTTGGCCGTCACAGGCCAGTCCCACCGAGCAGACCGGCGTGGCGGTCTCGATGCCGAGAACGACGGTCACGCCGCCTCCCGGCCGGCCGGCGCGAGTATCCGGATGCGGCGGCTGTCCGGGAGCGGCCGGCCGCCCTCGAAAACGGGCCCGAGTTCCACCTCGAAACGGTCCGGCGGGAGCAGAGGCCTGCCCCGTTCGGCCCATTCGATCAGACAGACGCCTCCGGCCTCGAACGCGGCCGTGAGATCGAGCGCGGCGACCGCCTCGACCGATTCCAGCCGGTAAAAATCGAAATGAAAAACCCTGAGCCGCCCCGCGTATTCCTGAAGGAGCGTGAAGGTCGGGCTGGTGACGGGCTCACGCACCCCCAGTCCGGCGCACACGCCCTGGATGAACACCGTCTTTCCGCTGCCCAGTTCGCCGGTCAGCGCGACCACGTCGCCGGGAACCAGCCGCCGCGAGAACGCCTCCCCGGCTTTCAGCGTGTCCCCGCGGCTCTCCGAGCCGATCCATTCCGGAACGGCCATCCGATCACCGTTCCGTCAGAGTCACCAGCGGAAGCACCATTTCCTCGAGGGACACGCCTCCGTGCTGGAAGCTGTCGCGGTACAGCGACAGGTACTTGTGGTAATTGGTCGGGTACACGAAGTAGTAGTCCTCGCGGGCGAGCAGGACGTTGGCGTTGATGCCCCGCGCCGGGAGGCCGAACCGGACGGGATCCTTCACGGAAATGGCCTGTTTCGCGTCGCACTTGATGGCGCGGCCGATCTTGTACCGCACGTTGGTCGACGTCTCCTTGTCGGCGTACACCGTGGCGCCGCGCATGGTCCTGAGCGAGCCGTGATCCGACGTCAGGACGACCCGGACCCCGGATTCCGCCGCGGTCCTGAGAATCTGAAAGAGCGCCGAGTGCTCGAACCACGTGGCCGTCAGGGAGCGGTACGCCGGCTCGTCCGGGACGATTTCCCTGAGAATGTCGGACCCGCTCCGCTTGTGCGCGAGCAAATCGACGAAGTTGAACACCAGCGCGGTCAACGGCGCGCTGAACAGCGACTGGGCGTGTTTCGCGGTGTTCCAGGCCTCCTCGGATTCCATGATCTTGGTGTAGCGGAGCTCCTGCCGGAGCCTGACGCCGAGCCCCTCGAGCTGGGCGTCGAGCAGCTGATGCTCATGGCGGTTCCGGCTCGATTCGTCGTCCTCACCGTCCCGCCAGAAATCGGGAAACCGGGCCTCGATGTCGGCCGGGAAACAGCCCGCGAACAGGCTGTTTCTCGAATAGGGCGTCGCCGTCGGCAGAATCGAGAAGTACAGCTCGCGGCTGACGGAGAAGAACGGGTACAGCAGGGGTTCGATGGCGAGCCACTGGTCGAGCCGCAGATTGTCCACGACGATGAAGAGAACCGGCCTGTCCCCGGAAAGGAGCGGCAGGACGGATTTGCGGATCACGTCCGTGGACAGAACCGGACGGCTATCCGGCTTCGAACGCACCCAGTCGGCGTAATGCTCCTCGACGAAACGGCTGAAGGCGGCATTGCACTCGCGTCTCTGGTCCTGCAGGGTCTGGCGAAGCCCCAGGTCGGGGTGCCCGTCCAGGTCGAGTTCGCGCTCGCACAGCTTCAGGTGGATGTTCATCCAGCCTTCGGCCGGGATCGGGCCGTCCATCAGCGAGGCGATTTCGCTGAACTCGGCCGTGTATTCCCGGGTCAATTTCTCCCCGGAAAGTTTCCGTTTCTCCAGAATGCGCTTGCAGGACGAATAAACCTGGCTGGGATTGACCGGCTTGGTCAGGTATTCCTCGATCTGACCGCCGATCGCCTCGTTCATCAGGTTCTCCTCCTCGCTCTTCGTGATCATGACCACGGGGATGGAGGGGGCGTTTTCCTTGAGCAGGCGGAGCGCCTGAAGCCCGTCCATTCCGGGCATCATCTCATCGAGCAGGACGATGTCGAAACGTTCCCGG
Organism: bacterium; assembly: GCA_030372965.1. GTDB lineage: Bacteria > Zhuqueibacterota > QNDG01 > QNDG01 > DTFT01 > JAFGAX01. The sequence goes on from JAUCQC010000014.1 coordinate 2,662, forward strand.
GCCGTGAGACTCAGGGCGTCTTCCGCGTTGCTGACCGGCGTGACGTCATACCCCCTCTCTTCCAGAAAGAGGATATGGGGCTTCAGCATGTCGATTTCATCGTCGGCCCAGAGTATTTTTCCACGGATTTTTTGCGCGTTTTTGATTTTGTTCATCTTTCAAAAATGTACGAAAGGAAAAAATAAACAATTTTAGGCACTTAGTCAAACAAATTTTCCCTGCCCGGCCGGCTCGAGGCATTTCAATCCATTAATTCGTATTGAGTTACGGATATGGTATGCAATTTGCATATAAATCGAATGAATTTATTCATTTATTGAAAAATATGCAATTAGGGGATTCGCATCCATGACAGCCGTGACAAAAATTCAATCCAGAGGGATCAACTGGGCATTGTTCGTCCTCTCAGCCCTCTCCTGGTCGACACCCCGTTTTCTGGCCGGCCAAACCCAATGGGCGGAAGACGGCAAATTTCTCGGTTCGACCGGCGTTTCCACGGCGCATGTGGCCGCGGCTCCGGACGGTCATGGGGGCGTGTTTTTCGCCTGGGAAGCGCGGCCGGCCTCGGACAAGGATATCTATATTAATTGGCTGGACGCCTCCGGCAGCCTCCGCTGGGGCACGGGCGTCGCCGTGATCAGCGCGGCGGGAAACCAGCGTTACGCGACGCTCGCGCCGGACGGATCCGGGGGCGTCTACGCGGCCTGGGAAGACACGCTCTCCGGCGATCTCTTCATCCAGCGCTTCGATTCCACGGGCGCGAAACAGTGGGGAACGGACGGGCTGTCGCTCTGCAACAAGACCGGCGAGCAGTCCCAGCCCAGGGCCGAATCGGACGGGGCCGGCGGCGTGATCGTCGTGTGGCAGGACAAGCGCAACGGTTCCTCGTACGACCTCTACGCCCAACGCATGAACTCGGCGGGCGTCAGGCAGTGGGACGCCAATGACGTGGCCGTGTGCACGGCGGTCAACTCCCAGTCCTCGCACGCCGTCGCGTCGGACAACGCGGGCGGCGTGATGATCGTCTGGCAGGACAACCGGCAGGCCCTGACGAACAGCGACATCTACGTCCAGCGCGTCAACGCCTCCGGTTCCGCGGTATTCGTCTCGAACGGAAAAGTGCTGTGCGACGCGGCCGGGAACCAGATGACGCCTCGCATCGCTCCGTCCGGCACGCGCTGGGTCGTGTGCTGGGACGATTCCAGAAGCGCCTCTTCGGACATTTACAGCCAGGCCGTGGACGCGGCCGGGGGCCTGGGCTGGACCGGCAACGGCGTCGCCGTGTGCACTGCCGCGAACGCGCAGTACACCAGCCGGGTCGTCGGGGACGGCCTGGGCGGCGCGATCGTGGCGTGGTGCGACACCCGCGCGGGATACGACATTTACGCCCAGCGCGTGAGCGCGGCCGGCGCGGTCCAGTGGACCGCGGACGGCGCGGTCGTCAACGCGTCCGCGGGGTACCAGTATTCGCCCGAGGCCGTGGCCGACGGATCCCAGGGCGCGATCGTCGTCTGGAACGACAATGAAACCGGGTCGGACATCGAGCTCTACGCCCAGCGGATCAACGGAAGCGGAACGCGCCAGTGGGGCGACCGGGGCCTCCCGGTCGTCACCCGGACCGGCAGCCAGCAGAACCAGACCGCCGTGTCCGACGGTTCCGGCGGAATGATCACGCTGTGGCAGGACGGCCGTACCGCGGGCAAAGCGGACGTCTACGGCATGCTGACGAATGACGTGATCGCCTTCACCGGACCCGTCGCGGGCGAACGGTGGCGGGGCGATCAGGCGCACACAATCACCTGGACCAACCGGTTCGCGTCCGGCCTGTTCCATCACCTGGCGGTGAGGGCCTCGGTCGTACCGGGGGACAATTTCCCCGTGACCGTGAACGCGAACGTCTCCAAGTCGGCCGTCAGCCTGTCCTGGACGCCGTCCACTGTAAACAGCGAGAACGTCCGTCTCAAAATACAGGCCGTCAACGACAAGGGGCTCGTCGCGGACGAATATCTCTCGCCCCTGTTCATCGTCGACTCGACGCCGCCCGCCGCGTTCAACCTGGTCTCGCCCGCGGACAACGCGTCCGACGACCCGACGCCGACCTTCACGTGGCAGGCCACCACGGACAACCTCTCCGGCGCGTTCCATTACGAGCTGTGGGTGGACTCCAACCTGCTCCTGGACAACCTGACAGCGACCTCCGTCACGCTCACCGAGGGCCAGAAACTTTCGAACGGACTGCACACCTGGACGGTCAGGGCCGTGGACGCCGCCGGCCTGGTCCGGACGGCGGGCCAGACCTGGCGGATCAACACCTCGGACGACCAGAGCGCGCCGAACGCGTTCAGCCTGACGGCCCCTGCGGACAATGTGTGGGTCGTGACGTCCAATCCGGCCTTTCAATGGCAGGCCACCACCGACGTGGGAATCGCCGGCCTCGCGAAGTACCAGCTGTTCGTGGACAACGCCCTCAAGCTGGACAACATCCCGGCCGGTACCACGTCCACCTCGTCCGCGGCACTGACCATGGGTACGCACACCTGGTACGTTAACGCCGTGGACAACGCGGGAAACGTCCGGAAATCCACCCAGACCTGGACGGTCAAGGTCGATTCCGTGAAACCCGCGGCCTTTGCGCTATCCTCCCCGGCGAACGAGGCCTGGACCTCGGACACCACGCCGGTTCTTTCCTGGACCGCCTCATCCGACGCGGGCAGCCAGCTCGCCAAATACCAGCTCATCGTGAACGGCGCCGTCCGGGTGGACAACATCGCGCCTTCCGCGGTTTCGCTCACGCTCCCGGACGCCCAGGCTTTGGCGGAAGGATCGTACACCTGGAGCATCCGCGCATTCGACAACGCGGGCAACTCGCGCACTTCGACCGCGGCCTTTGTCATCGGCGTGGACGCGACAAAACCCACCGCGCCGGTGCCGGTTTCCCCGGCCAACGGAACCTGGGTCAATCAGTCCCTGCCGACCTTCACCTGGAACGCGGCCACGGACAGCCGCTCGGGCATACAGTCCTATCAGCTTTACGTGGACGGGTCGGCCCGGGTCTCCGGCATCACGGGGACATCCGTCACGCTGACGACCCCGCTCGCGGACGGCAGCCACACCTGGTACGTCCGGGCGCTGGACCGCGCGGGAAACGGGGAAAACTCGGTTCAGTGGGGATTCAACAGCGACGCCACGCCCCCGGAGGCCTTCACCCTGATCGCTCCCGCGTCCGGGAGCACCATTCACACCAACAAGCCGACCTACCGCTGGCACTCCACGTCGGACGCGAGATCCCAGTTCCAGAAATTCGAATTCTACCTCGACGGCAGCCTCAAGGTCGGGTTCCTCGGCCTCACCGACACGACCCTGACGCTCACGGACGCGCTGGCGAACGGAACGCACAAGTGGAAGGTGCTGGCCTACGATGTCGCGGGAAACGTCCAAAGCTCCGCAGAATGGTCTTTCACGGTGCAGATCAGCGCCCCGCAGATCACGTCGCCGGCCACGGCCTCCGCGACCGAGGACATGCCCTTCTCCTACACGGCGACCGCGACCGACGCGGACGGCGACGCCCTCACCTTCCAGATCCTGAACGCGTCCCCCTGGCTCACGTCCGCGGGCGCGGTCGTGTCCGGCACGCCGGCCGAGCAGGATCATAGCGGGTCCTTCACGGTCAGCGTCTCGGACGGCATCTTCACGTCCACGAAGGCCGTGACGGTGACGGTCCAGCAGGTCAATGACCCGCCGGCCATCACCTCGCCGCTCGGCGCCATTGCCACGGAAAAGGTGCTCTTCACCTACACGGCCTCCGCAACGGACCCGGAAAACGACACGGTGACATTCGAATTCCGGAACCTGCCCGGCTGGCTCTCCGTGTCCGGGACCAACCAGGTCAAGGGAACGCCCGACAATGGAACGCCCAACGGCACGTTCACCCTGGTCGCGAGCGACGGCACGCTGACGAACACGAAGCAGGTGTCGGTTCTCGTGAACCAGGTCAACGACGCGCCCGTGATCACGTCGGGCGCGGCGGCGCCCGCGACCGAGCACCAGAAATTCACCTACACGGCCACCGCGGTTGACGCGGACGGCGACCCGCTCACGTTCTCGTTCCAGGACTATCCGGCCTGGATGTCCTTTTCGGGCGCTGTCATCAGCGGGACCCCGGGTGAAGGCCAGGGCGGAAGTCACACATTCCGGATCAATGTCACTGACGGATTCGTGACCAGCTCCAAGGTCGTGACCGTGACCGTCACGCCGGTCAACGATCCTCCGGTCATTTCCTCGCCCGCCACGGCGGCCGCGACCGAGCATCAGGCCTTCTCCTACACAGCCGCCGCGACGGATCCGGAAGGCGCGACCATCCGGTGGGATTTCATCGATCATCCTGACTGGCTGAGTCATACCGGTGCGGTCATCTCGGGCACACCGCCTGAGAACGGGCCCGCGACAGTCACCTTCAAGATCGTCGCGTCTGACGGCAGTCTGGCGTCCGAGCGCGTCGTGACCGTGACGGTCACGCCGGTCAACGACCCGCCGGTCATCACCTCCCCGGCCACGGCGGCCGCGACCGAGCATCAGGCCTTTTCCTACACAGCCGCCGCGACGGATCCGGAAGGCGCGACCATCCGGTGGGATTTCATCGATCATCCTGACTGGCTGAGTCATACCGGCGCGGTCATCTCGGGCACACCGCCCGAGAGAGTACCCGCCACCGTCACATTCAAGATCGTCGCCTCGGACGGCAGCCTGGCATCCGAACGCGTGGTCACGGTGACCGTCACGCTCGTCAACGATCCGCCGGTCATCACCTCTCCGGCCACTGCGGCCGCTACCGAGCATCAGGCCTTTTCCTACACAGCCGCCGCGACGGATCCAGAAGGCACGACCATCGAATGGGACTTCATTGACCATCCCCTGTGGCTGACCCACACGGGCGCCGTCATCTCGGGCACCCCGCCTGAAAATGAACCCCCAACGATCACTTTCAAGATCGTCGCCTCGGACCAGGTAATCGCCTCCGAACGCGTGGTCACGGTGACCATCACGCCGGTCAACGACCCGCCGGTGAACACCTCCCCGGCCACGGCATCCGCGACCGAACATCAGCCGTTTACGTACACCGCGGCCGGAACGGACCCCGAGGGAACAGCCCTTGTCTGGGATTTCACGGACCATCCTGTCTGGCTGAGCCACACCGGCGCCGTCCTGTCCGGAACGCCGCCGGAGGGCGTCCCTGCGTCGTTCACGTTCAAGGCCGTCGCCTCGGACGGTTCCCTAACGTCCGAGCGGCAGGTCACGGTGACCGTCACTCTGGTCAATGACGCCCCGGTCATCGCTTCCCCTGCGACTGCCGCGGCCGTCGAGCATCAGGAATTCTCCTACACCGCGGTCGCGACGGATCCGGAAGGCACGACCATCAAATGGGACTTCACCGACCATCCCCTGTGGCTGACCCACACGGGCGCCGTCATCTCCGGGACACCGCCTGAAAATGAACACCCAACGATCACTTTCAGGATCGTCGCGTCTGACGGCAGTCTGTCGTCCGAGCGCGTCGTCACCGTGACCATCACGCCGGTCAATGACCCTCCGGTGTTCGCCTGCCCGGACACCGTCACGGCCGTCGAGGATGTCCGTTTCATCTACACGGCCCGCGCGTCCGATCCGGAGGCGGACACGTTCCGCTTCACGTTCCTTCGCCTTCCCTCCTGGCTGAGGGCCTCGGACAGCACGGCGACGGGCATGATCCCCGAGAACGCGGTGGACACCTGTTTCGTCCTGGCCGTGACCGACAGCCGCAGCGCGTCCGACACCATGACCGTGTTCGTCCGGGTCCAAACGGTCAATGATCCGCCCCGCGTCACGTCCCCGGACACGGCCGAGGCCTTCGAGAACCAGCTCTTCTCGTACACGGCGACCGCCTTCGACGTGGACGGCCCCCACTATTCGATACGCTTCACGGACGTGCCGGACTGGCTGACCGCGTCCGGCCCCATGCTCTCCGGCGTTCCGAAAAACGGGCCTCCCACCGCGTCCTTCTCGGTGATCGTGAACGACGGCAGTCTGTCCGACACGCTCGCGGTCACGGTGCTGATCCGGCAGGTGAACGATCCGCCGAGCTTCGTCATGCCGTTTCCGAATCCCTCGTTCGGCCTTTCCGAGACCCTGCAGTGGCAGCTGGTTCTCAACGATTACATCACGGACCCGGACGACCCCGATACTTCCCTGTTCTGGACCAGCCGGCTCCTGGATTCCGTGCGCGTGGGCATATCCATCCACCAGAAAACCGGAACCGCGACCTTCCTGGGTTTCAACGTCGACAAAAACTTCCGGGTGCTGTTCACGGTGCGCGACAAAGGCGGCCTCACCGCTTCGGACACCCTGTACATCCGCATCCTGGGCTCGGGCGTGGAAGCCGAACGCATCGGCGCGGCTCCGGACCGGTACACGCTGTACGGAAATTACCCCAATCCGTTCAACCCGCAGACCACGCTCCGGTACGGCCTGCCCAAGCCGGGCCCGGTGCGGCTCCGCGTCCTCAACCTGCGGGGCCAGGTCGTGGCCACGCTCGTGGACGGCCGCCAGGCCGCCGGCGTCTTCGAGGTGACCTGGAGGACCGACGGTGAGGCCTCCGGCCTCTATTTCGCGGTCATCGAAGCGGAAGGGTGGAAAAAGGTTCAGCGGATGATGCTGGTGAGGTGAATGGACGGGAACCCGTGTCCGTTTGGATTTCCTGAAAACGAAAAGCCCCCGGCGTTGAGCCGGGGGCTTTTCGTTTTCCGCGTTCCGGATTTTACCCTTCAGGGTTTCATTATAAAAGGCTAAAGCCTAAATTCCAGTAACTGATCTCAAGCCAGCGGCATAATGTCCGCCTCACCCGTCTTGAGATTCCAGATCGCGATGGTGCGGTCGCCCTTGAGCCAGCCGCAGGATTCGCCCGGGTTGATCACGAGCGTCTTGCCCCGCCGGATGACGGGCTCATGGGTATGGCCATAGATGATGGCGTCATAATGCCCGCTCGCGACCAGGGCTTCGATCGCATCCGGCTCGTGCATCAGGAGGATTTTCTTGCCTCCGATTTCCAGGGCATGCGGGGCCCGGTGAATGCGGCCGCGGAACACGTTGGCCAGTCCGATTCTCTCGCCGTCGTTGTTGCCGAACACGGCAGTGAATTCCATGTTGAGCGTCTTCAGGGGGATGGACGTGAACGGTGAAACCAGGTCGCCCGCGTGCAGAACGTGGGCGACTTCCATGTCGTTGAAAATCCCCACGGCCTTGGCAATCGCGGGAAGGTTGTCGTGGGAATCGGATAGAATGCCGATTTTCATATGGACCTCTTGATCATACCGGAAAAGTCACATCGTTACAATAATGGATGTCATTGCGAGCCCCGCCCCGGACTTGATCCGGGGCAATCTCGCCTTATCAGAAGAAAATAAACGTTTTTCCCCCCAATGTCAACGGAAAAGCATTGCTTCTACCGTATAAACCGCTTATATTTCCCGTCATGAAACTCTGGACCGGACATGCCGGAGACCCGTCGTGAAAAAAATCCGAATCGGAACCACGCCGATCTGGCTACTCCTGATCGCGGGCCTGTCCGCTTATGGCGCCTTCCGTCACCCGTGGATCTCCTACAGGGAATGCGTGAAAGATCCGGGCCTCTGCAGGGGCCGCGTCATCGAATCCTTCCGGGAGCCGATGATTGGCACCATTTCCTCGGACGGATTCATTCTTCTCCAACGGGGCGAAACGCCTGTTTTCGTCCATGCGGACACAACCGGGCTGAAATCCGGGGAATACACAGGACTGAAGGCAGTTCTGCGCGAGGACGGATCACTGGAAGCCGTTCGCCTCGTCGTCGCCCGGGGCCGCAGGGAGAAAATGATCATTTCCCTCATCCCGGCGGCTTTGATCGTTCTCCTCTTTCTGATCCGGTTCCGCTTCGATTTCCGGGAGTGGATGTTTTACAGGAGGAACCGTGCCTGATCTGGTCACGCACGCGGCCATCGGTTACCTGATCCGCCGGCCGGTTGAGATACTGAGGCCCTCCAGGGACGACGCTTCGAAACGCATGCTGTTCTTTCTCGGCGTCATCCTGCCGGACATTCTCAGCCGTCCTATCTACATCCTGCTCCCGGGCCTGCACGACTGGGTCGTCGCTTTCCATACTCCGGCCGGTCTCCTGGCCGCTTCCGGGCTTCTGGCTTCCCGGTTCGAGAAACCGTTCCGGCCGACGGCGTTCCGCTTTCTGGTTGCAGGGGGGCTTTTCCACTTTCTCCTGGACTGTTTTCAGAAGCAGGTGACCGGCAATAATTTCTGGCTCTTTCCCTTCTCATATCATGATTTCGGGTTCAGCCTGTTCTGGGCCGGAGATATTGTCGCGTTCGCGCCTGTCTGGGTCGGGCTGGCCGTGCTGATGGAAATCGGACTTCGATTCGGAAGTCGACACAGAAAGGCCGAAATTTGTCCCCCTGACAAGCCTTCAATATCATGAACTATTATAACTTGGTCCCGCGCAGCGGGAGGGGACGACGGGGGGTTGCCTTAAATTAAATTGGACTATAATGGATTTCAGCTCCTGGTACGAAACAAACGGCCACCGCCTCACGGCAGGCGGCGTCTGGCTGAGGGGATGCGGGTGGAATCTCCTGCCGCCTTCAGCGATGCGGGAAAGGCCATTCCGCCTGCTCATCGCCAGGCTCTCCTCCTACTTCGACGCTGTGGATTCATGGACGCACCGGCTTCTATACGCGATCGCCGCGTCCGATCCTTCCACTTATCCGGATCTCGCTTTTCTCCCCCCGCCAAACGATATTCCTGTTTTCAAACAGGCCGGCGTGCCCTGGTGGCTCGGCATTTCCTCGAAACAGGGCCCGTCCGATTTCCACCTCCTCGCAGTGTCCAACTCCTGCGTCCAGGAATTGACCAACCTTCCGGTTCTTCTGGAACGGAGCGGCATCCCGCTCTCCAAATCCGAACGCATGGCCAGGCCGGACCTGCCCCTGGTTCTTCTCGGAGGGGCGAACAGCCTGCACACGTCCGTGTTCTGGACGGACGACCCGCCCGTGGACGGCGTGTTCGCCGGGAGCGGGCCGGACCCGGTGGCCGGGGTTTTCAGGCTTTGCCGTGAAGGCCGTGAACAGGGTTTCTCCAAGTCCGTGGTTCTGGAATCCCTGGAATCCCTGCCGGGTTTCATGCTTCCGGACAGGCCGAAGCGGACGCGGATCAGCAGGCAGTCCGCGAAAACGGACTGGATTCCCTCGAACGCTCCAGTGCTTCCAGGGGAATCCCAGGCAGGCGGAGCGCCTCTCTGGATCAGCTCCGGCTGCCCCTCCTCATGCTCGTTCTGCGCTGAAAGCTGGGCCTTGAAACCCTACAGGGAATATCCGGAAGAAACCCTGCTCCGTGAAATGGAAGGGCTCAAGGCGGGGATGGGACTGTCGCAGATCGAGCTCGCAGCGTTCAATTTCAACGCCCACCGGCGGTTCGCGGACCTGATCAGCTCGGCGGCGGACCGCTTCGAACGTGTGCGGCTGAAGAGCCAGCGTTTCGACCGTTTCGCGTCCGACCCCGGCCTCGCCCCCCTTCTCCACGCGGTGGGCAAAACGAACCTGACCTGCGGGCTGGAGGGCATTTCCGGCCGCCTCAGGCGCTACCTGAACAAGCAGATCGACGACGAACGGCTTTTCTCCAGCCTCGCCGAAATCCACAAGGTCCCCCTGCGTAGCCTCAAGATTTTCCTGATCGCCACCGGCCTGGAAACCGGGGACGATTACAGGGAATTCGAAGCCCTGTTGGACCGGATCCGTTCGATTCAGGCGAGATCGGGCCGCGGTCCGGGCGTGCAATTCTCGGTCACGCCCCTGGTCCGTTTTCCATGGACCCCTCTTGAATTCGAGGACGCCCCTTCCATGGAGACGGTCTCGGAAGCGGTACGCGGGATCGGCCGGTCCGTGACCTCGAAAGGGTTCGAATTCAGGGAGTCCGCGTCTTCTGAGGAATACTGGCTTTCGCAGGTTCTGGTCCGGCCCGGGGCCAGCGGGATCTGGGAGATATTGAAGAGGGCTTCGCTCGAAACGGAGCGGCTGTATTTCAGAAGCGTTCCAGCCCGTTTCGTGATGGAGTTCAGGTCCAGGCTGGCGGCCGCAGGGATGGATCCAGATTCTCTCCTGAAGGGCCATACAGTCGATGAAGGACTGGAAAAACCGTGGCGCCTGGTGGAAACCGGTGTTTCATACGATTCCCTCGCCGCGAGATGGGGTCAGAACCGGAACTTCATCGAGACTCGTCCCTGCGGCCGTCCCGACCCTGCGGCCGAATCCTGCGGCGATTGCGCGGCCTGCCCTGACCTTCCCCATCCCGGCCGCGCTCCTATCCCCGGCCGATTCGTGGAAGACCTGGCCCGGCGCGTGACCGCTGTTCGCAAATCCATCATCGAAATCCGTGTATCCGTCCGCGCCGGCCGGAATTTCCGGGGTGTGGACAGGACCCTGCTTGGCTCCGCGGTTTCATCGGCTCTCATGCGAGCGGACAGTTTGCTCATTCCCCATTATTTCGGATTTTCCGGATCCTTCTGGCAGTCCAGGGAAAATCCGGCCTGGCTGTGGGGGGAGGACATCCTGACGCTCAGGTGGAAACCGGAGGGGCTGCCAGCGCTCAAGCGATTGCTGGCGGATCAGAATCGGCTGGCTGAGGTGAACCGCCTTCTGGGGAGTACGGGAGCATTAAGAGGGGAAGTTCAGGATGAGCCTGCAACCTTCCGCTTCCGCATCCTCTCCCCTTTCCCATTCGAGGCTTCGGACTATTTTCGCTCGAAAGGCCTGTCCGCCACGCGCACCGGCCCGTCGGACGGAAACCAGACTTTCACTTTCTCCGGGCCTGCATTGAAGAAAAAAATACTGAAATCTCTGACGGTTTCAAGAACGTCGGGCGGCGAGATCTGGACAATCGAATTGACGGCCGGCGTCAAGTTTTCTGTTGAGGATTTCCTGAAAGGGTCTTTCCGCCTGCAGGACAAGAGGGACTGGATGGCCATAGACGCGGAGTGCGTGGAGGTGACATAGGCACCGCAAAATAAATCCGCGTCTCTGAACTCTATAATCGTCTATGTCATCCCCACGAAAGTGTCGGATGCTACGCCCCAGGGGTCTGCCCTGGGGCGGAGCATCCATCGGGACTGCGCCCCGATTGGAGGGCCTTCCTCCTCTTGATGGCGCCAGGGTTCCACCCTGGCGTGATCTGCGATCCAGCGATCACCAGGCAAGCGGACGGCTGGCGATCTTGTCCGTAAAATGCGTCAGTTGCTCCAGGTTCGAGCCGTCTATATTGACCCGGTATAGATTTCTGGGTATGAAGTAATCGTTCCTAGATCGCCCCAGGGCTCTGCCCTGGGGCGCGACATCCATCGAGAAGCATTCTTGTTTCGATCAACTTGATATTTCTCTTATGCATTACTTACAACCGCACTTACAAACCTTCCCCTTGGACTTCTCGATGGCCTCCAGCCCTTCCATTAATGAATAATAGGCGATTCCCAATGCGCCAATTGAATCGATATAACCGATTTTAAAGACCTCGTATAAAACGCTTGCGGTCAGGAGAACGATCGACAAATACAGACAGGTTCGCGTGCAATGTCCATCCGCGATGATCGCGTCCGATTTCAGCCTCTTCCCCACGGTCAGTTTCGCCTTCATCAAGAACCACATTGTCAATATCGATATAGATGAAATTACAATGCCCCAGAAAGTCGATTCGGGCTTGTTTCCGGCAATGATGTTGTAAATCGCTGTGATCACCAGACCCGCGGCCAGCGCCAAAAATGCGCCTCCGGTGATTCTGAGAGCCGTTCTTTCATTCGATTCCTTCTGATCCATGTTCTTTCTGATTCTTCTCACCATCCGCCAAATCCCGACGCCGGAAATCACCTCGACGAACGAATCCACCCCGAATCCGAACAACGACAGTGTCTCGTCCGATATACCCATGATAACCGATATCAGGCCTTCGGCTAGGTTATAAACGATGGTAATGACTGCGAGTATCGCCGCCAGTCTCCAGTATTGATCTTGCTTCAATCCATTACCCATTTTTAATCTATTATGGATCGATCCGCGCTGTGGTAGAACCCTGGCGCGATCACGCGGTGGGCCTGGCGGCCCACCCTACTTAGATTTGTTCTGGAACTATAAAAGGCGACCGGTAATCGCGTCTCAGCAGAAGATTCGCGAAATATGCCGGGTCGTAGACCTCTTTGCTTACGAAGGATTCGGATGCCTGATCCAGTTCCAACCGTGGGCCAGTGCAAACACGGATTCCTGACAAAGGCAAACCATTGCTCTCCAGATGACTGCCGAACCTGGAGAAAGCGTCCTCCATCCAGAAATTTCCGGACAGGGATTTACCGGCAGTTCCATAGTCCGTATCCGTGCCAAGCCTGTAGGAAATGTTCCCCATATGGCACAAAGCGGACGAAACGTGACCGTCTTCGATGGCGCCGTTCAAATCGGACGGTTTGCGTTCCCGCACCGCGCGGATGAAATTGGCCGCATGCTCGATCACGCCACCGGTTCCAGTGAATTGCCTGATCTTTTTCCCGGAGTTGTCGTAAGCCCATCCCCCGCCGTCTCCGCCCGCGAAATACCCGTTTTCGCACTGGATGACCACACCGATTCGCGTTCCCCTGTAATCATCCATGGCCTCACTGGTCGAGGAGCGGGGCAAACCCCGAACCTCAAAAATCATGGGAGCGGACTCGTAATCGTACACAATGACCTGAGTGTTGGGGGTTTCTCCATCATCCGAATACCCGTACCTGCCGCCGTAGGAGAGGATCGACCTGGGGAATCCGGTTTCACCCAGAACCCAGCGGCAAAGATCCACTTCATGAATACCCTGGTTCCCGAGATCGCCGTTTCCAGTATCCCAGAACCAATGCCAGTCGTAATGCAGGCTTTGCCGCCTGAGCGGTTCAAGCCTGGCAGGGCCGGTCCACAGGTCGAAATCGATCTCCTTCGGGATAGGCTGAGGCCCGTTCACCTTTCCGATGGAGGTCCTGCGCTTGTAGCACAGGCCACGCGCCAAAGTGATCCTGCCGAGATTCCCCTCGCGGATGTACCGGAAAGCCTCGATCAACCCCTCGTCCGAGCGCTTCTGCATTCCAGCCTGAACCACACGGCCGTATTTCTGCGCCGCGCGGACGAGCTGACGGCCTTCCCAGACGCTGTGAGAAACCGGTTTTTCGACATACACATCCTTGCCGGCCTGGCAGGCCCAGATCCCCATCAGGGAATGCCAGTGATTCGGAGAAGAGACGATCACTGCATCGATGTCCGGGTCTTCCAGCATCCGCCTGACATCCGTGAAGGTTTTCACGGATTCGCCTGCAGAAGTGAATTTAGCAGTCTCACGTGCCAGAATGCCCTGATCCACGTCGCAGATGGCGGCCACCTGCACTCCCTGCATCGGCCGGAATATGTCTATGTGCTGGGCTCCCTTGATACGCAATCCAGCGATTCCCAGACGCACCCGTTCATTCGAGCCAATCACCCGTAGACTCGTTTTGCCGCTCAATGCTCGCGGTGCGTTTACCAGGGCAAGTCCTGCGGCAGCAGAGGACATGAGGAAAGACCGGCGGGACAAGGATCCGGATTTTTCAACCTGCGTCATATTCTAATCCCGAAAAATCATGAGAGACCAGTTCAATCGGGCGGCCAGAATCCTGGTTATTCTGATTGCAGTTATTCTGGATGATCGGAGATTGGGCTTCTGGCCGCTCCGACGGGTCTGATTCCCCGCCGCTTGCGGCGTCCATCATCCAGGTTTCTTGGGATAATCCGCCGATTGCGGCGGGGTTATTCATCTGAAAGATGCCGTATTAACCGAGATTGCCACGCCCCGTCCGAAAAGATGGACGGGGCTCGCAATGACAACCGCTCAAACCTTCGGCTCCCAGCCTTTCTCGTACTCGCGGCCCCACAGGGACATGGCCTGTTCGTCGTTCCGCACGCGGCCGGAGGCGGGATCGAGTTCCAGTTTGCGGCCCATCTGCCACGCGATATTGGAGAGCAGAAGCATGGTCACGCTCACATTTCCCTCGTCAATGGGCGAATTCAGTTTTTCGCCGACACGGATGGCGTTGACGAAATTGGCGAAATGGGCGTCGGTCATGGGCCCGCCGCCCCCCAAACCGGTCGTTGCGTCGAATTCAGGCTTGATCACTTCGAATGTCTTGCGATTGTCATTGTCGTATATCTCGTATCCGTTCCGGTCGATGAGCAGGGTGCCCTCGGTGCCGTGAATCGTGGCGCCCCTGCCCCGGCCGTACAGGAGCATGTTGTTGCAGCTTCTGCCCTCCCAGACGATCATTTTATCGCCGTAGGTGAACTCGGTGACCAGAGTGTCGTAGAATTCCCAGTCATCCTTGAAATGATACCGGCCGCCGTTCGCGCTGACGAAATCCGGATATTTCACGTCCAGAGCCCAGAGGCAGAGATCGACCTCGTGCGTTCCGTTGTTGAGGGTTTCACCCGTGCCCCAGTGCCTGAACCAGTGCCAGTTGTAGGGGTGGATGTTGTCCTTGTAAGCACGCCTCGGCGCCGGCCCCTGCCAGAGATCCCAGTCCAGTTCAGCGGGAACGGGCACCGGATTGCCGACGCCGATTCCCTGCCGCTTGTTGCTGTACCAGGTCCTTCCCATATAGGCCCTGCCGATGACGCCCTCGTGTATCTTCTGCATGGCCTCCCGCGTGTGGGCCGAGGATCTCTGCTGATTGCCCATCTGAACGAGCTTCTGATATTTCCGCTGCGCCTGCACCAGCATCTCGCCCTCTGCGGGGTTGTGACTGCAGGGTTTTTCGACATACACGTGCTTGCCCGCCTGCAGGCCGAGCAATGCCATTGGCGCGTGCCAGTGCTCGGGAGTCGCTATGGTGATCGCGTCCACATTCCTGTCTTCGAGAAGGACGCGGAAGTCCTTTATCTTCCGGGGCGCCTTTCCGGAGACCTCCCGCACGAGCGCGGCGCCCCGTTCCAGCTCCCGCTGATCCACGTCGCACACATGGGTCACTGCAGCGTTCGGGCACGCGTGGATGGAGTGTATGTGCTCCCGTCCGCGGCCGTGGAGTCCGATGACCGCGAAATTCACCCGGTCATTCGCCCCGAGCACGCGGCTCCGGCCGTCCGCGCGGAAGGCGGTCATGCCGAACGACAAACCCAGGGACGCGGCCGACGCGTTCCTGAGGAACTCCCGTCTGGACCAGTTCCCGCTCGTCATGGATTCTTCTCCCTGATCTTGATGTTCCTGAACGAGACCTCGTTGCCGTGGTCCTGGAGCAGAATGTGCCCCTGCTCCAGCTCCCCGAACGCCGGCCACACCGAATACTTGCTCCTCGCCACCAGGGCCCGCCACGCCTGTGTGCGGCGGTCGTATTCGACGACTTTGATCCCGTTGAGATAATGCTCCACGTGATTCCCGTTCACAACGATCTTCGCCCGGTTCCAGCCGTACTCGTTCACGCGCTTGGCCGTGCTCTCGTTCGGCGCGTAGAAGTGCGCGTCCGCTGGAATGAGGTCGTACAAAGACGCCAGGGTGCGGTTGCCCGCTGTGCCCAGTTTGGCGTCCGGGTGCAGTTTGTCGTCCAGAATCTGGTATTCGCACCCGATGGACGAGCCTTCACCCTGGTTCAGTTCTGTATCCACGAAATACTTGATGCCGCTGTTCGCACCCTGCGTGATCCTGAAATCGACCTCCAGCTCGAAATCACGGAAGGTCCGCACGGTCACGATGTCTCCGCCGCCCCTGGCCTCGCCCCCGCCTGACTGCAGGACCGTGAGCGTGCCGTCCGCGATTTTCCAGCCCTGCTCCGGAAAATGATCGAGTTTGGCGCCCCGCCATCCGGATGTTGTCGCACCGTCCCAGAGAAGCCGCCAGCCTTCGTTCTTTTCCCTTTCGGTGAGGTTGTTGTTCAGATAGCTGATCTGGGGGATTTCATCTGAAATCGGTGTTTTTTCGAATTCCGGATGTTCGGTGCGGATCCGGATGTTCCTGAACCGGACCTTTTTCCCCGCGTCTTTCTCTGAATAAATGGCATGCGATTGAAGCGCTATGAATCCCTCTGGGGTCATGTCATCCACGATATCCGCTGAAGGGACCCCGTTCAGCCACACGCGTATGCTGTTTCCTATGGCCTCGACGCGGAAATGGTTCCAATCGTTCGGCTTGAAAGCGGTTTTCGCCTTCGGGTTGCATTCGAGATTGTAGAGCCATCCCCGCCTGGCTTCGTCATAGATTCCCCCGGTCCAGGCGCGCGGCGTGGGATCCACCTCGACCTGGCACCCGTGCACGCGCCCGTTCTGATAGTCTGGCAGGCTCAGGCTGCGGATCTGCACCCCGGAATTCAGACCGGAATCGATTTGTACATCGTATTCAAGGATGAAATCCCTGAATGCTTTTTTCGTGGCCAGAAACGTGTTGGGCACGCCCATTCGGCTCACTGCCACGATAGCGCCGTCTTCCACCTTGAATTCGCCGGCTCCGTTCAGAACCTGCCAGTTTTTCAGATTTTTACCGTTGAAAAGGCTCTGCCATCCGTTTCCTGCTGTCTCTTATACACATCTGACGCTGCCGACGAGTTCCGAA
>JAUCQC010000015.1 GCA_030372965.1 bacterium
TGGAATGGGCCAGGGCCGTGGGCGGGAACCAGCTCGAGTGCGGCAACTGGGACGGAATCCGCGTGTCCGAGGACGGCGGCATCCTGTTCGGCGGCAAGACGCTCACCTACGGGGCTGGCGAGTACGATTTGTTTCTCTTCAAACTTACGCAAAACGGGGACCTCGTCTGGAGCCGGGCCGCCGGGAGTCCGGGAGACGACGCATGCTGGACGCTCACACCCACGCGGGACGGCGGCTGCATTGCGGGCGGCAAACTGCACGACGCGTCGGACGTGGAGTCCGCGCAGGCCGCGGACGCGGTCCTGATGAAACTGGATGCGGCCGGCGGGCTGGAATGGACATCGGTCGTCGGCGACTCCCTCTTTCAGGAGATCGAAGAGATCATTGAAACCACCGGCGGATACGCGATCGCGGGGACGCATTCGTTCGGCAGCGGCCAGGGGGATTTCCTGGTGGCCGCGACGGACGCGACCGGCCGCGTCCCGGGCTGCGGATGGAGCCGGACGGCGGAACCGGCTTTCTCGTCCATCGAACCCCGGTGCGCCGAAACGGCCATGACCGTACAGGATGTCACCGATCGCATCCGGGTCTCGGATTTCATCGCGGAATCCTCCATTCCAAATCTGCGTGCGGACATCCCGTGCGCGTCGGGGACCTCTGTCCGGAGCGGCGGGAAGAGAAGCCCGGGTCCCTCCACCTTCTTTTTTGAACCCGTTTTCCCGAATCCCTTCAATCCCGCGGCCCGCATCCATTACCGCCTGGAGAAAACGAGCCGCGTGCGCCTGGACGTCATGGACATCCGCGGCCGGCGCGTGGCCGTGCTGCGAGACGGAACGGAGCAGCCGGGCCCGCACACGGCCCTGTTCACCGCGGAAGGCGCGGTCTCGGGAACCTTTCTGTTCCGGTTGAACGTGGATGGAAAGGTGTCGGTTCAAAAGGCCGTTTTGAGCCGCTGACTTCCGGATCCGGTTGTCCCGAGGCCGGACCCTGTCTCTTATACACATCTGACGCTGCCGACGAGTTCCGAA
>JAUCQC010000016.1 GCA_030372965.1 bacterium
ATGATGTCCGATTCCGATGTCATCGGGGGTTCGGACGCGTCCTCAAGCGTCCCTACGGAAACCGATTCGGAGGAGAAAGCCGGCTCGGCCGCCCGAACGCCCGCGGCGCGCCGGACCGCCGCCGGCCCGCCATTCTCATCGCCGGTTCGCGGCCTGGAATTAAACAATTTCAGGAGTAAATGGAGATCCGTAATTCATTCCTTCTCTGATGGATGAGACGGCCGCTTCCGCAGGACCGGAGCGGCCCGTTCCGACGCGTCCGGCCGGACGCTACTTGGTGTCCATGATGAGCGGGAGCCCGTCTTTGCCGGCCCCGACGATGATCACCTTGGTGTTCTGCGAGTTCGCCAGCTTCTCCGTGGCCTCGATGCCCTTCCACCGCAGAAGCGGCTCGCTGATGCCGCGGGTCACGATGCTCTGGAAATCCGCGATGCCCTGGGCCTCGATCTTCTTCCGCTCCGCCTCCTGCTTCTCCTTGAGAAGCACGAACTGCATGCGCTGGCTCTCCTGCTCCGCCTGCAGCTTCTGCTCGATGGACTGGGAGAGGCCGGCGGGAAGAATGATGCGGCGCATGGGGACGGATTCCACGACGACGCCCCTGTCGGACACGATCTTCTCGAGGTCCTTTTTGATCAGGGTCGAAACCATCTCCCGCTCCGAAGTGTACAGGGCCTTGGCTTCGTAACTGGCGGTCACGCCGCGCGCCACGGACCGGAACTGGGGAATCAGGATGATTTCCGCGTAGTCCTTGCCGACGGTCTTGTAGACCTCCGCCGCTTTCTCGGGATCCAGGTGGTAGAGCACGCTGACATCCAGCTTGATATTCAGGCCCTCCTTGGAGGGAACATCCATGACCTCCATCGCCTCCTGGGTCTTGACGGAAAACTTGACGATCCGGGCGAGAGGATTGACCAGATTGATGCCCGCCTTCACCGTCCGCTTGGACACGTGGCCGAAGAAATCCACAACCCCGACGTGACCGGCCGGGATCACGGTGAAGCAGGAGAGCACTGCGATCAGGATGAGCGCGGCAATCGCTCCGGTTCGGGCTGTCTTCGGAACGCCGGTTTTCGAAACCTTATTCATGATGAACAGTCCGATGACCACGAGAAGAACCAGGAAAAACAGCATATTCCCTCCTTGTTTTTTAGTCCCGGGGAATAATTAACTGCGTGTAAATTCGGGAATAAGATAGTCAATTGCGGGGCGGAAAGCAAGGGGCAGTTCCGGGGTCCGGTCTCATGCGGATTCCCGCAAGTGCATCAGGTATCTCAGATCAGCGATCGCCGATCAGAAAACATTGAACCCGGACTGGACGATCGCCGATCTTCAATCTGCAATCGTTAATCTAAGATCTGTATGCCTGCTCTCGTTCGGATATCCCGCTACTCCCGTACATGCCCGTCGCCCAGCACCACCCACTTGTACGTGGTGAGTTCCGCCAGCCCCATCGGGCCCCGGGCGTGAAGCCGGTCCGTGGAGATGCCGATTTCCGCGCCCAGGCCGTAAACGCCGCCGTCCGCCAGCCGCGTGGAGGCGTTCACCATCACGGACGCGCTGTCGGTCTCGCGGACGAAACGGTCGGCCGCCCGCACGTCGGACGTGACGATCGCGTCCGTGTGGCTGGAGGAGTACCGGTTGATGTGCCGGACGGCTTCGTCCAGTCCGTCCACCACTTTGACCGCGAGGATCAGACCGAGGTACTCCTCGGTCCAATCCGCCTCCGCCGCGGGCTTCACGCCTTCGGGAACGATTGCCCGGGTGCGCTCGCACCCGCGCAGCTCCACGCCCTTCTCCCGGAGGAGCGCCAGGATGCGGGGCAGGAAGACCGGCGCGACGGCCCGGTCGACCAGCAGTTTTTCCGCGGCGTTGCACACGGCGGGGCGCTGGACCTTGGCGTTGACCGTGATGGACGCCGCCATGTCGAGGTCCGCGGCCTCGTGCACGTAGACGTGGCACACGCCCTTGTAGTGCTTGAGCACGGGAATGCGCGAATGCTCGGTCACGCTGCGGATCAGGCTCTCGCCGCCGCGCGGGATGATCAGATGGATGAAGGCGTCCTGCCGGACCAGCTCGTTCACCGCGTCGCGGTCCGTCGACTCGATGTACGACACGAGGTCGGGATCCGCCCCCTTGGCCGCGAGGGCGTCCCGGACGATGCGGATGAGCGCCGCGTTGGAGCGGTACGCGGCCGTGCCGCCCCTGAGCACCGTGCCGTTGCCCGCCTTCAGGCACAGGGCGGCGGCCTCGATGGTCACGTTCGGCCGCGCCTCGTACACGATGCCGATCACGCCGATCGGCACGGTCATGCGGCCGACGCGGAATCCCTGGGGCCGCACCGTCATGCCGTCGATCCGACCGACGGGGTCGGCGAAGGACGCGATCTCCCGGCACGCGGCCGCCATGCCCCGGACGCGTTTTTCGTCCAGCGCGAGCCGGTCGACCATGGCCGGGGACAGCCCGGAGGTTTTCGCCGCGTCGATGTCCAGCCGGTTGGCTTCGATCACGGCGCCGGCGTCCCGCTCGAGCCCGGCGGCGATCTCCTCCAGTATCCCGTTCTTGAGGCGCGTGGATCCGGACCGCAGAAAGCCGCGGTACGCCCGGTTGGTCCGCTCCGCCTGTTCCCGCACGGAAAGCATGCCCACTCCTATCGGAACACGATCATGTTGTCGCGGTGAATGACTTCCTCGTTGAAGCGCCTGTCGCCCTCGAGATCCTTGCGGATCTCGTCGGACCGGTGTCCCTTGATTTTCCCGATCTCCTCGCTCGCGTAGAACGTGATGCCCTTGCCGATCATCTCGCCCTGGCCGTTGAACACGCCGACCAGATCGCCCTCGTCGAACGAATCCTCGGTGCGGACCACGCCGCCCGGGAGCAGGCTCCTGAGATGGTTCACCAGCGCGTTCTCAGCGCCCTCATCCACGAAGATCTTCCCCTTGATCTTCCGGTTGAAGAAGATCCACTTCTTCTTCTCCTTGACGAACGTGTTCTCCGGTTTGACGAAGGTGCCCACGTCCTGCCCCTCGAGAATGGCCCTGAGGTTCGGCGCGAAACCGTCGGTGATGATCACGCCCGTTCCGGCCGTGGCGGACATCTGGGCGGCCTTGAGCTTCGACCGCATGCCGCCCAGCGAAAACTGGTTCTGCCTGTCCTCGATGAGCGACAGCACCTCGTCGTTGACCTCCTCGATCAGGGGGATGCGCTGGGCGTCCGGATGGCGGTGTGGATTCTTGGTGAACACGCCGTCCGTGTCCGTGAACAGAACGAGCAGGTCCGCCTCGATCAGGTTGGAAGCCACGGCCGACAGCGTGTCATTGTCCCCGAATTTCAACTCGTCCACGGAGACGCTGTCGTTCTCGTTGATGATGGGCACCGCCCCGTACTCCTCCAGCGCGTTCAGGCAGTCCCGGGCGTGCAGAAAACGCTTGCGGTTCTCGATCACGTCGTAGGTGAGGAGAATCTGGCCCACCGGGATGTTGTACCGGCCGAACACCTCGTTCCATTTCTGCATCAGAAGGCCCTGCCCCACGGAGGCCAGGGCCTGTATCTTTTTCAGATCGGTCGGCCGGGTTTCCACGCCGAGCGTGCGCATGCCGAATCCCACGGCGCCCGACGTGACGATGTAGAATTCGTATCCCTTCGACCGGTAGTGGACAATGTCCTCGATGAGGCGGGAAATCTTCTCGTGCTCCATGTCCTTTTCATGCGACAGAAGCACCTTGGTGCCGAGCTTCAGGATGATCTTCCGCGCCTTGGTGATGAAGAAAAACCGGTATTTGCGGTTCAGGGGCATTCGTGCTGTTCCGTGTTTAATGACCGGGTGTCAGGGGAAGGAATATATGATAATACGAGGAATATTTCAATAGAAAATTTTTTGTGGGAAAGATTTTCATTTTTTGAATAAATGATCCAGTTTTTTCCTTGCCTCGGCCTGCCTGGCCGCGGCATCCGATCCCGGTTTTACCCCGGCCGCCCCATCCCGTCCGGGCTCGAAATAATCGCAGACATTCGCGGATTCCTTGTCCGACACGAACTCGGCCTCGCTCTCCCTGCATTGATGATAGGCCGATTCCGAATAAAACCGGCAGTTCAGGCAGGCGTGGAGCGGAACCCCGCAACCCGGGCACGGATCGTTCCTGCTGATCCGGCCCGCGGAATCGAACTCCTTACCGCAGCGGTGGCAGCGCATGCGGTAACATACGAATAACCGGAGGTTAAATCAAGGCTTGAATTCATCTCCTGATTTGAATATATTGAAGAGAACCCCTTCCGGAAGGAACCGACATGGCCGCAGTCAGACTCGCGAACGCCTCCAAGACCTACGAAAACGGCATCACCGCAGTCCGGAACGCCAGCCTCGAAATCGAGGACAGGGAATTCGTCGTCCTCGTCGGACCCTCCGGATGCGGCAAATCCACTTTGCTCCGGATGATCGCCGGGCTCGAGGATGTCACTTCCGGTGACATTCTGATCGACGGCCGCCGCGTCAACGACGTGCCGCCCAGGGACCGTGACATCGCGATGGTCTTCCAGAACTACGCGCTCTATCCGCACATGACCGTTTACGACAACATGGCTTTCGGCCTCCGGATGCGGAAAATGCCGAAGGAGGAGATCCGCGCCCGCGTCCGGGAAGCGGCCGAGAGCCTCCAGATCGCCGAATACCTGGACCGCAAGCCGAAGGCCCTTTCCGGCGGACAGCGCCAGCGGGTGGCGCTGGGCCGGGCCATTGTCCGGAAGCCGAAAGTGTTCCTCTTCGACGAGCCCCTGTCGAACCTCGACGCCAAACTGCGGGTCCAGACCCGCATCGAGATCAACCGCCTCCACAAAAGGCTCCGCACCACCATGATCTACGTCACCCACGATCAGGTCGAGGCCATGACCATGGGCGACCGTATCGTGGTCATGTCCGGGGGCGTCATCCAGCAGGTGGATACGCCCATGAAATTATACGACGATCCGGCCAACCGGTTCGTCGCCGGGTTCATCGGCAGTCCGGCCATGAATTTCGTGGCGGGCAAAGTGACGGCCGGAACACCGGCGCGTTTCACGTCCGGAACCCTGTCTCTGCCGCTCGCGGCCGGCACCGGGAACCGCCTGAAAAAGGCCGGCCGGGAGGGCGTGACACTCGGCATCAGGCCCGAGCATATCGGGCTGGCCTCCGCCTCAAAACGGGTGTCCGGCGCCTCGCACGAGGTCACGGTCGATGTGGTCGAACCCATCGGGAATGAGACGATGGTCTATGTCCGGGACGGGCAAACGCAGTTCTGCGTCCGCAGAAACGAACCGGTCACGGTCAAGCCGGGCATGAAAATACGCGTTCTGTTCGATGCGAAACGCATGCTCTTCTTCGATACCAAAAGCGAGAAAAGACTGGCATGACATTACGGCATTTTTCTGTCGTAGATACGAAGCCCTGCTGTTGATTGATGAGATATCATTCGCGTTTCCCCCATTCTCCGCTCCAAAACGCGTTCATTCTGCAATGGCCACCCCCTGAAAAAACCCGTTTCATTTCAGTTTGCATGGCGTCACGGCCCACTAGATCATTCAAAGATAATGAATAGCTTAATATTATTTGTGTTGCATTATTGGCTAAAGCTATTTATATTAGGATATTAAGTCGCTTAATTTATGCGGAAATTGAATGCCGTTTTCACTCAATAAATAGCATTCATGGTATTTAATTTGCACATCCCTATTTCAAATCATTCGACTATGGGCAGTACCTTCACGACATTGTGATAGGAAAATGACTCCCGCCAGAGTTCTTCCGAAACGGTACTGCCCGTTTTTCTTGCCTCAAAATATCATTAAATAGTCATGTTCCGGGTGCCCCTTTCTCCTATCAGTTCAAAGTTCAATGTTTAAAGTTCAAAAAAATAATAAATAAAAAGCCGCAGTCTCAAGACTGCGGTCACCAACGTTTTTATGATTTTCCAAGGAAGAGGACGGGAGGGGTCCTTTGAACCTTGAACTTTAAACTTTGAACTCTAGTACACCCCCGGCACAAACCTGAACCTCACTTCTTCCCTGTACGCACGGTACGCCGGGTCGAGGGCCAGAACCCTCTCCTCCGCCACGGACCGCCACAGCTGTCCCGCGGTGATGAACAGCACCAGCCCGATATTGGCCGCCGTGGGATTGGCTGAAACGAACCCCGCGTAAAAAATGAGTTCGCTCACGTACAGCGGGTGCCGGACGATCCGGTAGGCCCCGCGCCGGACGATGTTCCGGTTCGCGGGAATGATGCCGAAGCTCCGGCCCAGGCTCATCAGGGAGAGAATGATCCCCGTCATGCCCGCGGCCTGTATCCAGGCTCCGCCGCTTCCCATCAGCCAGCCGTCCGAGGCGAATTCCGCGGGCCGCAGGAACATCGCGGCCCCGAGCGTCAGAATGGGCACGAGCCAGTCCGCGAACCGGAGCGAAAGCCGCTCGCTGTTCCGGCGCGTCAGAAAGAACAGCATCAGCAGCGTGTTGTGAATCACGATGCCGAGCCCCATCGGATCGCCCCCGAGCCTCCAGGCTTCGAAAGCGGAAAGGACGAAGCGGCTCCACAGCAGTGCGAGAAAGACATTGACCGGGCCGTGCGCCGCACGGGCCGCGGATTTCCAATCGGCGGCCGTCGTCCCGTCCGGCACGATCCTGAGCCGGTCACCCGTCCGGAGCCCGTGCCTGCGGATCGCGCCGGCGGTCATTTCGAGCACGGATCGCGCATCCGGCACCGGGGCCACGACGCGGCCCGGCGCAAGCCCGCGGACCGCCCGGAGCACGCGGCCTTTTCCGTCGAGGAACAGCGCGTCGATGGGATACGCCATTCCGAACGTGTGAATGGACGCGCTCGGCACCAGATGAAGGGCCCGGTCCGGGTCCGGGGCGCGCGTTCCCAGCAGTCCGACGCAGCGGCTGAAAAAATCCCTCGCCTCACGGACCGAAACGGGGGCGGTCCGTCCCGTGGTTTCATTCATGATCGGCATCGCGTTCTCCGGGTTCCTATTGACGGAAGGTTCTGATGACGGAAATCACCGCGGGCCCCATGAGAATGAGGATGAGCGCCGGCAGAATGAAGAACACCAGGGGGAACAGCAGTTTGATGCCGGCCTTCGCCGCCTGCTCCTCGGCCTTCTGCCTCAGCCGGGTTCTGAGGGAATCGGCCTGCACGCGGAGCGTGTCCGCGATGCTGGTGCCAAGCCGGTCGGTGAGAATGAGCGCACCGACGAAGATGCGAAGGTCCTCCACCCGGTTCCGGTCGCTGAGGTTCCGGAGCGCCTTTTCCCTGGACGATCCCGTGCGGAGCTCCTGGTTGACCCGGCCGAATTCCTCGGAGATGGGCCTGCACCGCACGGCCATGTCCTGGCCGACCCGGAGCAGGGCCGCGTTGAGGCCGAGACCGGCTTCGACGCTGATGACCAGAAGGTCGATGGCGTCCGGCAGGCTCCGCGCGATCTGCTCCTGCCTGCGGTTGATCATCCGGTTCAGGACGATGCGCGGCAGAAGATAACCGCCCAGGGCCGAGGCGAAGGCCATGAGCAGGGCGCCCGGAAACGGCCTTCGGCCGATCATGCCCGCGGCCAGGGCGAGAACGGCGAACACGGCCGCGCAGAAAATCCTGGCGCCGGTGAACACCCGGACGCTGTCCTCCCGGCTGTAACCGGCCTGCCACAGGGCGGTCTTCAGCCGTGCCAGACGACGGTCGTCCTGCCGGACGGATCCGCTGAAAGCCTTGAAAACACCCGAGAGCAGGGCGATGCGCGACCGCCGCCGTTCCAGGCCGGACGCCCCCCCTCCCCGTTCCGGCCCGGAAGCGTCCGTTCCCAGTTCGGCCATCCGGCGCGCGGCCGGGTGACGGCCGCGTCCGAACAGGATCAGAAGCGCCAGCACGGCCGCGAAGTTGACCGCAAACACAAGGCCCAGCATCAGGGATTGGGTCATGACCGGATCCGCCTATTGGTACCTGATTTGAACGACTTTGCGGATGATGAGAAATCCCGCGACCTGCAGAAACGCCGAAGCGCCGATGAACAGGTGCCCCAGCCGGTCCTGCAGAAGGGGCTTCAGGTATCCCGGGTTCAGCGCCGAGATGATCAGGACAAAGGCCATCGGCAGGGTGCCCACGATCCACGCCGACATGCGCCCCTGCGCCGTGTAGGTCCGGATCTGGCCGATCAGCTTGAACCGCTCGCGTATCGTGTAGCTGATTTTCTCGAGAATCTCGGTCAGGTTGCCGCCGGTCTCGCGCTGCAGCAGGACGGACGTGACGAACAGCCGGAGATCGAGGCTGTCGACGCGGTCCGTGAGATTCAACAGCGCCTCCCGGATGTTCAGGCCGAGGTTGTGCTGTTCGAAGGTCCGCTTGAACTCGACGCCCACCGGATCCGGCGCCTCGTCCCCCACCAGCTGCATCGCCTGGTTGAACGCGTGGCCGGCCCGGATGGCGCTCGTCATCATGTCGATGGTGTCGGGAAAGGCCCGGATGAAGGCCTTCAGCCTCCGGGCTCTCTGCGTCTGCACGTGGATGACCGGCAGGCCGGCGAAGGCCGGCGGCAGAAGGAGCCGCAGCAGGACGTTGTGCGACCGCAGGCTCAGCAGGAGCCCGGCCGCCGCGAAAACCGCGACGAGCAGAACCAGCTGTCCCACCTTCATGTTCGAACCGGCCTGGTCGAGAAAGGCCTGCAGCCGGGCCGAAATGTCCTGGCCGGCCAGCATGCGGTTCAGCACCGGAATGCGGCTGAGCTGATCGTCCCGGAGAATGACCGGGACGGGCTCGCTCCCGTCCGCCCGGGAAACGCGAGACAGGCTTTTCAGCCGGCGCAGCACCCGGCCCGACTTCCGGTTTGAACGGCCGGCCAGCGCCGTCAGAAGCGCGGCGAAGATCAGCGCGATGGAGATGAAAACCGCGATCCAGACGCCGTTCATTCCTCCCCCCCCTCTTTCTCGGACAACCGGACCAGGCGCGGTTCGAACAGATCGGCCGGCAGATCGATGCCCGAGGCCTGCAGCTGCTCCGCGAACTTCGGCCTCAGGCCCATGGTGCGGAACCCCCCTTTCACCCTTCCGCCGGGGCCGACGCCCATTTTTTCGAACACGAAAATGTCCTGGAGCGTGACCGTGTCGCCCTCCATGCCCGTGATCTCGGAGACCTTGACCACCTTCCGCGTCCCGTCGCTCATGCGCGCGACCTGAAGGATGATGTTGATGGCCGAGCTGATCTGTTCGCGCATGGCCCGCTCCGTGAGGTTGTTCCCCGCCATGAGGATCATGGTCTCGAGACGCCGGAGGGCGTCGCGGGTGGTGTTGGCGTGCAGCGTCGTCATGGAGCCGTCGTGCCCCGTGTTCATCGCCTGGAGCATGTCCAGCGCCTCGGCGCCCCGCACCTCGCCCACGATGATCCGGTCCGGCCGCATCCGGAGCGCGTTCCGCACGAGGTCCCGCTGGACCACGGCGCCCCGGCCCTCGATGTTCGGCGGGCGCGTCTCGAGCCGGACCACGTGCTCCTGGCGCAGCTGGAGCTCCGCCGCGTCCTCGATGGTGACGATGCGCTCGTTGGACGGCACGAAGCCCGAGATGATGTTCAGCAGGGTGGTCTTCCCCGATCCCGTCCCGCCGGACACGAGGATGTTCAGCCGCGACCGCACCGCCGCCTCCAGCATCTGCGCCATGGGCGCGGTCAGGGTCTCGAGCCCGATGAGGTGCTCGACCGTGATCTTGTTGACGCCGAACTTGCGAATCGACAGGGACGGGCCGTCGATCGCCAGCGGCGGGATGATGGCGTTGACGCGCGAGCCGTCGGCGAGCCGGGCGTCGACCATGGGGCTCGACTCGTCCACGCGCCGCCCGATCTTCGACACGATCCGGTCGATGATGTGCATCAGGTGGGCGTCGTCCTTGAACACGGTCTGCGTGAGCTCGAGCCGGCCGAAACGCTCGACATAGACCTGGCGGCAGGTGTTCACCAGGATGTCCGAGACCGTTGGATCGTTGAGCAGGGGCTCCAGAGGCCCGAGGCCGAAAGTCTCGTTGAGGATTTCCTCCGCGAGCCGGTCCCGGTTGACGCCGGTGCCGAGGTCCGTGTCCTCCGACAGCAGGTCGCCGATCACCTCACGGACCTGGCCCGTGAGGCTCTCCTTGGGGACGGATTCAAGTTTGCTCAGGTCCAGCCGGTCCAGCAGCCTGCGGTGAATCCGCTCCTTGATTTCCTGGGTCCGGTGCCGGCCCTCTTTCCCCTCGGGCGGCGTCGGAAGCCGCCGGACGGCGGCCGCGGGTTTCGGCGCCCTCGGCGGCGCGACGACCGGGCTTTCCTCCTTGAGCCTGTTCAACAGTCCCATGGGCCCCTCTTCCTCAGCCGATCAGCTTCTGCAGAAAGGCCATCGGCGCGTGCGCCGGCCTTCTCCGCTTTTCGTACGCGGGCACGCCGCTGACGTGCTCCGCGACGCGCCGGAGGGCCATGGACCACTTGGCGCGGGGCTGCAGCTCAACCGCCGGTACGCCCCGGGTGACGGCGCCGGCCATCCATTCCGTGTCCTGGCCCGGCAGCCGCCACGCCACCGGGTGATTCAGCAGTTTCTCAACGGCTTCGGGATGAATGTCGTCGGCGCCGCCGTACCGGTTGAGGACCAGCAGGGCCTTTTCGCGGTCGAACCCCATCTTCCGGAACAGGTCCAGGCACCGGCCCGCGTGGTGCAGCGAGGGAACGTCCGTGCCGGCCGTCAGCAGGACGAAATCGGACTCGTCCATCGCCTTGACGGACAGGTCGTTCAGGACGTGGGCCGTGTCGATCACGATCGCGTCGAAAACGCCCCGGAAAGCGGAAAGGACCTTCTCCAGGTGAGCGGCCGTGGCGGTTTCCGCCTCCTCGATCCGGCCCGGCGCGGCCAGCAGGGCCGTCCCCCCCGACGACCTCGGCAGCAGGGTCTTCAGCTGGTCCGTGTCCTGAAGGTCCGCGTTTTCGGCGAGGGCGGGCAGGGACGCCCCGCCTTTCACGCCCATCATCAGCGCGGCGTCCCCGAACTGGAGGTCCAGGTCGAACACCGCCGCGCCGGACCGTCCGAACGAGTTCAGGAGCGAGGCCAGGTTGACGGCCAGGGTCGTGGCGCCCGCGCCTCCCTTGGTCCCGAACACGGTGACGACCTTCGCGCACACCGGTCTGCCGGATCCGGACTCCCGCCTTCCCTGCAGGACCTTCCGGACCGCCGACGTGAATTCTTCCTTGTCCACCGGCTGGGAGATGAATTCCCTGGCGCCGACGCGCATGGCGTTGAGGATCAGGGCCGAGTGCGTGTTCTTCGCCGTGATGAACAGGGTGACTTCCGGGTGGTTCTGGCTGATCTTGCGCGCGAAGGACAGGGCGGCGTCCTCGGCCGGGTACAGGTTCAGGATGACCAGGGCCGGCCGATGCCGCCGGATCAGGGAGACCCCACGGTAGAAATCATGGCCCTCCGCCGTGAGTTCAACCCCGGGCATGCCCTTGAGCTGTTCCGTCAGCACGGCGTTCGATTCGGGGTCCAGATCAATGAGCGTGACAGGCGTCCGGTTTTCCATTTCGTCTCTCCGCGTTTGCGTCCCCGTTCCTCAGCGGATGAGGATGCAGGGGATGCGGCCCGCGATCTCGTTGAAGATGGCGCCGAGATCCGCCGCCGTGGGCGCGTGGTAGTGCTTTCCGTTGGTCATGTCGGCGATCCGGGTCATCAGGGTCCAATCCGTCTCGTCTCCGAGGCTGATGGTGTATATCTTGATGAAATGATCGGCCGCGATCTGGGCGTTGGCGTAGGCGTAGTTGATGGCCGTCGGATTGGTGGGCAGGCCGGTGCCCGGGCGGTTGGCCATCCCGTCCGACAGGAGAATCTGCGTCTTGAACGTCCGGGTCTCGTTGTTCTGCAGCAGGTGGTTGTTCGAATACTCGATGGCCTGGCCGATATTGGTGTACCCGTCGGCCGTGTAGGAGTCGATGCGGTTCTTGACCACGGAGAAGTCCCGGCAGAGCTGGAGGTTCAGGGTCGCGGTCGTGGAATACGACACCAGCCCGATCCGGTCCGAGACGTAGGTATTCGCCGCCACGAGGTCCACGAAAGTCTTCGCCGCCGTCTTGGTGTCCGTGATCGGCTGGGGCACTTTCGGATTGACGGTGTCGTCATCCATGGTGCCGGACCGGTCAAACGTCACCATGATGTCCCGGTTCCCCAGCGTGGCCGTGGCTTCCGCGCGGATCCGTGAGGTGTTCAGCCCGAGGATTTTGGCGAAAAACAGGGGCACGTCGCGTTCCGCGGACACGCGCACCGTCTTTTCGTCCAGAAAAGCGATTTCGGACCCCTCCAGCGCAAGGGGCCGGCCCAGAACCAGGTTCCGGTTCGAGTTGGCGACGCCCCGCTGAAGGGCTTCGCCCTGGCTGAACGTCAGCCCCGACGCGGCGGCCAGCGCCGAGGCGTCCACCGCGCTCTGCAGCTGGTTTTTCGCCGTCAGGATGCATCCGGCGTCTATCGCGAACGAGGCGAAGCAGAAAACAGCCACCAGCGAAACGGCTCCAAGCAGGATGAAACTTCCCCTTTCGTCCCCCAGGCGCGCGAACAGGCTAGTTCTTGTCTTCATCGGGCCCTCTCAGTTTGAACTTCGGCAGCTCCTCCCCCGGAACGGCGCGGATGACCTGCGGGGACAGGGTGACCATCAGTTCGCTTTCTTTTTTCTGATACCGCTGACTGCTGAACAGCTTGCCCAGCACCGGAACGCTTCCCAGCACCGGAATCTTCGACAGGACCTGCGAGTGATCGTTGGACAGCAGGCCCCCGAGAACGAGATGCTGCCCTTCGGCGAGCTCCACCGTGGTCTCGGCCTTCCGGGTGACCAGCGCGGGCACGCGGAACCCGCTCAGCAGGATGCCGTTTTCGAAATCGAGACTGCTGACCTCGGTCATCACCTTGACGCGCACGCGCTGGGAATCGAGCACCGTGGGCGTGAACCGCATCCGCACCCCGAACTCCTTGAACAGGATGGTCAGGGTCTGGGAACCCATCGAACCGGAGATGATCGGAATCGGGAATTCCCCCCCGGCCAGAAAGTTCGCCTCCTCGCCGCTGAGCGCGCTCAGATTCGGCGCCGCCAGCACCGAAACCAGGTTGTTCTCCTGCAGCGCCTTGATCATCGCCGTCAGGTTCCGCGAGGGGAGCGAGAGAAAGAAGTCCACCGTGTTGCTGAGCTGCAGCGGATCCGACGGCCCCGTCACGCCGCCCGCGTAACTCCCCCAGTCCAGCCGTTCGCCGCCCAGCCGCATCTGCTTGACGAGAAAGTCGGTGCCCAGTTCCCGGAGCACGGTTTTATTGATTTCGAGAAACCGCACGTGGAGCATGACCTGGCGGGGATCGGACTCTCCGTGCACGTGAATCCGGTATTTCTCGTAATTTCCGGCCTCGCGCCACACGATCAGGCTGGTGACTCCCGCGGCCTTGCCGTCCAGCAGAATCTGCGTCGGTGAGACGACGGTCGCGTCCGCGGTTTCCGGATTGGTGATGGCCACCCGTTTGACCGGCGATGGAAAGTCGAGCACTTCCGACTGGCCGGCCGGAACCAGGACGGTCATCCGGTCCGCGGCGGGCCCCGGCGGCGCGGCCGACAGCAGGACGATGCAGAGGAACAGGGAGGTCAGCCGTTTGGGAGGCCGTTTCCGTCTTGACTGGATCATGCGTTCACACTCCGATCAGGTTTCAACGTCCGCCGGGCGCCGTCCGCGGAACGGCGGCTTCCGCGCCGCGCCGCCCCGGACCGGCGGAACGCCTGTCAACGGGTCCGGGAGTCCTTTCCCTCGTTGTTCTGGAACGTGACTTCCGCGCGTTCCGCAGAACGGATGA
This sequence comes from bacterium, assembly GCA_030372965.1. Classification (GTDB taxonomy): domain Bacteria; phylum Zhuqueibacterota; class QNDG01; order QNDG01; family DTFT01; genus JAFGAX01. Next base: position 13,836 of record JAUCQC010000016.1, read on the forward strand.
CTTCGACCACTCGGCGGTCTCCCGCCGGCGCGCTCCGGGGCCCGGGGGCCGTTCCGCCGGATCCCGCGGGCGCGGAATGGACGATGAGCTGTTTCAACTGGACGCCGGGCGTTGCCCGCACCGAACGGTCCGACGTGTTCCGCAGGCTGAGCTGGAGTTTTCCCTCGGTGCTGGCCAGCACCAGTTTCTCCGCGTCCGCGGGGGTGACCAGCAGCGTCACCGTCTGCACCAGCACCGGGTCATCCTCCTTGCGCTCGTAGGTCTGGTCCACCGCGAGCACGCGGATATCCTCCAGGATGATCCGGGTCGTCGATTCCTCCTTCCGGGCCGGGGAGGAGACGGTCACCAGAACGTCCACCCGCGCGTTCGGCAGAATGAAACCGCCCACGCCGCTGGAATTGTTCACCGAAACCGTGAGCGCGCGCATCCCGTCGGGGATGATGCTCTGAAACCCGCCCTCGGATCCGGTCGGCGCCAGTTTGCTTTCCAGAATCGGCTCTCCCGCCTGGGATTCGATCTTGACCACCCGGCCGACGGCCGCCGCGGGGTCGGAGAGGCTCCCCTCGGGCACGATGGCGGAAGGCCAGTCGCCCGTCTTCAGGTCCGCGGGCTCGATTTTCCTTCCCGGGGGCAGAAGAACCGCCGCGACGACCACCCGGCGCACGGCCGGCCGGGCCTCGGCCTTCCCCGCGTTCCCGCGCTCAAGGGTCCGGTACAGGCCGAACGTCGCGACGGCCGAAGCGGCGATTGCGAGCGGGATGATGAATTTCATTCGGAACAGCATGGCGGACTCCGGGGGTTATCCTTCCCATCTCATGGTGGTGCTCCGGGAAAGCTGGAACTGGGTGAATCCCGGTATGATCGAACCCGTCAGCGGCGTGTAGGTCATGACGACGGTGACGACGATATCCTTGTTCATGTCCGGTCCGCTGATGGTGACGGCGGCGCCGTCCACGTCGCCCGCGGCCAGCACGGATCGGGCGGCGGTCAGGGCCTCGTCGAGATCGGGTTCCGTGACGGCCGCCACGCGTGCGCCCTCCCGGGCCGCACTGGTGAGGACGTTCGTCGTTTCCCAGAGCCGGCCGAACTCCATGATCCCGAACAGAATGACGATGAACACGGGCAGAATCAGCGCGAACTCGACGAGGGACTGGCCGATTTCCGATTTTTTCGTGCGGGTCATTTGAGCGGACTCCTTCTTCACTCGCGGGGAAACCGGATGGACGGGGCCGCCGCCAGCGCCCCCGCGGGGGAACGCCGGCGGCGCCGGGGGCGCCCTTCAACTCCC
>JAUCQC010000017.1 GCA_030372965.1 bacterium
GTATAAGAGACAGGCTCGGGGATCGGAACGGCCGCGTGCGGCGGAGCGCGGTCGAGGCGCTCGGGCGGACCGGGGACGGCCGCGCCGCGGGCGCCGTGCTGACGGCCCTGGAGGACGTTCAGAGCGAGGTGCAGCGCGAGGCCGTCTGGGCGCTGACCCGCTTCGGGAGCCGCGGCACCGATCCCATTCATCACGCGCTCCGGCACAGCCGGAACAAGTACGTCCTGCGCGCCATGATCGCGACGCTCGGCGAGATCGGGGACCCGCGGTCCATTCCGGAAATCGTGCCCTGCCTCGGCAGCACGTACTTCGTCGTGCGCGCCGCGGCCGTCAAGGCGCTCGTGAAATTCGGGGAAAAGGCCCTCCCGGACCTCGTGTCCGTTCTCTCGTTCAACCGTTCGGACGTCCGGCCGCTGCTGGCGGACGCCGCGAAGGCGCTGAACCAAAGAACCGGGCGGTGCCTCCCCCCGGAGTGCCGCAGGGCGATCCGCGCCCTGGCCGCGCTCGAGGACCATCGCGCGGTCGGCCTGATGAAGCGGATCGCGGCGGAGTGCGGACCGGAGCTCTCGGAAGAGGCCGAACAGGCGCTGTTCCGGATCGGCACGGCCGCCTGGCGGAGGTGCTCGGCGCTCGTCTGCCTGAGGGAAATCGGCCATCCGGCCGCGCTGAAGCACGTCATCCGGTCGCTCGAAGACCCCTCCGCCAATGTCCGTCTCGAGGCGGTCCGCGCCCTGGGCCGGCTGCCGGGCGCCGGCCGGCCGGCCCGGCTCCTGGCCGTCGCCGTGACGGATCCCGATCCCTATCTCCGAGCCGAGGCGCTCGAGGTGCTGCGGCAGACCGGGGAGACCGGGCCGGGCACGGCCGCTGCCGCCATCCGCTGTCTCGGGGACGCGGATCCGGACGTGCGCGCCGAAGCCGCGGGTCTGCTGGGGAATCTCCGCGACAAGCGGGCCATTCTCCCCCTGCTCCGTTTGACCGGAGACCGGCATTGGAACGTCCAGGAGAGCGCCGAGAACGCGCTCCACAATTTCGGCCGGGAGGCGCTTCCGGCGATCCGCCGGGGCCTGAACGACCGCTCGGCCCGGGTGCGTTTCCGTTCCTGCCGCCTGGCGGGGGAGGTCGCGGACAGGCGGTTCCTGCCCGTTCTCGACCGGATGGCGAAACGGAAGGCCGGGGACGCGGGCACGGCGAAAGCCGCGGCCGAGGCGGCCGCACGGATACGCGAACGCGCGGGGTCCGCGAAATGAGATGAGTTTACCGGGTTGGGTGTGTTTCTGGTTTTCATTTAAAGTGAAGGAGAAGAAGATGAACCGAATCACGAGAACCCTGCTGTTGGGCGGCCTGGCCGCGACTGTGTTTGTGACACAGGGATGCGCGCAGAAGGCGAAGCCGGGCGTGGTGAAATCGTCCTTCGGCGTCATGGCCGACGGCCGGACCGCGGACATCTACACGCTGACGAACCGGAACGGCGCGCAGGCGAAAATCACGAATTACGGCGGCATCGTGACCGCCCTGTTCGTTCCGGACCGGAAGGGCAGGCTCGGCGATGTGGTCCTGGGTTACGACACGCTGGCCCCTTACCTGACCCAGACCACATTTTTCGGCGCGCTCATCGGCCGGTACGGCAACCGGATCGGCAAGGGACAGTTCATGCTTGACGGAAAGAAGGTGCAGGTGACGCGCAACGACGGTCCGAACACGCTGCACGGCGGCAGGTTCGGTTTCGACAAGGTTCTCTGGACCGCGGAACCTTCCGACTCGTCCGCCGCGCTCAAGCTGACCTACACGTCAAAGGACGGCGAGGAGGGTTACCCCGGCAACCTGACCGCCACCGTGGTCTACACCCTGACGGACGACAACGCGCTCCGGATCGACTATGAGGCGCGGACGGACAAGCCGACCGTGGTCAACCTGACGCACCACTCCTATTTCAACCTGTCCGCCGACCCCTCCGGGGACGCGCTCGGCACCGAGCTCACCATTCTGGCGGATCACTTCACGCCCGTGGACGCGACGCTCATCCCCACAGGAGAAATCCGGCCCGTGGATGGAACGCCCTTCGATTTCCGGAAGCCGACGAAGATCGGGGCGAGGATCGGCATGGACGACGACCAGCTTAAAAAAGGACGCGGTTACGATCACAACTGGGTTCTCAACGGATGGGACGGGACCCTGCAGACCGTGGCCGCGGCTTACGACTCCGCGTCCGGCCGCGTGATGGAAGTCCTGACCACCGAGCCCGGCATGCAGTTCTACTCCGGCAATTTCCTGGACGGCACCCTCACCGGCAAGGGCGGCATCCGCTACAATCGCCGGTCCGGATTCTGCCTCGAAACCCAGCATTATCCGGATTCGCCGAACCACCCGAATTTTCCGTCCACGGTGCTCCGGCCGGGCGAAACCTACAAGACGACCACGGTGTACCGTTTTTCGGCGAAATAGCGTGAAGGGCCGAGAAAGCGATTCGCCCTTTCGCAATTGATTTTAAAAATAATAAAAGGCTGAAGCCTTCAATAGAAAACATCTGTGGCTTGGCCCCACGACAGTGGGGCCTGAATTCCATGGTCGCGGGTAAGACCGATCGCAAGGAATTCACCCTTCAGGGCTTCATTCCGGAAAGCCTCCCGCGGGTCGTACCACCC
>JAUCQC010000018.1 GCA_030372965.1 bacterium
GTGGGCTCGGAGATGTGTATAAGAGACAGAGACAGGACGGCCGGCGCCGCGGGCGCGTGCGGTCTTCGGATCGGCGCGTCGCCGGGCGACACGCTGGCTGCCAGGCGCAGTCTGAGAAAAACCTGGAATGTGGCAGGCTGGCCCGTGTTCGCGACCGTCCGGTTCGCGTCGGGTTCCGCCTGCCTCGTCCGCGTCAACGGATCGGACGTCAAACCCGCGGGAGCCGGATCGGAGACCGACGTGTCCGGCCTGATCGTCCGGGGCCGCAACCGAATCGAGGTTTTCGCGGACGCGGCCGGGCCGTTCTGGCTGGAGGCCTGCCTGTCCGTCCAATATGTTCCGGACAACACGGCCGGCGCCGCTTCGGGAACCGCTCGCGGAGCCGCGGCTCCATCCGCGGTTTCAACCCCGGCTTCGGCCGCGGCTGCGTCCGGGGGGGGCGGCCGATGATGCCGGTTTTCAGGCGGGCCGCTCTGGCCGTCGCGTGGTCTCTCGCGTTCCCGGTCATCGCGGCTTCCGCGGTTTCCGCGGCCGCGGGATCCGACACCTCGGGCGTCCGGCCGCCTGCGGTTTCCGGCGAAATCGATCTGGGAAACATCGAGATTCAGGGACGAATCGAACAGCCGAACGTCATCCTGGTCCCGACACGGCTGGACCCCGGGCTGGGAGACACGTCCCTGGATCGGAGCTTCAAGGATGAAATACGCGGCGGAGCGGGGGGGTTCATGAGCCCGGACACGTCCATCCGCCGGGTGGAGCCCGCGCCCAGCATCCGAAATTCGATCAAAAAGAAGAGGAAGTGAGTCCGCATGCTGAGGATGATTTTCCCCGGGTCGTCCTGGTACGGCGCCGTGGAATTGAAACAGAATTACCGAAGGAACTTCGTCCGCGCGATGGCGTTCGCGGCCGTTCTGCATTTTCTTCTGCTGGGGTGGTACTGGCTGAATCACCTGCTGTCGCCGAAGGAGGAGAAAACCACCTATAAAGTGGTCCGGGTCATGACCTACAACGAACTGCCGCCCCCGCCGTCCGTGACCGAAGATGTCGGCGAGGCCGAGTTCCTGTCCGACCAGGGAAACACGGCCGGCCGGCGCCGCAGGGGCGGGGCGGGCGGAGGCGGGACTGTCTCTTATA
>JAUCQC010000019.1 GCA_030372965.1 bacterium
GCGCCGCGCCGCCCCTGCGGGATGTCCCGGCCACCCCGGGGTCGACCCCGGCGCCGGTCACTTAGAACCAGAATCCCATTTTCTCAGAACGAATACTCCATCCCCCCCACAATCTCAAAACCCGTCAGCCATTTCGTGTCATGCAGGGAATAGTCCCTGCCCCGGAGCACTTTCAGCTCCCCCTTCAGTTTCATTTCAGGGTTCACCTGCCGCTCCGGACCGAAGCCCACTCCGGCCTGATAACCCTGGCTGACCGCGTCCGTTTTGAAAAAATAGCGCGCTTCCGCCGAATAATTGAGGGCCGTCCGCGGGTTCAGCCGCCTGCGGTACCGCGCCACGGTCTCGAACTCGTCCCTCTGCATCTTGAACTGCGCGTCCGTGCCGGGCATGTAGATCACGCTCTTGCCCCGGCTCCTGAAACGGCCGAACAGCCAGAGCAGGTCGTATCCGATGTATCTCTTGTACTGGCCCGCGGCCATGACCTTGGTGCCGGATTTCATCATGTCCGCGTCATCGTACACGTCTTTCCCGTACACCGTGACCGTGAGATCGAGCGACACCGCGGACACTTCCGAGGTCTGATAATCGATGCCACCCGTGAACAGGAGCTCGGCGCCCTGCCTGTATGTTTTCCTGCCTTTCACCGGCACGTACCCGCCTTTATGCTGGTAAGAGGCGCCGAGGCCCAGGACGGTCTGGTCGTTGAGCGGGCTTGCCCAGGTGATGCCGGGCGATACGGAAAATCCCTGTCCGAAAACAGGCACGCGGTAATTGAAAAAGCTGTTGCTGAGGTCCATGGATGTGGCGAATTCGTCAAGCGTCAGCTCCCGCTTCCCGGTCGGCAGTCCGATGCCCAGATTCAGCAGGAGGTTTCTGTCCTCCATGTAATAATTGGCTGACACCTGCGCGTCCGTGATCCCCGAGAGATCCTCCAAGTGGAGCCCGGACACGGATGCGCCGCCGAGGAACACGCTCAGACCCGCGTTGCGGTCGAGCGGGTAATACGCTTCGATCGGGAAATGCGCCTCGGAGAGTCTGAATGTGTCGGGTATGGACCAGGACTGGTAGCCGGCCGAGACGCGGACGCGGCCCTGTTTGGAGATCACATCCGGGCTGTCATCCTGGCCGAAGGCGGAGGAGGCGGACATGACCAGCAAAATCGAAACGAGCGATCGGAACGGTTTCATGTTTCCTCCGGCCTATCGGATCAATGCCATTTTGCGGGAGGTGGCGAACGCGCCGGCCCGGACGCGGCAGACATACACGCCGCTCGGCACGGGCCTGCCGGAATCGTCGCGGCCGTTCCACACGGCTTCATGAACGCCCGCTCCCAGCACGCCGGACTCCAATGTGCGGATCTTCCTGCCGAGTCCGTCGAACACGTCCACGGACACGCGGCTCTTCCGTTCCAGGCTGTATTCGATGCGGGTTTCCGGGTTGAACGGGTTCGGGTAATTCGACTTCAGGCCGAACTTGTAAGGCTCGAGCGGCAGGCCCCGGCCGGCCGATTCCGCGTATTCCTCCGTGCCGACGATCAGTTTCAGGTGAAGCCCGGTTCCGTCCTTCGGGACATCCGCCTCGGCCGCTCCGTCCTTCAGGTCCAGACAGCATTCGCTGTCCGTGTCGATCAGCCAGGTTTTGAATCCGGCCGGCAGGCCGTCCAGTCCGCCGATCTTCACCGTGACGCGCCGGTCCCGATCCGACGGTTTCAATTCGATGTCCCAGGAGCCCCCCTCGCCCGAAACCGCCATGAAATTGCCCGCGTACCGGTTCCCTTTCGCGTCCGTCGCGCTGAGAATCAGGCGTTCGCCGATGGGCGGGGCCTCGAGGTAATCCTCCGGATCCATCCCGTCCTCGGCAGTCCGGAGCATGCCCACGCGCGTTTTTCCGCTCCGCAGTTTCGATTCGACTCCGGAGGCGGACAGTTCCAGGATGAATTCCTGCCTGTCCATGCGTCTCGGAGGCGATGCTTTCGGTGTGCCCGGCATGGGAGGCACCTGAAGGACGATCGGCGCTGTGGTCCGGTTGTAGACGAAGTAGCCTCTCCACGGTTCGAGCACGGTCTGGTTGTAGGCGTAAGGATCGAGCCCATAGTCTTCCCACCGGACATTGTATACAACCGGAGCCTGCAATGACGTGGAAGGAGCGCCTGTGGCGGCTATGATCCGGCTCCAGTTGATGCTGTACGCGAATGGATTCCCGATCATGTTCCAGCCCGGCCGCAGTGTGATGCGGTAGTTCACCGTCGTCCAATCGGTCGGTCCGGTCCCCGTTCTCTGTATGGCCGGAGTCTCGCTCACGTTCCGGAGGGTGAGGTTCAGGGCCTCGCGGGCGATGAGCCAGTACGCGATACCGGGCTTGAAGGAGAGGCTGTCCACAGCCCTGAAATTCGGGTATTCCAGATAATTCCCGTTCTTATAATAAAACAATCGCCAATTGCTACCCCCGTATGTCCCCAAAGACTCCAGAACCGTGGCGATCCGTGAGTCCTCGAGCACGTACGGAATGGAAAAAAAGGCGTACAATCCCGTATGCACGTGCACTTCATCGCCCGCGAAAGTCAGAGACGGCGCCCGGACCGATCCGCCCAAGTAGATGATGTCCGGAGAACCCGGGCTGTTCGAAACGACGCGCACCTGGCCCGCGTGGAAAGCCACTTCGAACGGAGTGAAGCGGACGGCGACAACAATGGAATCTCCGGCAGGCACGGTGATCGCCGGAGGTGCGGTTGTGGTTGGGGGAATCAGCGAGTATGCGAGAGGCCCGTTCTGAAGGATGTAGAGGGAATCGATGGTCAGAGCGCCAGTACCGGTATTCACGATGAAGGTCCGCAGGGTATCCGATCCGCCGGGCGCCAGTGTGTCGAACATGAAGTACCGTGTCCGTATCGTCAACGCCGGCTCCTGCGGCTCCGGGACGCGCATGAATCCGGAAAAAACCGCGCCCCCGCTGTCCGTCGCGACATAGACCCGGTTGTCCGGCCCCACTGAAACCGATCGAACGGAGTTCGCCGGGATTCCGGAATTCCCGACCCGGTAAATATTGGAGACCGTCGCTCCCGCGACTCCGGTCGGCGGAATCACGCGCGCCAGACCGCCGGCAGTGCCGAGCCACAGATTCCCGTCCACATCCGAGGTGATGGACCGTATGTTCTGCGAGGGCAATGCCGTGGTCAGGTGACTGCCCCAGGTTCCGCCGGAATGCCGGGCTATGCCCGAGCTGTAAGTGCCGACCCAGACGCCTCCGGTTGAATCGGCCCACAGGGACTGTATCGATCCGGGTGTGATGCCGACCGAGCTCCCGTCCGTCTGAACCCAGGCCGTCCCGCTGAAACGGATCGGACCCGGAGACTGGAAATCGGAAATCCAGACAGTTCCGTCGCCCCCCACGGACACGTCCTGGATTTCGTATGTGCCTGCCGGAAGCGGGGGGGTTGAAGACATGTTGAAGGTGGTCCATACGGATCCGTTGTAACGTCCCACGCCGTTGAAAGTGCCGATCCAGACATCCCCGTTCACCGGGGACACGGCGACTGAATTCACGAAATCGTCCGGGAACCCCGTGGTGACGTTATCCAAAGAGTACGGCGTCCATCCTGTTCCGTTGTAATGCAAGACACCGTTGCCGTAAGTCCCCACCCAGGCGCGTCCCTGGGCGTCCAGAGCCAGGGAGGTAAACTCTCCATCAACGAGGCCCAGGGAACCCGCGGACCACGCATTCCCCGTCACCCCGTCGAAATAATAGATGCGGTCTGCGGAACAGGCCCATCTCGCGCTGGTCCCGGTCACGGCAGCTGCGATGAGGCCTTCACTGTCGAGTCCCATATCCGCCAAGTTCACGGTCGCCCAGGTTGAATCGCCCGTCAATTGCGCAAGGCCGCCGGTCCCGGTGCCCACCCACAACGCGCCGGAAGCGGACGGCAGAACAGCAGTGACTTCATTGGTCGGTATGCCGCTACGCGAAGTGTCCTGATACGTCCATGACGTGCCATCGTACCGGGACAGGCCGCTGTAGTCTGTGCCCACCCATATCACGCCCGCGGCCGTATCCGCTGTGATGCATTTCAGGAGAGCTGAAGGCAGGCCGCCTCCGGTGGAGGCTGTGTCGAATATTCTCCACGAGGTCATTTCCTGCTTCGCGGCCCCGCCTCCCGCTGTGGCCAGCCAGGCGAACCCGTCCCGATCAACCGCAACCCCGGTGATGGAGCGGTTGATCAGGTTGATGCTCATGTCAACAAACTGAACGCCGTCCGACCGCACAATACCCCTTCGCGTGCCGACCCACAGAAAGCCGGCGCCCTGGGCCAGACTGGTCACGGTATCCGAGGGAAGCGAATTGGCGCCGCTGATCGGAGCGAGCCAGACCTGGGAGGCCAGATTCATGCGGCCCAGGCCTTTGAACGTCCCGACCCACAGGTTTCCGTTGAAGAGGGTCAGCGCGTTGATCGTGTCGCTTCCCACGGAATCCCTGCGGAAAACCCGGAAAACCGGGGATCCGCCGTACCGCGCCACTCCTTTCCCGAAAGTCCCGATCCAGAGCTGGTTGCGTAACGAGTCGTAAACCAGAGCGGTAATGTGATTCGAGGGGAGGCCCGAGTTGGCCGTGTTGAAGTACTGGATCGCCTGCCGCGAATTTCTGTCGACCTGGACCAGGCCGCCCGTGGTGCCGACCCAAAGGTCATTGCCCGCCTCGGCCAGCGCCGTGATGTGACTGCCATTGGTATACTGCTCCCAATCCGGGAATTGCGCGCGCGCCGGACCCGCGAGAAACGCGGTCGCAAGCATGATCCAGGCTGAAATTTTCCGGGTTTTCATGCACGTCTCCTATTCATGGGATTCCCCCCGCCGGGACAGACTCATGGCTCAGGGGATGACGTCCGGGAGAGCGGGAGGTTCGGGAAGATCCGGAACCATGAAGGACTCCGCCGGCACCTCGCCGGTCTTGCGGACATCCTTGCCGAGAATGAAATTGGATCCCAAATTGGTCTGCACCGTGTTCAGGCGGTCGTGCATCAGCGATTCCGGGCTGATCAACGGCTGGACCAGACGGTCCGCGGTTCTTGGACGGCTTTCGGACGGCCGCCACCCCGATTCCACGGCGCGGGCAAGAATGGATGCGGTACGGAGCTTCTGCTGCGCGGACTTGTACTGGGGGTCCAGCTGAATCGCCTTCCGGTACTGCGCGGCCGCTTTCTGGAACTGGCCCTTGTCCTCGAGGTCGAGTCCGTTGCAGTAGGCAATGAACGCCTGCAGGTTCTTGGTGGGAACGGTCAGGATGCGCCGGCGCTCAGCCGGGGTCGGGTCCACGCCGAGACGGTCGAGCACTTTGAACGCGAGGTCCTTTTCCGCGCGCAGCAGGTTTTTGAACGCGTCGGACAAAGTCACCGGCCTGGCCGGGGCCGCGTCTTCGTCCGAGGTGATGAGAGTCACCGCCTCCATCCGCATCTTCAGCGACGGATCCACGGTCAGGCCGCCCCGCACCACGCGGCCCGCGCTGAGCATCAGGCCGAACCGGGCGGCCTCTGATTCGTCCACCAGCCCGGTCTGTCCGAGCTTGACCTCGTCGAACAGGGACTGAACGCGCACCCGTTCGACCAGTTTCAGGGAGGGAATCTGGCCGAGGTCCGTGATGAGCATTTCAGCGAGCCCCTTGCCGACCGGAAACATCTGGGGATCTCCGGATTCGACGCGGAAGGGCAGAACCGCGATCGTTCCGGGCGCGGGTCTGACCGCGCCGATGGCGGATTCCTGGGCGGCCAGCTGTGCCGCCTCCTCCTTCAGGGATTCCCTCCGGAGCACGAGGTAACGCTCCTCCACCTTGTCGCGGAATGGCCCGGCCGGGGCTGAAGCGTACCTGGAATACAGTTTCAACGCGTCCGGCTTCAAGTCCTGTTTTTCAAGCATCATGCCCAGATAGTACAGGCACAGTGGATCGTCCGGACTCAATTTCAGGGCCCGTTGAAGACATTTGCTGGCAACGGCGTATTTGCCCGCTTGATAACAGGCTTCTCCCAGCCCCTTCAACGCCTCCACGTCCCTGGGATTTTTCTTGATGCGGCCGGCCCAGGTCTGCATGTCCTGGGTTGTTCCGGAAGACACATCGGACTGGGATCGTGCGGCTTGAAAAAGGAGAAGGCAGAATAGAAGGCAGACGGCGGAGATGAAGAACTCTCGTCTCATGAGACCCCCTAGCGGTTGAGTCCTTCCATGAAAATGCGTGTAACTTCACTATTATACGGATTTTTTATGCCAAATTCCATAACCATTTAGACCCCGGTTCATCCCCCGATACCGTAGTAAACAGCCAAAGATTTGAGCGGCCGCATGTGCTCGATATGCGTTCTGAAATAGAGATCATACATTTTCCGGATCTCCGCCTTCAGCCCCGAAGGCGGATTGAGCCGGCTGGCCTCTTCGAGCGCCGCGCCCTGCAGCCAGAACAGGATTTCAAGGGTTTCCCCCTCGATGCGCAGACCGCCCCGCCTGGACCCGCATTCCCTGCAGAGCAGGCCTCCGTTGACCGGCAGAAAGAACCCGCCGCCCGCGCCGAGCGAACCGTTGCAGTCCAGGCATCGGTCCCAGGTCGGCTGATACCCCATCATCCCGATGAAACGGCCCTCGAAATACCAGAGACAGCCTTCCAGGAAACCGTCCGATTCGTTCATGGCCCCGAGGTACCGGACCATCATGTCGAACAATGCGGGATTGGGCTCTTCGGCGAGCACGGCCTTGTCCAGGAGTTCGCAGGCCGCGAGGCCGAGCGCGGTCCGGGCGGTGTTTCCCAGAATCCGGACATGGCCGTCCTTCAGGTCCGCCTGGCTCAGCAGCTGCAGATCGCGCGTTCGTTTGTCGTAATAAATCAGGTCGATGTGCGCCAAACTTTCGACGCACCCCTTGAATTTGCTCTTGGGGCCGAGCGCGCCCTTGGCGACAACCCGTATCTTCCCGTGATCGCGGGTGAAAATCGATAGAATCTTGGAGGTCTCGCTCAGCCGCCATCCCCTGAGCACAATTCCCTCGGTTTTCAGGATGGCCATTGAGCCGCCCGCGTAAAAATTCGAATCAATGAATCACCCTATTCCCAATTCTTTTTCCGCGCAAATCCGCTTCATCCGCTCGATCCGTGTTCGCTCGATCCGTGTTCTATTGTATAGAGTCTGTCCGCCAGCCCCGCCCATTCCTCCACGGACAGGTCCTCGGGCCTGCGATCGAGAGTGCGTTCCAGGCCCGCCGGAACCGGACCCCCGGCCCAGCACGACTTCAGCGTATTCCGGAGCATTTTCCGCCTTTGGCCGAATCCTTTTTTCACGATACCCGTGAAAAACCCCTCGTCCCGGACCCGGAACCGGGGTCCGTTCAGAAACGTCCCCGCGAGCACCGCGGAATCCACCCCGGGGATGGGCCTGAAAGCGCCCCTCGGAATCGCGAAGAGAACCCGGACATCGGCCGCCATCTGGATCAGAACCGATGGAATGCCGTAGTCCTTTGTCCCCGGATTTCCGGCCACGCGCATCGCGACTTCCTTCTGCATGGTGAACGCGAAGTCGCTGACTTCGGACCGCTCATCCAGGAGCTTGAATAAAATCGGCGAGGTGATGGCGTAAGGGATATTGCCCACGATCCGGAGTTTCGCGCCTTCGGGCGCCAGGCCGGACAGCCTGGTTTTCAGAAAATCCCCCTCGATCAGGCGGAACCGCGGCTCCTCCGCGAAATCCCGCCTGAGCGCCTCCGCGCAGCGCCGGTCGATCTCCACACCGATGACGGACTCGGCCGGGCTGTCCAGGATGCACCGGGTGAGCGTGCCCTGGCCCGGGCCGATCTCCAGCACCCTGTCCCCCGGCCGGAGTTTGATCGCCTCGACCAGACGGCGGCCGAAGGACGCATCCTTCAGAAAGTTCTGGCTGAACCGCTTGAGCGGCCGCACGTAGGGGCACACGGCGTCAACCGAGGCCGAACAGGGCTCTGGCGTTCCGGGTCGTTGACGCGGCGACGCTCTCGGCCGTCTCGCCGCGCATGTCCGCGATCCGCTGCAAGGTGTTCATGATGAAGGCGGGCTCGTTTCTCCGGCCCCGGAGGGGGACCGGCGTCATGTACGGTGCGTCCGTTTCGAGCAGCAGCCGCCCGGCGGGAACGGACCGGACAATGTCCATCCCGGCGTAATTCCTGAAGGTGACGACGCCCGTGAATGAGATGTGGAACCCCAGGGCCAGCACTTCTTCGGCTTCCCCGAGAGTGCCTCCGTAGCAGTGAAAGACGCCCCGGTAAGGGGCCGCGTCCGCGGAGCGCAGAACGGCCAGCGCGTCGGGCATGGCCTCGCGGACATGCACGATCAGCGGCTTTTTCTTCCTGAGGCCGATTTCAATCTGCCGCTGGAAGACGGTTTTCTGCGCGTCGTGGGGGGAAAAAGAATAGTGGTAATCGAGGCCGATCTCGCCGACCGCGACGGTTTTCGGCGAATCGAGCAGGGATTCGATTCTTTCCAGATCCCCGGCCGACGCCTTGGACGCTTCATGCGGGTGTATGCCCGCGGACGCAAAAACGGCGGGCTGCCTTTCCGCGAACCCGCCCGCTGAAACGCTCGACTGTAAGTCCGTGCCGACGTCGATGATCGCCTCCACGCCCGCCTCCTGCGCCCGGCGGACGACCGCGTCGCGGTCCCCCTCGAATTCCTCCCCGCTCAGATGGGCGTGCGTATCGACGAGCAATCCGCTCACTCCGCCCGTACGCCGGGGGGGGCTTCGCCGTCCGTCGTCACCAGGACGTGGCCGTTGCCGGTCTTGACCGCCAGCAGCATGCCCTCCGATTCCACGCCGCGGATGGTCGCGGGTTCGAGGTTCGCCACGATGAGAATGGTCTTGCCCGTAATCTGCTCGGGGGTGTAACTCTGCGCCACGCCGGCCACGATCTGGCGGCCTGTTCCGCCCAGGTCCAGCTGGAGCCTGAGCAGTTTGTCCGATTTGGGGACCCGTTCCGCGGACAGGACTTTCGCGGTCCGGATGTCGACCGTCTTGAAATGCTCGAACGTGACGCGGCCCGGCCCTTTCTCGGCCGCGGGCGGGGACGCGGAGGGCGCGGTGCCGGCCGCCATTCGGTTCAGTTTCTCGATCTGCGGCGCGATGTCGGAATCTTCGATCTTGCCGAAGAGAATTTTCGCCTCGCCCAGCCGATGCCCCGCGGCCACGCAGGGCTCTCCCGCCGCGTCCCAGGCCGGGTTTCCGGGGAGGTTCAATTGCGCGGCCAGCCCCTCGGCGGAAAAGGGGAGAATCGGGGCCATCAGGGTCCTGAGACCGGCCGCGATCTGGACGCACACGTTCAGCGTGGTGGCGCATTTCCCGGGATCGGACTTCCGCGTGGACCAGGGCGCCTGATCGTTGAAATACTTGTTCGCGGACCGGCACAGGTCCATCAGCGCCTTGGTCGCGGCGCGCACCTCGTACCGCTCGAACAGGTCGCCCAGGACGGCCGGCGCGGACTTCAATTCTTCGAGCATCGCCCTGTCCCGGCCGTCCAGCACGCCGGCGGCCGGCACCTGACCGCCCTCGTACCGGTGGATGAAGGTGAAGGTGCGGTTCAGAAAATTGCCGAGGATATCGGCCAGTTCGTCGTTGTTGCGGCTCTGCAGCTGCTTCCACGAGAAATCGGTGTCCTTGGTCTCGGGCGCGTTGGCCGCGATCGTGTACCGCAGGGGATCCGGCGGGAAGGCGTCCAGGTAATCGTCGACCCAGATCGCGTAATTCTGGCTCGTCGAGATTTTTCGCCCCTCGATGGTCAGGTACTCGTTGGCCGGAATCGCGTCCGGCAGAACGTATCCGCCCACCCGCATCAGCATCATCGGGAAGAGGATGGCGTGGAACACCACGTTGTCCTTGCCGATGAAATGAACGAGTTTCGTCTCCGGGTCGCGCCAGTACCGCTTCCACCCGTCCGGGTCGCCGGTGCGCTCCGCCCATTCGCGGGTCGCGGAGATGTAGCCGATGGGCGCGTCGAACCAGACATACAGCACCTTGCCCTTCGCGTCCGGCAGGGGCACGGGCACGCCCCAGTGCAGGTCCCGCGTGATCGGCCGGTCGCCCAGCCCTTCCTTGTACCAGCCCAGGCTGTAATTCCGGACATTGTCCTTCCAGGACTTCGAGTCGAACCAGCGCCGCCACTCTTCCGAAAACCGGCCCATGGGCAGGTACCAGTGGTCCGTCTTCCGCAGCTCCGGGGCCGTGCCGTCGATTTTGGACTTCGGCCGGATCAGTTCCGCGGGCTCCAGCCACTTGCCGCACTTGTCGCACTGATCGCCCCGCGCCCGGTCGTAGTGGCAGTGCGGGCATTCACCCTCCACGTACCGGTCCGGAAGAAAGCGGCCGGACTTGGCGCTGTAGAACTGCTCGGAAGTCCTGACGATCAGGTCGTTCCTGTCGTGCAGGGCCGTGAAAAATTCCTGGGCCATCCGGTGATGCACCGGCAGGGACGTTCTCGAGTACTGGTCGAAGGAGATGCCCAGCCGCTCGAAACTGCGCTTGTTCATCGCGTGATACCGGTCCACCACGGCCTGCGGCGTGATCTTCTCGTTGTCAGCGGTGACCGTGATCGGCACGCCGTGCTCGTCCGACCCGCCGATGTACAGGACGTCGCGCCCCTTCAGCCGCTGGTAGCGGACGTAGATGTCCGCCGGCAGATAGGCGCCGGCGATGTGCCCCAGGTGAAGCGGGCCGTTGGCGTAGGGCAGCGCGCTGGTGACCAGAATGCGTTTGGGAGAGGTCATGATTTTTTCGCTTCCGGCTTGGGTTCCCGGCTGTCGGGTTTCGCGTTTTCGGATTCCCGTTCCGCGGCCTTGCGCTGTCTCTTTCTTTCCCGGTCTTCGGCGAGCAGCTGTTTCAGCTCCTCGAGGGGCAGCCGCTCCTCCTTGCCGTTCTCCAGAAGAAGCGTCGCCTGTTCTTCGAAGACGTCGATTTTCTTCAGGGTCTTCCTTCCCTGGCCGGTTTCAATCACCGTGCCGACGTCCGGGAATTTCTTCGTGAACTCCGCGTAGAACTCCCGCTCGTAGAGCAGACAGCACATGAGGCGGCCGCAGCTCCCCGACAGCTTGGTCGGGTTGAGGGAGAGCTTCTGGTCCTTGGCGAACTGGGTGACGACGGGTTCGAATTCCCGGAGAAACGCCTCGCAGCAAAGCCGGCGGCCGCACACGCCGACGCCCCCGATCCGCTTCGCCTCGTCCCTCACCCCGATCTGTCTCAGCTCGATGCGCGTGCGGTACCGGCCGGCCAGGTCGCGGACCAGGGCCCTGAAATCCACGCGCTTTTCGGAGGTGAAGAAGAAGGTGATCTTGTTCCGGTCGAACTGATACTCGACGTCGACCAGCTTCATGTGCAGCCCGTGCTCGTCGATCCGTTTCCGGCAGTCGAAGAACGCTTCCCGCTCGAGCTTCTGGTTTTCGTCCGCCTGGTCCAGGTCCTTGGCCGCGGGCTTCCGGAGGATCACCGGGTACTGCCGGTCTCCCGCCTTGCGGTCCACCAGGCCGCCCATGTTCACCACGCGGCCGAAATCCTCGCCCTTCTCCGCCTGGACAATGACCCAGTCCCCGACCATGAACGGGAATTCCTGCGGGTTCGAAAAAAAAGCCCGTCTTCCGCCCTTGAATTCAACCTCAAAAACTTTAGCCATGATGACCGGATGTCTTTCTAATCATAAAAGAATCGTTTATCGTATTTGGATGCGCTCTTCTCTTCGTTCCTGGCGCTATGCGCTGTGCGCTATGCGAATCCTGCGGAACGCATGGCGCGAAGGGCAAATCGCACAGCGCACAGCGTCCCCGCCTCCCTCAGTTCCCGGGCATCTGATCCAGGGAGTAAAGTATCAGCGGAAGGTAAACATTTTTTTGTCCGAAATCAATAGCGCGGAGAACCGAACGCGTCGCCCGATCGATGTCCAGGTCGGGATGCGCCTTGAGAAACGCGGCCAGAGACCGGGCCGCATCGGAATCGAGCCTGCAGTCCTCCCGTCCGAGCCGGATCTGCTGAAGTCCGCGGAGCAGGGCCAGCAGCATCTGCAGAATGTCCTGCACCTCGGCTTTGTCCGTGTTTTTCAGAAATGTTTCGGTGCCCTCGATCCGGGCCGCGGGGTTTTTTTCGAACATGGTCTCGAGCACCTGAAACGCGGAATCGCGGCGCGCCTCGAAGTCGCCGTCCGCCAGCTCCAGCGCGCGGTCCAAGCTTCCCCCGCTCATGGCCGCGATGAACCGGGCCTTGCCCGGCTGCGTCTCCCAGCGTTCGATCAGCGCGGTCTCGATATCGGATTCGGACAGGCGGTCAAACCGGAGCGTCTGACATCGGGAGACGATGGTCGGGAGCAGGAGCCCCGGAGCCGGCGAGGTCAGCAGGATCACCATGTCCTCCGGCGGCTCTTCCAGCAGTTTGAGAAGACTGTTCGCCGCGGGCACGGTCATGCATTCGGCCCCGGAGATCAGGACGACGCGCGTGCCACCGCCGAACAGCATGAGACGCGACTCCTGTCGCAGGCCGCGGATGGTGTCAATGCCGATGACCGGCGCCGTGGTCAGCTCGGGCGCGAAAGTCACGGACCGGTAAGGGTTGCGCATCCGGGCCAGTCCGCGTTCCCGCAGGATCTCGAAGTACTTCTCCTCTTTCATGGCTTTCGGTTTGGCCGGCACCGGCTGGATGAACTGGAACCCGGGATTCTCCAGCCGGAGCGTCCGGCCGCACGACTTGCACGCGCCGCATCCGCCGGGAACGCGTTCGTCGCACGCGAAGCCGAGCGCGATCGCCATGGCCATCGCGTCCTTTCCGACACCGGCCGGGCCCGTGAAAAGAAGCGCGTGCGGCAGGCGGTTCCGGCCGAGGGCCGAAGCGATGAGCGCCTTGACCCGCTTCTGTCCGGCCACACGGTCGAATCCGTTCGGGCTCATCTCAGCCATTTTTCCGGATCATTCGGCATGATTCCCTTCCAGACCTCAAAATGAAGCGTGGGCCCGTAATAACTGTTCTTGTCGCCCACCTGCCCGAGCACGCGACCGGCCTTGACCGTCTCGTCGAGCGCCACCTGGACGGTTTCCAGATGGCCGTACACGGTGTAATACCCGCCGTGGTCCAGAAACACCAGGTTCCCCATGCCCCGGAGCCAGTCCACGCGCTTGATCTGCCCGTCCGCCACGGCTTTCACGGATTCGTTCTCCGAGGCCTGTATTTCGATCCCGAGATTTTCGGTCCAGGTCTTCAGTTCCGGGTCCCGCTGCTTTCCGAACCGGGACACGATGCGGCCCGACACCGGCCAATCCAGCTTCCCGCTCAAATCGGAACCGCGGAAAGCGGGCGGCTGGGGTTTCACGGTCGCGGCCCGCTTCGCCCTCTCGCTTTCGACGCGGCGCTTCTCTTCCTCCCGCGCCATCCAATTCTGGATTTCCCTGAACGCGGCCCGTTTCTGCTCCAACGCCTCCTCGAGCGGCTTCTTCTCGCTCCGAACCGCGTTCAGGAGCCGCTTCCGCTCCCGCTTGGCCGTCTCCAGGCTTTCTGTCTCGGACCGCATCTCCCGAACCAGGCGGACCTTCTCCGCGAGTTCCAGGTCGAGACTCTCCTTCCGCCGGGTGAAAGCGGCCTGCTTCTCGGCCAGCAGGCGAAGATTGCGCTGGTCGTTCTCCATGATGCGTTTCTGGTACTTGACCCAGATCAGCGCCTGGTTGACGGACTTCATCGTGAGCAGGGTCTCCCAGTCGCTCATCCGGCCCTTCTTGTAGAGATTCGCCATGCGTCGGCCGACCAGGATCTTCTGGTCGGTCAGGCTCCGGAACGACTCCCCGACCCGCTTTTCCGCCTCGGCCACGTCTTTTTCCTTGAGCCTCTGCTGTTCCGCCAGTTCGGCCGTCAGTTTTTTCTGCAGTCCGATGCGGCGCTCCGAGTCCTCCAGCTGTTCGAGAAGCGTCGTTTCCCTGGCCTCCTTGGCCTGGATCTCCTTCTCGATTCTGCGGATTTCCTCGCGGATCCGCGACAATCCCGATGAAGACTGTCCGAATGCCGCGGTCCCCGACATCAGCACGGCCAGCACCGCCGCCGTCCTGAACATCCGCCCGGTTTTTTTCACGATCATCGCGGCCAAAACGGTTTTCAGCACCTCCGCGGGGACGAAGACCAGACCCCCCGCGACCAGGGCGCCGGACAGGGATATTCCCCTGCCCGACCACCATTTCAACGACGCGTAAAAATAAAAGGATCCCGCGAGCAGAATGAGGGCCCAGGACGGCGCCAGAAAAACCGCAGTCCTCAGCGCGTCGGCCGGTTTCCCCGGCCTATCGGTCAGGCGGGCCGCCAGCCACGCGGCGGGCGGAAACGAGGCGAGATATCCGAAGGTCGGCATCCCCACCGCGGCCGGGCCGGATCCGCCGGTGAAAACAGGCAGGCCCAGAAGGCCGACCGCGAGAAAAACCAGCTGGCTGACGGTTCCGTATTTCCGTCCCAGAACCATGCCGGAAAGATACACGAACAGGGTCTGAAGCGTGAAAGGGACGGCCCCGACCGGAATCCGGACCAGGCCTGAAACCGCGGTCAGGGCCGCGAAGAGCGCGGCCCCCATCCGCAGCCGGTTGTCGGCGGTTGGCGGGTGTTCCATTTCACGAAGCCGGGCGCCGGGAACGCGCCGGTTTTATCCCGCCAGAACGCAGCAGATGGCTGTCACGTTCATGATGTCTTCGGCCGTGCAGCCCCGGGACAGATCCATGGCCGGCTTCTTCAACCCCTGGATCAGCGGTCCGAGGGCGATCGCGTTTGCCAGCCGCTGGGTCAATTTGTACGCGATGTTGCCCGAATCCAGGTCCGGGAAGATCAGCACATTGGCCTTTCCCGCGACCGGGCTGCCGGGCGCTTTTTTCTGGCCGACGGACGGAACCAGGGCGGCATCGCCCTGAAGTTCCCCGTCCACGAGCAGGGACGGCGCCTTTTCCCGGACCAGGCGGGTGGCCTCCTTGATCTTGTCGACCCTCGGGTGGCTCGCGCTTCCGTACGTGGAAAAGGAGAGCATGGCCACGACCGGCTTGTCTCCGGTCAGCTTTTCGTGCGTGCCCGCGGACGCGATCGCGATGCTGGCCAGCTGGCCCGCGTCCGGATCCGGGACCACGCCGCAGTCCGCGTAGGTCAGGGGCTTCTCCCGGCCCGGCACGATCATGAGAAACGTGCTCGACACCACGGATATGCCTTCGGCCAGGCCGATGCACTGAATGCCTGCCCGCAGAACGTCCGCGGTCGTGTTGTTGGCGCCCGCGACGCTCCCGTCCGCCTGCCCCTCCCGCACCATCATGGCGCCGAAATAAAGCGGCCTGCGGACCGTCTCGAGCGCCTGCTCCTCGGTCATGCCCTTGTGCTTCCGGATCTCGTACAGGGTCCGGGCGAACCCGGCCAGGGAGCCCGAACGGGCCGGATCCGCGATCGCGATGCCGTCGAGCGATATCTTCGCCGCTACGGCCGTCTGCCGTATCTTTGCCTCTTCCCCGATCAGCACGGGCGAGCATATTTTTCTGTCCCTGGTCATGGCCGCCGCGGCCACCATGCGTTCATCCTCCCCTTCGGGCAGCACGATGGTCCTGGGTTTGGCCCCGGCCTTATCGATGATTTTCTGCAATACGTCCATCCGGCACTCCTCGACAATCGATTTATTGGATCGGTTTTTTCATGCCCCTGATTTTTTCCTCCAGCGCCTTCGCCGCTCCGGTCGGCAGAAAACAGTCGAACCGGCCGCCCAGATGGGCCACTTCCTTGACAATGGTGGAATTCACGTACGAGTACTCCTCGCTCGGCATCAGAAAAACGGTCTCCAGATCGGGCATCAGCTTGCGGTTCAGCAGCGTCATCTGGAACTCGTAATCGAAATCCGAAACCGCGCGCAGTCCGCGTATGATGGCCGTGGCCTGCCGCTGTTTCGCGTACTCGACCAGCAGCCCTTCGAACACCTCGACCCGCACGTTCTCGATTCCCCGCACCGCCCCCTCCGCCAGGAGACGTCTCTCCTCGAGGGAAAAGAGGGGGTGTTTCCTCGGATTTTCCGATATGGCCAGGATGATCCGGTCGAATATGGACGAAGCCCTCCGGACGATGTCGAGATGCCCGTTCGTCACCGGGTCGAAAGTGCCGGGATAGACCGCGATTCTCATGATCCCTCCTACCCGCCGGGGCTGTAAACGGAAACGACACAGTCGCCGAAACGCTTCTGCCGGACCAGCGTCAGGCCTCCCGCCTCCGCGTCCGGGTCGCGCAGGTCGTGCTCCAGAATCAGCAGGCCGTCCCTGCCGAGGATGCGGTTGGATCCGACGGATGCCGCGATGCGGGAGCGAAGCGATTCGCGGAAAGGCGGATCCGCGAACACCAGATCGAAGACCTCGCCCTTCCGGCCCAGCCGGTCCAGAGCGGCGAACACATCCTCGTTCATGACAGACGCCTGACGGTTAAAACCGCAGGCGTCTATGTTCCTCCCCAGAATGTGGAGGCTTCGGCTGGACCGCTCGACAAAAACCCCCTCCCGGCTGCCCCGGCTCAGCGCCTCCAGGCCAAGCGACCCGGTTCCCGCGAACAGATCGAGAAAACGGGATTCCGGAACCCGGTCGCGATAGACGAAAAAAATGAACTCCTTGATTCTCGCCGTGGTCGGACGGAATTCCAGTCCTTTGGGGCCCGCCAGCTTCCGGCCGCGCAGGGATCCGCCCGCGATTCTCAGCACCCGCAGGCCCTATTCGACCGCGAAATCCAGGACCAGCTTGAGCTTCGCGCCCGCCAGATCGGAAATGTCCGTGGGGGCCACCAGCAGTTTGCACATCTCTCCGTTGGCGGGCAGCGCCTTGAGACTCTCGAGAAACGCCAGCGCGTTCTGCCGCGGGCCCTCGGTCCGGAGGCGGATCGGCGTCTGCAGTTTCCCGTTCAGCGTGACTTCCGACACTTTCTGTATCTTGGTGTTGGTCAGGCCTTTCTCCGTCACCAGCGCGTTCAGCCGGGCCTTGAAGGCTTCCGCGTCGGTTTTGGACCCCGCGGGCGCGGCCGGGGCGGCGCTTTTGGCGATCGGGATTCTGCCCGATATCACCCCGAAGTATCGGTCGCTCCCGCTGACTTTGTGGCGGTCCTCGGGCGACGCCTTGTAAGAATCCGCTCCAAGAAGCGCCTGTATCCGCTTGCCCATCTCATCCTGACCGCCCCTCGCGCCGGCCGCGTACTCCACGAAATACTGGTCGCCCTTGAGAAGCAGGGCGACGAACCGGCTGTCCTTGCCGAGGTTCTCAATGACCGCCTTGGCTGTTTCCGCGTATTTCACCGTGGGTCCGGACGCCGTTGTTACGGCCGGGGGCGGAGTGGTCCCCGTTTGGCCCGCCGCGTTCCGGGTCGTATCCACCGGGGGTCTCACCGGAATTTTAACCACCGGCCCGGGGCCCTTCCTGACGGTCGTTTTCGCTTTCGGCGCGAAAAATTTCGGGTACAGCAAAATCCCCGCGGCCGCAACCGCGGCCAGGCCCAGAAGCGCCCAGATCAGGGGCGACACCTGCCTGGATCCTCCGCCGTGCCGGCTTTTTCTGGTTTTCGATCCCTTCGGTTCATCCGGGACGAATTCAGGCTCGATGTCCGGATCCAGCGGGTCCAGAGACGGCTCGGTCAATTCTTCGTCAAAACTGAAATCGTCCGATTTGACGCTGTCTCCCGCCAGGTCGTCATCTCCTCTCGACGGGGAATCGCCCGATTTGTCGTGTTTCGCAGGTTGACTCTCATCATCCTCAAAGAGATTGATCTCGACCATGAATCGGCACCTCCGTCGTTTGGCCGCGTTCTCAGGAACGGGCCTGCAGTGTGGGGATCCTCTTCAATGCCAGACCGACCGGCGCGACGAAACGTCCGGCATCGGCCGAAAAAGAAACTGCTTTCTTCGCTCCCGGAGACACCGCGATTCTCCTGAACGGATTCAGGATTTCCGCGGGGATCTGCCCTTGCAGCTCGGCTGCGATTTCCTGAAGGGGCCCTTGCCCGGTCAGCAGAAGCTGCTCCAGATCTTCCTTGCCCTTGCCCTGGTGTCCGAACAGGAGCCGCCTCAGCTCCTTCAGGAGGAGCCTGGCGGCATCGGCCGGACCCGCGTCTTCGGGAAGCGGCACCCGGTGCGCCAGATAGAATTCCCGCTGATGGATGAGCACAAGTCCCAGGCGCCCCGGCCGGACATCCGCCAGCACCGCCGTGCCTTTCGGGTCCAGGTCGTAATTGGCTGCGGCCGCGCGCACGGCCGCGAAGCAATCCACGTCGATCTCGCGAATCGTCAACCCGGCGGCCTTGGCGAAGGACCGCAGAACCTGCACCACGCGCCTGCGGACCAGCACCTGCACGAACAGCGGATTCCCGGAAGTCGTGGAGAAGGGAAGCCGCTGGTGACTGAGCACGTAGTCTTCGACCGGGGAGAGCAGAACCTGCTCGGCTTCCCATTGCATCTGCGACCGGACCACGTCGTCCGACAGCCCCAGAGCCACCGGTATCTTCTTGATCAGGACCATGGATCCGCTCAGCGCGAGCGAAGCCTCGGTTTCTCCGCCGCCCAGGGAGGCGCGTATCGACTCGAACGCCGCGTTCAGGCGGCCGACCGCTCCGTCTCCCTCTCGGTAAGCCTCCAGCCCGCACTCGGGATCCAGCCCGGACCAGCCCAGCGCCTGCACCTGCCCGTCGGCGATCCGTATCGCGGACAGGTAGTCCGGATGAACAGAGACGAAACACTGTGGTTTGTCGGACGTTGCGGCCACGGGATCTCCCGGTGGTGTCATTCGAATATTGAAAATCAGCTGAATGCAGCCCTGAATCTCACGCCCGGAAACGTTTGAACGTTCTAACGTGCGAACGTTGAAACGTTCACACACGGCCCTTTCCTGAACCCTCAGTCGATTCTAAGATAGGGCCTGATCTTTTCGAGCGTTCTGGGTCCTATGCCCCGAACGCGGATCAGTTCGTCCACGCTCCGAAAACGCCCGCTTTCCCTTCGATAGGCGAGAATGCGGCCCGCCATGACAGGACCGATGCCGGGCACACTCACCAACTCGGCGGAGCCGGCTGAGTTGAGGTTGACTCCGGCCGCGGGCCGCTCCCCTCCTCCGGCATTGTCCCGCGGCGTCTCAGGCGCGCCGGGCGGGACCTGAATCCCCGGTTCCGCGGTGTCCGGCAGAGGGCGCGCGTCCTCCCGGACGGCTCTGATCAGCGCGCCGCAGAAGAACGCGGCGGTCAGGAACAGAATCACGCGCTGTTCGCTTCTTGTGAACCCGAACATGAACCCTCCCGGTTCACGCTTCGGGGGACATCTCCTTCTGCCCGGCGATTTTCAGAAAAAGCTCCCGGGTGGTTTTGGAAATCCTGTGCGGAATCCAGACTTCGACGCGGACCAGCTGATCGCCGGCGCCGCTGCCGTGCAGATGGGGGATGCCTTTCCCCTTCATCCGCAGTATTTTTCCGGGCTGCGTGCCCGGTTCCACAAACAGCTTGGCCTTGCCCTTCAGCGTGGGCACTTCGATCTCGTCCCCGAGAACCGCCTGGTGCACGCCGATCTTCAGGTCATAGAGAATGTCGTCGCCGTGCCGCTCGAAATGATCGTGCGCCTTCTCCTCGATCACGGCGTACAGATCGCCGTCCGCGCCCCCCAAGGGGCCCGCGTCCCCTTCGCCGCGGAGCGTGATATAGTTGCCTGTCGCCGCGCCCGCGGGTACGCGGATGGCCACCGTGACCTCGGCCCGGCGGCGCCCCTGGCCCCCGCATTCGGCGCACGGGTTCTTCACGATGCGGCCCTGTCCCCCGCAGTTCCGGCAGGGCGTGATATTGACGAACTGTCCGAGAAAGGACCGGCTGACCTGACGGACCTGCCCCGCCCCCTTGCAGACCGGGCATGTCTGCAGGCCGGACTCGGATTTCGATCCCGAGCCTCCGCACGCGTCGCAGGGGACCTGACGCTTCAGCTTGATTTTTTTCTCGACGCCCTCGGCCGCCTCTTCCAGCGTGATCTGGATGCGGACCTGAAGGTCATTCCCCCGCTCGGGGCCCGAACGCGCCCGGCCCCCGCCGAAGATGTCGCCGAAACCGCCGAATCCCTCCATGAACGTCCGGAGCGCGTCCGAGAGATCGAAATCGAAGCCCTCGAATCCGCCCCGGCCCGCGCCGCGAAGCCCGTCATGCCCGTACTGGTCGTATAACGCGCGCTTCTCCGGGTCGTTCAAAACCTCGTACGCCTCGGCCGCCTCCTTGAACTTTTCCTCCGCGGCCTTGTCGCCCGGGTTCCGGTCCGGATGGTACTTCATCGCCATCTGGCGGTAGGCCTTTTTCACATCCTCCGGGCTCGCGCCTTTGGCCACACCCAGCACGTCGTAGTAATCGCGCTTTTTCATGCCGCACCCGCCGTCGCCATCATTTGCTGACCACGACTTTGGCGTGCCGGAGCACCTGGCCGTTCAGCCGGTACCCCTTCTCGTACTCCTCGAGAACGATACCGGCCGGAACGCCGTCCCGCTCCGCGTGCAGGAGCGCGTCATGCAGTTCCACGTCGAAAGGCCGGCCCTCGGACTCGATCGGCGTCACGCCCCGGGACTGCAGGAGCGCGGCGAGTTTCTGGCTGATCATCTCAATGCCGGCCCGGAACACCGCGGGATCGGAATCGGAGGGCGATTTCAATGAACGTTCCAGGTCGTCGCGGACCGGGAGTATCGCCTTCAGCAGTTCCGCGTTCGCGGACTGTATCCACTGGATCCGCTCCTTTTCGGTCCGCTTCCGCAGGTTTTCCATTTCCGCGGCCGCGCGGATCCAGCGGTCCTTCAAATCGCGGTTCTCCTCCTCGAGAAGTCGAATCCGGTCCCGGAGAGACGCGCTTTCCTTCGGCCGTTTCGGTTCCCGGGCGGATCGGGATTCGTGTTTTTTTTCCGGATGAGGGGAGTGTTCCTGGCTTTCACGCGGACTGGAAGCCCCCCCCTCCTCGGGCCGGTCCGCGGGTCGTGCATCCTGATTTTCTTCCATGTCTTTCGACAGATCCTCGCGATGGTTCGTCATATAAGACAGTTCAGCTGAAATGATCTGTGACCGTGGCCGCCATGTGACTGACCAGCGGCAGAATTCTCCCATACCGCATCCGCATCGGGCCGATCACCCCGATCACGCCGTTTTCGGAGCCCATGACGTAACGCGCTGAAATGACGCTGAATCCTCTCAGGCGCTCATCCTGGTTTTCCGAGCCGATGGCGACCGATACGGGAAGCGGTTTCGCCCGGAAAACATTCATCACGCCTTCCCGGTCCTCCATGAACGACAGGATGCTTCGGAGAAGGGACGTGTCCGCAAATTCCGGCTGGGACAGCATGTGCTGGGCGCCCGACGCATGGATCTCCGGAGCGCCGGGGAAATCGAAGCCGTTCCGCCCCGAATCGGCGACGCGCCGCACGAGCTCCCGGCCGCCTTCCGGTTTCAGCCCGAGACGCTCCGTGATGGTCCGCTGGATCTCCGTCAGTGTCAGGCCGCTGAGCCGCTCATTGACGAACGAGGCTGTCCCCGCGAGGTCCATCCCGTCGATTTCATCCCGGGTTTCCAGAATGACGGTCCGGGTTCTCCGGTCGGTCAGATGAACGGCCAGAAGCACCTTGCGCCCGGAAAGGCCGATCAGTTCCAGCCGGTCGAATACGGCCTGTGAAATGCAGGGCGTGATGACCAGCGCCAATTCCTCGGAAAAGGCTCCCATCACCCTGGACAGGGATTCCAGCAGACGCGGCACGTTCCCGTCCGCGGACCGGACCTTTTCCTCAATCTGATGCTCTTCCTCCGGGTCGAGCCCTTCCCGCTTCATGAGGCTGTCCACAAAAAACCGGTATCCTTTGTCCGTGGGCACCCGGCCCGCGGACGCATGCGGCTGGCTGACGAATCCCATTTCTTCAAGGCAAGTCATTTCATTGCGCACGGTCGCGGGACTGCAGTCCAGTCTGCAGTTGCGCACAAGCTGATCGGAACCGACAGGCGCGGCTGTCCCGATATAACGCTGTATCACCCAGCGCAGAAGATTTTTCTGTCTGACTGTCAGGCGGATCATCTGATTTCACACCAAAATGGTTTACACCACATAAATGTAAATATTTTTTTAATTTGTGTCAAGTAAAAACCGCTTTCGGCCACCCGGTCGACCGTGACCGTCCGGCCGCTGTTCCGGCTCCCGGCCGTTCGTCTCAGTCCTTCATGTGGCGGGAAAGACCGATCAGACTGCCGAACAGCCCAAGCATGCCCCCGACTGCCACCGGCCCCCAGAAGAAATGCGGAATCCCCTGCAGGCGGAGATTGAACTTCCAAGCGATCAGCTGGACCAGACTGAAGCTGATCAGGGCGCTCAGGCCGCCTCCCAGAGCTCCCTGGAACACGCCCTGGAACAGATAGGGCATGCGGATGAAACCGGTGGTGGCACCCACCAGCCGCATGATCTGAATGGATTTCCGCTGGGCCAGCAATGTCAGGCGCATGGTATTGTTGACCAGCAGAAGGGTCGCGAGCACCACGATCAGCATCAGCCCGAAATCCACCCACAGCACGGTCCTGCCGTATTCCTCGATCAGACGGAAAAACCTTCCGTGATACGAAACCTCGTCCACGCTCCGCAATTTCCCGATTTTCGCCAGAATGGATTCGGCCCTGTCCGGGGACCGGTAGGCGGGCGTGAGCCGCACCTGAAATGACGCGGGCAGGGGATTCTCTCCGAGCAGGGGAATCGGATCCGCTCCGAACTCCGCCTTGAACCGGTCCAGGGCAGCTTCCCTGGAGATATACTCGGCTTTTTCGATTCCGGGCACAGCCAGGATGTCCCTTCGCAGCGCCTCGACGCTGTCCGCCGGGGCCGTCGGGTCTATGAACACCTCGAAAAAAATCTGGTTCTGGAAGCCGCGAACGACTCTGCGCACGTTCACCGTCAGGATCAGAAAAAGATTCAGGAGCGTCAGCGTGACCGCTATCGTGGTCACGGTCACGAATGCCGCGACCCTGGCGCGCCTCAGTCCCATGAACCCTTCGCGGATGATGTACGGGAGATTGAAGCTCATTCGACCAGTCTTTCCTGCTGAATGCGCACCCGTCTTCCCGGGAACGAGCGGCAGAATTCCTCGCGATGCGTGGTCATCAAAACCGCGGTACCCTTGCTGTTGATGCGTTTCAGAAGCCGCATGACGTCCTCGGCGGATTCGGAATCGAGGTTCCCGGTGGGTTCGTCCGCCAGAAGGACATACGGTTCATTGACCAGAGCGCGCGCGATGGAGACGCGCTGCTGCTCCCCGCCCGAAAGCTCGGGAATCATGGAATACCGCTTGTGGCTGATTCGCACTTCGGTGAGTGCCTGCAGCGTCAGCTTCTTGATTTTTCCCGAAGGAACGCCCGTGGCCCAGAGGGCGAACGCCACATTGTCGAACACATTCCGGTCTTCAAGCAGTTTGTAGTCCTGAAACACCATGCCGACCTTGCGCCTGAGAAAGGGGATGTCCCGCGGCCGTATGGTCCGGCTGCAGGCGTTGGAAACGGTAACGCTTCCGCGGCCCGGAAAAATGTCCATGTGTAACAGGCGCAGCAGCGTGCTTTTCCCGGAACCGCTGGGCCCGACCACGTACACGAATTCGCCTGGTTTCATGCGGAAATCCGCGCCGGAAAATATCGCGTGATTGCCGAACCGGTACCAGACATTCTCCATGGTAATCATGAATTCCCCGATGCCGAACGGTAATGGTCCCATCCCCGGACTCTCAGCGTCGAATCAACGCCTCCCTCCCGGATCCGCATCCCGTCTTCCGGCGGTCTCATCTCCCCGATCACCGTCACTGTATCCTCGGGCCCTATGAATCCGGGGCCGGCCGTATCGATCCGTACGGACGGGTTCACGGTGAACAGAAGCTCGTATTCTTCGCCGCTTTCCAGCGCGAGCCCGACCGGGGATTTCCCCGACTCGGCGGCCCAGGACGCGGTCTCCGCTGAAACCGGGACGCGGTCCGCGTACAGGAGGCATCCGAGGCCGCTCGCTTCGCACAAATGCCGCAATTCGGACGTGAGTCCGTCGCTGATGTCGATCATGGAAGTGACGCCCCCGGACCGGGCCAGCCGGACCCCGGTTTCCGCTCTCGGAAGGGGCTCCAGCAGACGCCGCACCGATTCGGAAAACCGGTCCCTGTCCTTTCCCCCGGAACACAGCACGTTCAATCCCACGGCGGCGCCGCCCAGCACGCCCGTCACGCAGATACGGTCTCCGGCCGCGGCGCCCGATCTCCGGATCTCGCTCGTTCCCGTCATTTCTCCCAGAACCGCGACCGAGAAGACCGCGCCGGCCGTGGACCGAACCGTGTCGCCTCCAACCACCGGACACCGGTAGCGGTCCGCGCAGCGTTTCAGGCCCGCGTACAGCGCTTCCGTTTCCTCGACGCTCCAGCTTTCGGGCAGGGCCGCGGTCACCACGCAGCAGATCGGGGACGCTCCCATGGCCGCCACGTCGCTCAGGTTCACCGCGAGGCACTTCCATCCGAGGGAATCCGGCGGATACCAGGCGCGTTCAAAGTGAACGCCCTCGACCATCGCGTCCGTCGTCAGCACCAGCCGGCCGTCCTCGCCGCAGCGGATCACGGCCGCGTCGTCTCCTATTCCGAGAATGACGCGATCGTTCGCGGCCGCGCACGCTTCCTGAAGCCTTCGGATGAGCCCGAATTCGCCGAGCTCGGACAGTCTCATCCGTCCCCCGTCACCTTGACGAAAAAGCTTCTTTTCCGCGGCCCGTCGAATTCGCAGAAGTAAACGGACTGCCACGTGCCGAGCAGCGGTTTGCCGCCGGTCACGATCAGCGTCAGGGACGGGCCGAACAGACTGGACTTGACATGGCTGTCCGAATTGCCTTCCATGTGCTCGAACCGGTCGCTCTCCGGGAAAGCCCGGCCGGTCGCGGCCAGGATGTCGCGGACCACGGACGGATCCGCGTTCTCGTTGACCGTGACCGCGGCCGTCGTGTGCGGCACCCAGATCAGGCAGGTCCCCTCCCGGACGCCGCTTTCCTTCAATGCCGACTGGATCGCGTCGTCGATCCGGATCATCGCGCAGCGTCCGGATGTGCGTATGGAAAATTCCTTCAACATGTTGAGATAAATGTAATCAAGTTCGGCCGGGGATGCAAATTTTTTCTCGCGGGGCTCCGGACGCTCCGGCCGCTTCCGGATCCGACCGTTCCTCAAGGTCTCCGGAGAACGGTCAGGTCTTTCTTTCCTTCTTTCTCGCGGCGGGGAAGAGAATGTTGTTCAGGATCAGGCGGTACCCCGGGCTGTTCCGGTGAAAGGAAAGATCCGTGGGCCTGTCACCCACGAAGTGATGGTAATCCTCCGGGTCATGGCCTCCCAGAAATGTCCAGGTTCCGCGGCCTTCGTCGCCGTGTATGTATTTGATCTCGTCCGACCCGGGCTTCTCTGCGAGCACGGTCACCGCCTGCTTCACCCGGCTTCTGCGGAATCCGGTCGTCTGGCCCATGAATTCGTGTATGACGGCCGTGTGATTCTGGGTCAGCATGGCGGGCACCGGGTCGTATTTCGCGGAGAAATCAAAAAGCGTGAAGTACGAATCCGATTCAACCTGGGCCAGAACCGGGTCCTGGGGCGTGGTGTCGATGTCTGAATACTCGTAGACCATGGGATCCGTCAGAACCGTGAATTTCTCGAAAGCCAGGCATTTCCGGTCGTCCATCGCCTCCGGCCAGTCCCCGGCCACTGGATCGCCGTCGAAAACCGACTCGCAGATGTCGGTTTCCCCCGCGGCCAGGGCGATGTCGAATGAATCCGTCGCCGAGCACATGGCGAAAAGAAATCCCCCGTCCGTCACGTACTGCCGGATCATCGCGGCCACGGCCAGCTTCAGCTTGGAGACCTTCCGGAATCCCAGCCGCCTGGCCATGGACTCGTACAGGCTTTTCTGTTTGATGTACCATTCGGCGGTTCGGTAGTTTCTGTAGAATTTCCCGTACTGTCCGGTGAAATCCTCGTGGTGCAGGTGAAGCCAGTCGTATTCGGAGAGTTTCCCGGCCAGCACTTCCTCGTCCCAGACCGTGCGGTAAGGAATCTCCGCGTAGGTCAGCGCCAGGGTCACGGCATCGTCCCACGGCCGTTTGTCGGGCGGCGTGTACACCGCGATTTTCGGCGCCTTCTCGAGCAGAACGGATTCCATGTTCCCGGCTGAAACGGTCCGGCGGATGGAGGCGACCCCGTCGGCCGTCACGGATTCCACGGTCACGCCCGCGGACCGGCACCGCCGGGCCGCCCATCCGTCATCGGGCATCAGAAAGGATCCGCACCTGTAGTTCAGGAGCCACTCCACGGTCACGCCATGCTCCAGAATCGCATAGGCCGCTCCGTACGCCTTGAGGTGATCCGCCTGCCGCAAATCCATGGGGATGAGAAGATACTGGCCCCATCCGGCCGACGCGGCCGCCAGAAAGCCGAGTGTCCATTCCCGCCACCGTGAAGTCATCGACCCTCCTTGCGGATCAGCCTTATCCGTTCGCGCGCTTCGCCTGCCGCGGCCGACTGCGGGCTGATCTGCAGGACGCGGTCATAGGCCTCGACTGCGCGATCCGCGGAACCGGACCGCTCCTCCGACTTTCCCAGGAGCAGAAGTCCGCGGGCCGCGGATTCGTGGCCCGGGAATCGGCTGAGAAAACGACGGACACCGGCCCGGCATTCATCGTCCCTGCCGAGCGCGTGGTGGAGGGCCGCGATTCTCAGCAGCGCCTCGGGGAAAAGCGGCCCGCCGTTTTCCGGAATGCTGTCGAGCGTTGCGATCGCCTCACGGAACATCCTTCTTTTTTCGAGCCACTCCGCCCTGGCCATGCGGCTGAGGGCCTCCGGACAGCACGACGCGTTCGCCGCGATTCTCATTTTCAGATCCAGTCCGTCGTTCAGCAGGGGCGACCTGAACAGATCCGGGCTCAGTTCCTGAACGGCCAGGGCCCGCAGGGTGTCCCGTGCCGCGGCCCACTCCCCTCTGTAGGTCAGGGCTCTGGCCGTCCAGACAAGCGGTGTAACCCAGTCGCCGTTGCGTTCCCGCCGCGCCCGGAACAGGGCCTCACGGAACCGGGTCAGGCCCGCGTCCGGGTCCCCTGTGATGATGTCGCATTGCCCCGCTTCGGTTTCCCACACGGAACGCATGGACGCGTCCGGGTGGCGCCGGATCAGATCGTCGAAAACGGATTTCGCCCGATGGCCGTCGAACAGGCCGTCCCGGATCAACCGGCCCTTTTCGAGAGTCACCTGCCGGCGGAATGCCTCGTCGTGTCCGCCTGCCAGCGCCGCGTCACAGCAGGAAACCGCCTCCTGCCACCGGTTCCCGGAACGGTTGATTCTCATCAATCCCATCCAGGCGTCCCGGACCTGTTTCGATTCAGGGTACCGCTTGAGCAGTTCCTTGAACGCGGTTCCGGCCCAGCCCATCTCTCCGCAATCCATCGCAGACCGGCCGAATTCCGCGAGCCCCTCTCCCTGACGGCCTGAATCGGCCGTCTCATCCATCCGCACGGCCGCCCGGTACGCGGCCTCGTTGCGGCCCGCCTGGAGCGCGTAGCGCATCATCATCCCCGCGATCGGGCTGGAAAACGCGTCACGGTCCGGAATCCGTTCAAACGCGTCCATCACCGCGTCCGCGACGCCTCCGGTTCTGGGGAACCGGTCGATTCGTTCCCTCACCAGAACCGCCCGTTCGGGATGAGCCGCGCCGTATTCCAGCAGAATGTCCGCCGCCTCCCGGAAGCGGCCCCGTTCAATCCGGACGTCCGCCAGTTCGAAGACAAAGGCATCCGCATTCGCCGTCTGACCCATCCCCCGGGTCAGCACCTCCTCGGCCCGATCCGCCAGGCCGTCCGTCCGCATGCCGGACGCGACCAGCAGATACGCGGACGCGTCTTTCGGGGCGGATCGCAGGATTTTTTCCCATTCGGCATCCGCATCCCCGCGCTTTCCCCGGCCGTAAAGGCTTCGCGCCTTGCGGCTCCTCCAGCCCCTGTCCCCGGGTCTGCGGGCAAGCCATTCATCCGCCAGGGACGAGGCTTTCTCGAACCGCTTCGTCTTCATCCGGCATTCGAAAAGCCTTTCCGCGAGCGGCTCCTGCTCCGGAAACCGTCCTGCCTGAATCTCGTACCACTGTTCGGCCTGTCCCCAGTCGCCGGATTCCTCCAGGGCCTGACCGGACCGGAGGAGCGGACGGATGTCCTGGGCCCGCGACGGTTCCGGCCCGCGGAGACAGGCGAGGAGAAGCGATAACTGCATCAGCCCCGCGAAGGCGGTTTGTCCCCTATTACGGATCATGCGTTCAGCGTTTTTCCCTGGCCAATCGTTCGAAATAATCCCGTATCCAGGAGCGGTATTCCGGCGTGAATCCCTCCTCTGACATCTCCTCGAGCCGCCGCTTGAGCAGAAGCTGTGTATCGGAGGGCCGGGCCGGGCCTGCATCCGGACCCGACCGGACCACGTTCTTTCCGGATCGGGCCTTTCTCCCGCGGCCTTCGTCCTGTTCCCGGAGCGATCGCTGGCTCTCCAGCATGCGCGAAAGGATGCGCCTCTGCCGCTCCTGGGTCTCGCCATCCGCGGTTCCGCGAATCAGTTCCTCCACGGTCCGTTTCATGTCTTCGAGAATGCCGGACATGTCGGCCGGCCGCCTGCCGCGGCCCTCGAATTGCCGCACCAGATCCTCCAGCCGCCGCCGGAGCGCGTCCTGCTCGGCCGCGAGCCTGGGCATGCCGGCCCGCGCTTCGAGGGACAGTTCCTCTCCAAGGCCCGGCCTGAGCATTTCCGCCAGTCTCTGGTTGAGCGCGAGCTGCGAAGCGCTCATCCCGCCCATCTGGTCGAAGAACCGCTGCATTCCGGCTCCGGATCCCGAGGCGCGGAGCTGTTCCGCCGCGGACTGGATTTCCATCACCGCCCGGTTCAAATCGCCCATGGCCCTGGCCTGACCCGCCGCGGACCCGCTTAAATCCCGGTTCTCCAGGCGGCGAAGGCTCTGCTGCATCCCGGACATCGCTTCGCGGAGCGCCTCCGCGATACGCGGCGTGACCGCGAAGTTCTGTTTCGACATCCGGAAAAGAGAGTCCGTCTCCGCCTCAAGGTTCGATCTCAGGGCTTCCTGTCTCTCCGCGGCCTCCTGTACCGCGCGCGTTCCTGCGTTTGTTTCGGTCATCAACGATTCCTGCCTGCCGGAAAGCTCCAGCAGGCGGCCTGAACTGGCCGCGAGCGCCTCGAGGGTCCCGTTTTTATTCTCCAGCATGTCGCGCACCCGCTCCAGCTGCTCCTTCATCGCATCCAGGGAACGGACCGTTTCCCGGCCCATCCGGCCGGCCTCGGACGGATCGCCGGCCCTGAGCTTCGCGGTCATGGATTCGAATTGGTCGGGGAAATCCCGGTTTTCCCAGTCCGACAGAAAACCGCTGAAAGCCGAATCCGGAAACTCGGGGTGCCCGGCGCCTGAATCGGACAGCGAATCCGCGTCCCGCCCCAGGGCTTCTGATTCGCGCGCCAGTTTCCGCTCTTCCCCGATCGCGGCTTCGCGTCCCGCGGATTCCCGGAACGAATCGTTGAGTTTTTCCTGGCGCCTGGCCATGTCGTCCACGCGTCGGATCAGCCCCTCGACCTGCATCTGCGTCTTCATACGGCGCATGAGACTGATCGTGCGGTCGAGCGCCTTCAGGACATCCTCCTGTGAAATCTGTAACCGTTCCGCCTCCCGTCTCAGCTGTTCGGGATCGGACTGTTTCAGTGCTTCGCTGAGACGCGCCAGGTTCTCGCGCAGTTCCGGAGAATCGATTTCCCCGTACAGTTTCCGGAGTTCCCGCACTTTTTCCAGGGCCTCCAGTCCCATCCGTTCGTCCGATTCCACGGCCGCCTCGAGCGTTTCGAGCCGCTCCTGAAGCTCCCGGATTTCGTCCTCCTGACGCATCTGCCGTTCGACGCCGCGGCTGAGATTCTCCTTTCGGCTCCACGTCGGCTCCTGTCCGGTTTTCATCAGATCCGACAGGGCGCGGATCTCCTCCTGGAAAGCCCGCCTGTCCTCGGCGATGGTCTCCACCGCGTTCAGCTGATACTCCTGCTCCTGTTCCGTCTTTTGGATGATTTCCATCACGGACGGGAACCGGATCGCGTGGAGAGGGCTTCTTCCCCTTTTCGGTCCGGAAATCGCGTCATTGTCCCAGACTTCGAAAAAGTAACGGACCCGGTCCTCCGGAAACATCTGAAGGGATTCCAGATTCCAGAGGGTGTCCAGGGAGAGCCGGAGCGGGGGCCGGCCGGGAACCGGCAGGTCGATGAAAACCGTGTCCGCCGCCTCGGGCCTGTCCGGCGTCTCGATGAAATAACCGATTCTGCCCTCCGTGACGCCGTAATCGTCGGTGCCCTCCAGCGCAAGAGCCTGCCGGCCGGACGCGTCCATTTCCGCCGAGGGCCCTGGGAACAGAACCGCGGCCTCCGGCGGCCTGTCTTCCAGCACCCGCAGGGTGTATCGCACAGGGTGCCTGTTGCCCAGGCCCAGGGAGTCCTCCAGCTCGATCCAGTAACGGTCTTCGGCCGTCAGGGTGAAGCGGCCCGAGGCCTTGTCTCCCGAACATTCCATCGGAAGCCGCTTTCCGCTCCCGAAAACCAGAGTCGCATTCCGGATCGGCTTGCTGGACTTCACGGTTAGAGTGATGCCGGACGAACGGAGCGCCTCCACGTGCCCCACGTTTTTTTCAAGAGCAACCGGGCCCGCGCCTGTGTAACGGGGAGGCGTCACCTTGACTTCGAGGCTTTTCAGTTCAGGCCGCCTCAGCAGTCGCACTTCGTACCAGCCGCTCCGGAAGCCCGCCAACCGGAACGCGTAATCGAATTCCGCTGTCACCGCCGGAATCCGGTGACGAAAAGGCCGGCTCAGGTTCACGGTCCGCTCGTTCCGGCTGTCACGGATGATGAGCTGGACGCGGCCCTGCGGCAGCGGACGGCCTTCCACGAACAGAACCAGAGCTTCGCCCTCCACGACGCGGACCGAGCCCGGGCGGATCACGGCGCCGAAAGGCAGGGGCTTGGCGTAACGCGTTCCCGGATGCATGAGCCGCGTGCCTGCCTCGGGCAGACCCCGCGGGAATAGGAGGAAGACGGCTAGGCCCGCGGCCGCTGCCGCTGCCGGGAACCTCAGGCCGCGCCGCGCCGGCCCCGCCCCTGAAGCAACCGTGAAATCGAGCCCCTCGACCGCCTTCCAGGCCGCGGCCGCCGCGGCTTCGGCCAGTTCGGGGGATGTGCCGTCCGCCGGATCAGCCGCCGACCTCGCCACCTGCAGGGCGTTGAGCAGTCTGTCCCTGATCCCTGGGAAAAAAGCCCCGACCCTTGCGGCCAGCCGGTCATCGGATGGATCCTGTTTTCGGAAGAGAAGCGAAAAAAGCGGCCGGAGTATGAGCAAAAACAAAGCGGTCAGGAAAACCGCTCCGGCTGAAATCCACAGCGTGATCTTCCACGACGGCGGCATCCAGAACAGCATTTCGAGGATCGAAAGGAGAACGGCCGCCGCCAACAGCGCGCCCGCAATCCGGCAGGCCCCGTCCAGAATGTCCCTCAGCCTGATTTTCCGTCTCAGGCCGTGCAGGCTCCGGGTGATCCTTCCGAGTGCGGTCATTTCCATCAGGCTCTTCCAATCCGCCGCGTTCAGCGCGTCAGCGCCCAGATGACTATGTTCGCGCCCATTTTCAGGGCTTCCTCGCGCTTGTCGTCCGGGTCATGGTGAACGCCGGGATCCGTCCACCCGTCCGAAAGATTTGATTCCAAAACATAGAAAACCATGAGCCGGCCGCGGTCATCAAAAATGCCCAGGCCCCTGGGCGGCTGATTGTCGTGTTCGTGGATTTTCGGGAGACCGTCCGGAAAGGGAAAATGAACATGATAAATGCCGTGCGAGAACGGAAGTTCCGCGAAATCCCGGTCCGGGAAAACAGCCTTCATGGCCTGCCGGAAGGAGGCGTCCATTCCGTAATCGTCGTCCGCGAGCAGAAACCCCCCGGCCAGCAGATACGTGCGGAGCCTCGCGGCTTCCTCTGGGCTGAACGTGATTTGTCCGTGGCCCGTGATGAACAGAATCGGGTAGGAAAACAGGTCCTCATCGAGAAGCGTGACATCCACCCGATCGTCCGTCATGTCCAGGGTGGTGTTCTCCCGGATGAAACGGCACAGGTTGGGTATGCAGGAGGGGTCGTTGTACCAATCCCCGCCGCCCCGGTAATGGACACGTGCCACGACCGGACGGGGGCTCCGGTCCGCCGGAACGCGCCCCTCATCCGCCTGCACTGCGGACAGGCCCGGGAAGAACGCCGCGAGAACAGCGGCCCGTACCGCGGACGGCCATGTCGGCTTGATCAATCGCACGGCTTTTAAAATGAAAAAAAGCCCCTCGGAAGAAGAAGGGGCCGGGTTCCGGACGGATGGGATCTCTTCATATCAGGTCTTCGTTCACCTTGATGTACATGGTTTTTTTCAGCTGATCGATCCACTGTTTCTTCATTTTCTGCATTTTAAATTCAAGAGCGCGCGCCCTGAACTGCTCGTAATCATCGGTCAGGCTGTATTTCTGCTTCTCCCTGCGGCCCTCCATCTTCACGATGTGAAAGCCGAACTGCGTCTCGAAAGGCATGCTGATCTCGCCGACTTCCAGGGTGTCCGCCGCGTTCCGGAATTCATCGATCTGCACGTCATCCAGGGAAAACCATCCGAGATCGCCCCCCTGCGCCCGGGTGCTGGAATCGTCCGAGCATTCCCTGGCGAGGGCATTGAAGTCCTCCCCCTTCATGGCCCTCTCCCGGACCGCCGCTATCCGCTGGAGCACGATTTCATCGTCCTTCCCGCTTTTCTCGATGCGGATCAGTATGTGCCTGCAATGAATCTGGTCCCCCCTCTTTTCCACAGCCTGGATCAGGTGGAACCCCACAGGCGTTTCCACCACATCCGAGACCTGCCCCGGGTTCAGCTGAAAAGCCGCTTCTTCAAATGCCGGGAACAGGGTGCCGCGATCCACGAAACCGAGGTCTCCGCCGCGGCCCGCGGTGCCCGGATCTTCCGACGCCTCCCGGGCGAGAGCCTCGAACGATTCTCCCTTGCGGATTCGGTCCCGGATCTGCCGCACCCTCTCCAGGGACTTGACGCGGCTCGCCTCGCCCGGCTGGATCCGGAGCAGGATCTGGCTCAGCCGAACCGTCGGCTTCTTCTCCGGCAGGCTGTCCCGGATGGATTCATAGAACGATTCGACCTCGCGCCTCGAAACCTGCAGGCCCCTGAATTTGGTGTTCTGGAGTTCCCGGACGATCATCATGTTCTTCACTTCTTCCCGGTGGTCGCGCTTGATCTTCTTGATCGGCGCGCCGAACTGGGCTTCCACTTTCGCCTCGGACCCCATCTGCTGGACCAGGGACCGGATCCGGTTTTCCAGCTCCGCCTCCACCTTGGCGTCATCGACGGTCACGGTGTCTTCCTTGGCCTTGGCCATCATCACCCGGTCGTCGATGAGGTTTTGCAGAATGTCGTGTTTCAGCGCCTGGTATTCGGCCGGATGATCGGCTGGCCGCAGTCCGGTTTGAAGCGCGTAATACTGCGCCATCTGCTCCAATTCCGATTTCTGGACGATTTCGTCCCCGACCACAGCGACCACTCCGTCCAGGATCTCCTGGCCGGTCGACACGGCCGAAGCCGCCAGAAAGAGCGCCGCCCACAAGGCGGCGCCCCGATTATTCCATTTTTTCACCCGGCTACTCCAGGATGCCGGGCCCCGGATCTCGTGATCCGCGGGACCGGCGTTAGGGTTTGCGCGCATCGTCCCCGCCGCGCTCCAGGCGGGCCGCTCTAGTTCCTTCCGGCCTCGGGAGCGGACGGGCTTATGCTGACCTTCCGGCTGCCCTTCAATTGATACAGCAGATCGTAATAGACTTTTCGCTCCTTTTCAACCCGGAGTCTCTGCATGATCTCGCCGCGGACTTCGGCCAGACTCCGCGTTTCGCCCTTGACGTGCCTGCCGATCAGCTTGATCAGGTGAAACCCCTGGCTGCTCCGGATGACCGGCGAGAGACCGCCTTCAGCCAGAGAGAACGCGGCGCGTGAGAGTTCCGGAATCATGTCGCCCCTCCGGATGAATCCCGTGTCTCCGCCTTTCCCGCGAAAAGAGTCCACCGACCGTTCGCGGGCCGTCTCTTCGAAGGATTTGCCGGCCTTTATCTCCTGAAGCGCGGCCTCGGCGTCGGCCTGCGTCCGCGTCAGAATGTGCAGAAAGCGGACTTCGTCCTCTTCGACCGTGAACAGGGATTTGTTTTTTTCATAAAAAGCGGCCGCTTCATCGTCCGTGATGCGGACCTTATCCGAGAATTCCTTCTCGATCAGCTTGTTGATCAGAAGCTGATTCCCGATCTGCTCGAGCTCCCATTTCAGGTCCCCGTCCAGTCCACGCCGCCGGGCTTCCTGCGCGAGCAGTTCCTCGTTGACCCAGTTGTTGATGAATTCCGTCTCCTGCGACTGCGGCAGTCCCTGTTTCTCCATCCGGCTTCGGAGGGCCTTGACCGTCAGCTCGGCCTTGCCGACCCGGGCGGCGACCTGGTCGTCGCCGCTCCGGTCGCGGCAGCCGGCCGTCCAGAGACAGGCCGACGCCAGGCACGGCCACATGGCGGCCCGCAGGAAACGGCCGGTCTTACTGCGCATTCGCGGCCTGCTGAAGGACCTTTTCATCGATGGTGATCCGGAGTTTGGCTTTCTGCTCCTCCAGCCACGCCTTTTCCCTGTCTCTGCGGATGGAGCGGATCAGATCCTGCCGGACCCGCATCTCCACGGTTTCAAAGGGGCGCGCTTTTTTCTCCCGCTTGGAAAGCACCTTGAAAACGGAGAACTGCCCGTTCTTCAATTCGATGGGACCTCCGGTGTCCCCGCGTTTCGCTTTCAAAAGATAAGGCGCGAGTTCGCCGTATTGACTGACCGGTTTGAGGTCGAAAATTCCGTTTTTCTGTTTCATGCCGGGACGCAGGGTATGTTGTTCCGGGAAACGCCTCAGGTCCCACCGGCCTTCGGTTTCCCGCCGGATCCGTTCCGCCAGCGACCGGTCATTCACCAGCACTTCCTGAATCTGGGCCTGCGGCGGTTCGCTGTAGAGACTGTCCAAAAAGGCCTCGTAATGCGCCTTCACCGCGGCCGAATCAGGCCGGATGGATCCCCATATCTCGCGAACGTTCAGGGAATCGATCATCAGGCGTTCCATCATTCTCCGGGTTCTCTGTTTCACCAGGTCGTGCCCGGCCAGTCCGCTTCTCTCAGCCGAAGCGATCAGAAGGTCCGTCATCACCCACCGGTCAATGGTGTTCATCAGCGCCTCGCGCGTGCCGATGTTCACGCTGTTGATGAAACCCTTTTCATCGAGCCGCTGGATGATGGTCTCGGTCGTGATCGTCTTGTTCCTGTCCTTGAACCGGGCCAGCTCCGCTTTGCGGACGGATTCCGGGAGCCGACGGAGCGAATCCCGGAGTTCCTCCCTGAAAAACTGCCGGCTGCCCTTGAAATGCGCGAGCAGGCTGTCAATGCCCGGTTCCGACCATGCGAATCCGCTCTTCGTTCTCAGCCGGTCCACATACTGCTTTTCCTTCTCGGTGAGCAGGGACCGCCGTTCCCGCTCGAGCTGACCGCGTATCTGGTCCTTGGCTTTTTCGTACGGAAGCCTTTCCTTGGGCTGTATTTCCTCCACCTTCAAAATATGGAATCCCGATTTGTTCCGGACGGGCTCTGAAACCGTCCCGGCTTTCATGGAGAAAACAGCGTTGAGCACCGGGTCATCGCTGCGCGTGTATTGAATGACGCCCATCAGCCCGCCGTTGAACGCGGTCTTCGGGTCTTCTGAAAACTGGCGGGCCATTTCCAGGTAGGATTCGCCCTTCCGGATGCGGTTGTAGACATCCGTGGCTTTTTGTTTCACGCTGTCCTCCCGGGCCGGATCCGCAGGCTGGGGCAGCTTGAAGACGATATCCCGGATGAGGATCTGTTTGGCGGATTTGGCGTAGAAATCCCGGATGTCCTTTTCGGGTACGACCGGGCTCAGAATTTCGATGTCATACATCCGCTGAAGCATCGCCCGCTGGACTTCGGGTTTCATGATTTTCTGCAGGGCGCTGTCCTTGTCCAGTTTGGCGCGGTACGCGGCCATCAACTTGATCTTCCTGTCAATGAGAGCGTCGAGCGCTTTCCGGTATTTTTCTGAAGCGGGCTGATCGGCCCTGCTGAACATGCTGGTCCGGCTGACTTCATTGTTGAGTTCGGAGAGGGTGACTTTTTCCCGATTCCCGATTCTCGCGACGACCGGATCCTTTTTGCCGCATCCGGAGAACGCCAGAAGGGCGACGAACGACGCAAACACAGCCAGTTTGGTGACCGACTTCATATCTCCTCCATTGGGTGCCTGTGTAACCGATTGAAAAATATACTGAATCACTCCACTCTTTGCAAGATGTTTTTCGCTTCTCCGAACGGATTCCGGCCCTCCATCGGAATCAGCATGCCGAATCCGCCCTTCTCCAGAAAGCGGACCGGCTGAGGCATGGAATCCACGATTGAACGAATTCGTTTCGAAAATTGTTCCGGATCCGGAAACCGGTCGGACCAGGTATCGTCGAAAACCAGCCGCAACCGGTTCTTTTCCAGCACGACTTTGCGGAACCCCCTGGCCGCGCCTTCCATGCGGAGCCGGCTGGACTCGAGAAGGGTCCGGGCCTCGACCGGCAGGGGGCCGAATCGGTCCTTCAGCTCAGCCTCGAACTCGTCCACTTCAGCCGGGACGCGCATGGCGGCAAGCCTGCGGTACAGGTTGACGCGCAGGCTTTCGTCGTCCACGTAGAATTCCGGAAGAAAAGCCGGCTCGTCCACGTCCACCTGGCATTCGATGCCCGATGTTTCGGCCGGCGCCTCCCCCTTCTCCTCCTTGATTTCCCGGACCGCTTCCTCCACGAGCTTCATGTACAGATCATAGCCCAGGGCGTCCATGTTCCCGCTCTGTTCCACGCCGAGCAGGTTTCCGGCCCCGCGTATCTCCAGGTCGCGCTGCGCGATCTGGAATCCGGAGCCGAGTTCGGTGAATTCCTCGATCGTGCGCAGCCGTTTGACGGACTCCGGGCTCAGGAGGTCGAACGGCGGGGTGAACAGGTAGGCGTACGCCTGGTGGTCGGACCGGCCGACTCTGCCTCTCAGCTGGTACAGCTGGGCGAGCCCCATCTGGTCCGCGCGGTTGATCAGGAGCGTGTTGACATTGGGCAGGTCCAGGCCGGACTCGATGATGGTCGTGGACACCAGACACTGGTAGCGGCCTCGGTCGAAATCGAGCATCACCCGTTCCAGTTCGTGCCCCTCCATGCGGCCGTGGGCCACGGCCACGGCCAGGCCGGGAACCAGGCGCCTGAGCATGTCCGCCACCGCGAAAATGGAATGGATCCGGTTGTGGACGAAGAAGACCTGGCCGCCCCTGCTTGTTTCGCGCCGGATCGCCTCCACGATGACCTCCTCCGAAAAGGGAAGCACCTCGGTGATGATGGGCCGCCTGTCCTTGGGAGGCGTGTTGATGAGGGACATGTCGCGTATGCCCATGAGCGAGAAATAGAGCGTTCTCGGTATGGGCGTGGCCGAAAGCGTGAGCACATCCACGCTCTTCCGGAGCGTTTTCAGCTTCTCCTTGTGACGGACCCCGAATCGCTGTTCCTCGTCGATGACGAGGAGCCCGAGATTCCGGAACCCCACATCCTTCGATATCAGCCGGTGCGTGCCGATCAGAACGTCGATTTTTCCGGCCTTCGCTTTCTCGATGATCTGCTTCTGCTCCTTCGGGCTCCTGAATCTCGACAGCATTCCCACGGATACGGGAAACCGGCCGAGCCGCTCGCGGAAAGTCCGGTAATGCTGCTCGGCCAGAATGGTGGTCGGAACGAGCACGGCCGCCTGCTTCCCATCCGTCACGCACTTGAAGGCCGCGCGCACCGCCACCTCGGTTTTGCCGAATCCGACATCCCCGCAGACCAGCCTGTCCATGGGCCTGGGCTTCTCCATGTCCTGCCGCACGTCCTCGATGGCCGCGGTCTGGTCGGATGTCTCGTCGTAAGGGAAGCTCGCCTCGAGCTCCTTCTGCCACGTGGAATCGGGCGGAAACGCGTGGCCCGGCAGCATCTGGCGGGACGAGTAGAGCGCGATC
This sequence comes from bacterium, assembly GCA_030372965.1. GTDB lineage: Bacteria > Zhuqueibacterota > QNDG01 > QNDG01 > DTFT01 > JAFGAX01. The sequence continues at coordinate 38,210 of JAUCQC010000019.1, forward strand.
AGATCCCTGGCCACGGCCTTGACGCTCTCTTTCGTCCGGCTCTTCAATTTTTCCCACTGCCCGCCGCCCAGCTTGCTCAACGCCGGTTCCGTCCCCTCCCGGCCCCGGTATTTCTGCACCCGCTCCATTTTCTCCACCGGAACGTACAGCCTGTCGCCCTCCAGGTAGAGCACGGCAAGGCATTCCCGTTCCACGTCGCGGATCCTGATCTTTTCAAGTCCCTGGTACTTGCCGATGCCGTGATCGACGTGGACGATGAAGTCGCCGGGCTGAAGAGAGGACAGTTCCCTGATGGGAATGCCGTCGCGGAAACGCTCCTTTTTTCTTTTCCTGAAAATCCTGCCGAAAAGATCGCTTTCGGTCAGCACGTGGCCCGAGGGTTCAGGAAGTGAAAAACCGCGCTTGAGAGGCCCGATAACCAGCCGGACCTCCGGGATGGGATCTTCCGCCAGCTGAAGCACGTCCGAGAGCCGTTTTTTCTGGCTTTCGTTCTCGCAAAGAATCCAGACCGGTTCGCTTTTCGCCGTGAGCTCGGACAAACCCCGACGTATGTCCGCGACCTGCGGCCCCGGCTTGAACGGGCTCCGTCCGCCCAGATCGACGCAATCGCCGCCGCCCGCCAAAGTGTGAAAACGGCAGATCGGATACGGCCGCATCAGGGAATCGATGGATTCCGGATCCCAGACGCCCTTGCGTTCCTTCTGCCGATCCTTCTCGATCTGCGCCATCATCCATTCCGGATCCTCGAGGAAAATCAGGCTTTTCGCCGGAAGGTACTGGAACAGGGAGCCCGAGGCCTCCTTCTCCATGGAAGGCGCGGAAACCAGGACCAGCTCGCCGGCCCGGCCCGTCGAAAGCTGAGAAGCCACATCGAAGGTCCTGATGGACTCGATTCTGTCGCCGAAAAATTCAATGCGGTGGGGCGGTTCTCCGGTCAGCGGGAAAATATCGAGAATGCCGCCCCTGAGGCTGAATTCGCCCGGCGCTTCAACCATGCTTTCCCGGACATACCCGAAATCGACCAACCGTCCGGTCAGGCCGGACAGATTCCACTCCGCGCCGCCGGACAACCGAATCAGCGTCTGTTCCAGGGATCCCGGCTGGGGAAGCTTCTGAATGACGCCGTCCGTCGTGGTTGAAACGAACTTGAGCCTCGCCAGCATGAGGTCCCGGAGCACTTCCATGCGCATTCCGGTTTTTCTCGGATTCAGCTGGACCTTGTCCCCGTCTTCACCGTCGCCTCCGGGAAAAAACGCGGACTGATCGCCGCCGAGCAGGGCGTCCATCTCTTCGGCAACCCATTCGGCTTCCTCGCGGTCCGGGAAAACCGCGAGTATCACAGGCCCGAGCCTCGCGGAGACGAGGGACAGGAAAAGCGTTTTCATGGAGCCGGCCAGACCCTTGATGTCCACGGACGCGCCGCGGACCATGGCCGTGTCCAGGCTTTTTTCCTGCACGGACTCCCAGATCGATGATTGAATTCGGGAAAGGGGCATTATTAAATATCTGTCTCTTATACACATCTGACGCTGCCGACGAGTTCCGAA
>JAUCQC010000020.1 GCA_030372965.1 bacterium
TCGAAATGACCAGGAATCGCGTGAAATTCTGCTCGTGATTCTCGATGCCGCGCTTCAGCACGGCGAGGCCGTAATCCTGTCCGGCCCGAACGCTGGCGATGGCGGCGCTGTCCTTCAGGCGTTCCTCGCTGATCATCTTCGCCGATCCCGCGGTATCGTGGGTCGGAACGGAGGCGATGCCTTTTTTCGAACGCAAAAAGCCCGAGCATTGCTCGAGCGCCTGCGGATGGGATAGGACGCGGCGGATGTCGTTCATGCGGACGCCGGGCAGGGCCAGGAGACAGTGTCGGATGCGCAGGATGATTTCGCCTGTCACGGACAGCCTGTATTCGAGGAGCAGGTCCACGTTCTGATGGATGCTTCCGGTCTGAGAGTTTTCGATCGGGATGATGCCCGCATCGCATCGGCCCTTCCAGACGGATTCGAACACGTCCCGGAAGGTCCGATGAGGGACGGGAGACACTCCGGAACGCCAGAAACGGATGGCGGCGTCTTCACTGAACGCGCCTTTTTCTCCCTGAAAAGCGACTTTCGGCATGGACTTCTCCTGTCAATAAGTCGAACAATTTAAAATATTTTCGCTTGAAACGCAAACGCATTTTCCGTATACTGAATCTGACAGCGAGCGCATTCCCCGGGGCTTGCCCCGGGGTAAGCGAGCGAATATAAGATGTCTTTTCTCTACAGATAGAAGTTTCGCCGCAAAGCGGCACCAAGTTATTTGATTTTTTCACTATTGAAGGCCCGCCGCTTGCGGCGGGGAGATTCAATGCGGGACAGGGGCGTGCCATGCGCATTTCGATCGTGACGCCCGGCCGCACGCGGTCGGGCTACATCCAGGAGGGTGAAAGGGATTTTCTCGGCCGGCTGGAACGGGTCGTGCCCGTTCGGCTCATCACGGTCAAGGAGACCGCCTCCACCCGCAACCGGCCGGTTCAGGATATCCGGGAACAGGAATGGCGCCGTATGGCCGAGACGGTTCCCGCGCGAAGTTACCTGACGGCTCTCGACAGCAGGGGCAGAATGCTCTCCTCCGAGGATTTCGCCGAGAAAATCCGGCTCCTCCAGAACCGCAGCGTCGCGGATGCCTGTTTTCTCATCGGGGGGCCCGCCGGACTCAGCGATTCCGCGGTCCGGGCCTCGGATTTCGTGCTTTCCATCTCACCGATGACCTTCACGCACGAGATGTCGCGCCTGATTTTGCTGGAACAGCTGTACCGGGCCTTTTCCATCCTGCGCAACGAAAAGTACCACAAGTGAAGGAGAGAATGACAAACCCCGTCCGGACGGACGGGACCCTTCGGGAGGCGTGCGGCGGGCCACATCCGGAACCGCGTCTGATCTTTCATGTCGACATGGACGCCTTTTTCGCGTCCGTGGAACAGCTGGACGATCCGGGCCTGAGGGGGCGGCCGGTCATCGTCGGAGCCGATCCCAGGGGCGGGACTGGCAGAGGCGTCGTTTCCGCCGCATCCTATGAGGCGCGGCGGTTCGGAATCGCGTCCGCCATGCCCATCTCGAAGGCTTTTCGTCTCTGCCCTGAAGGCGCGTTTGTCCGTCCGCGTTTCGACCGGTACGTCGAAATCAGCGGCAGGATCATGGCGCTGCTGTCGGCCCGCACGCCCCTGCTCGAAACGGCCGGTCTGGACGAAGCCTACCTCGACATGACCGGAACCGGAAGACTGTCCGGATCGCCGCTGGAAGCGGGTTCCGCGATCAAACGGGAGATCCGGGAATCGGAAGGACTGACGGCATCGGTCGGCATCGGCTGTTCCAAGACAGCCGCGAAGATCGCCTCCGATTTCCGGAAACCGGACGGGCTGGTCTGGATCCCGGCGGATGACACCGCCGCGTTTCTCCGCCCGCTTCCGGTCGGCCGCATTCCGGGGGTCGGCCCGAAGACCCGGGACCGTCTGGCCCGGATCGGCATCATCCGCATCGGGGACCTGCAGGATATCCGGGAGGAGGACTGGATCCGGTGCTGCGGGAAAGGGGCGGACTGGCTCCGCAGGTCCGCGTTCGGCGACGACGATTCGCCGGTGAGCCCCGAGCGCGAAGTCCGTTCCGTGAGCAACGAGACCACTTTTGAGAAGGACACCGCGGATCCCGAGTTCCTGCGTTCGGTTCTGCTCGAATTGTCGGAACGCGTGGGACTGCGCCTCCGGCGCGGCCGGCTTTCGGGCCGGGTCATCGAACTGAAGATGCGGTTCGAAAATTTCGAGACCCTCTCCAGGCGCGTGTCCCTTCAGAGTCCGACGAATCTATCGGAGCGCGTTTTCGAGGCGGTTTTACGATTGGCCGGGCCGGCGCTTTCAGGGGAACGCAAAGTGCGCCTTCTCGGGGTCGGTGTTACCGGCCTGTCCGCGGAAAAGGATGGACAGACGGAGCTTTTCGTTCCGGACGTGGACGTCCGGAGAGGCAAATTGAACCGCGCGGCCGACCGTCTGCGGGACAAGTTCGGGGATGGTATCGTGACCCGCGCGACAGGCCTGGAATAATGTGGATTTTCCCGGCCAATTTTTGTATATTTATACGTTTATGAAAGGGAACCATCGCAATTGATGACACAGCGCGAAGCGGCTCTCGCGGGCCGGATCACCGACGAAATGGCCTCCGTTGCCGCGGAGGAGCGCATCCCCGAAAAGGAGCTGCTCGAACACGTCCGACGGGGGGAAACGGTGATCCTGAAGAACCCGGGACGCCGGAACGGACGGCCGCTGGGCGTCGGCAGAAAGCTCCGGACGAAGGTCAACGCCAATGTGGGAACGTCTCAGGATTCGCCCGATGCCGAGGGCGAAATCGCCAAGGCCCGGATCGCGGTCGGCGCGGGCGCGGACGCGCTCATGGATCTTTCCACGAGCGGAGACCTCGGGAAAATACGCATGTCGTTGATGGAGGCCGTTCCGGTCGCTCTGGGCACGGTCCCGATTTATGAGGCGGCCGTGGAAGCCTGCCGGGCCGGGGGTGACATCTCCGACATGACGGTTGAGTCGCTGTTCGCCGTGCTGGAGCGGCAGGCGGAACAGGGAGTGGATTTTTTCACCGTGCATTGCGGGGTCACCCGCCGGAGCCTGGAACGCCTGACCCGGCAGGGAAGGGTCATGTCCATCGTCAGCCGCGGCGGTTCCTTTCTCGCTTCCTGGATGGCCGCGCACCGCGCGGAAAACCCCCTGTACGAAGGATACGACCGGCTCCTCGACATCGCGGCCCGGCATGATGTCACATTGAGTCTCGGAGACGGGCTTCGGCCGGGGTCCATACTGGACGCGACGGATCGCGCCCAGGTCGAGGAATTGATCCTGCTCGGCGAACTGACGCGCCGGGCGTGGGACCGGGGCGTTCAGGTCATGATCGAGGGGCCCGGCCACGTGCCGCTGAACCAGATCGAAGCCAATATCCGGCTTCAGAAGAGCCTCTGTGAGAACGCGCCTTTCTACGTGCTCGGCCCGCTGGTGACGGATGCGGCGCCCGGGTATGACCACATCACGGCCGCGATCGGGGGGGCCGTCGCCGCGGCCGCGGGCGCGGATTTTCTGTGCTATGTCACTCCCGGCGAACACCTGCGCCTGCCGGACGGGGAGGATGTCCGTCAGGGCGTCGTGGCGGCCCGGATCGCCGGACACGCCGCGGATATCGTCAAAGGCGTTCCCGGCGCGCTCGAGCGCGACCGGGCCATGTCCGAGGCGCGGAGGCGGCTGGACTGGGAATCGCAGTACCGCCTGGCCCTGGACCCGGAGCGTCCCCGGACGCTCCGCCAGTCCTCGCTTCCGGAAGAGGAGGAGGTTTGCACGATGTGCGGCCCGTATTGCGCGATCCGCCTGATGCGCGACCCGTCCTCCGTTCCGGAGCCGTCTCCAGCGGAGGAATCCGCACCGTGAACCCGATTGAAATCTACCCCGCTCGCGTGCTTCGACTGAAAGCCGCGCCGGTCGAACGAATGACCTCGGAGATCCGCCACCTGGTCGATCACATGACGGAAGTCATGTACGAGGCAGAGGGCGTCGGTCTCGCTGCGCCTCAGATCGGGGACTCCAGACAGGTGATCGTGGTCGACGTGGGGGACGGGCCTTTCAGTCTGGTCAATCCTGAAATCGTGGAGTCGGATTCCGAGGAAGTCTCCGTTGAGGAAGGATGCCTCAGCCTTCCGGACATTCATGTGCACGTGCGCCGTCCGGCCGCCATCCGCATCCGAGGGCTGGACGCGGACGGAAAAACCGTCGAACGCTCGCTGGAGGGCATGTCCGCCAGGGCCGTTCAGCACGAAATCGATCATCTCCGGGGCGTTCTCATCATCGATCACGCCTCGGCGATCCAGAAAACGCTCCTGAAGAACCGGCTGAAACGGTTCCGGGAATAATCCCGAAAGGAACCCTTTTGTCCCCGTCCTCGATTCCATCCACCCCAGGCGCGGAATCCGAAACCGGCGCTTTTCACGGTCTGTTGAGGGGCATTCCCGTGTCCGAGGGGATTGCCATCGGCAAGGCCTGGGTTCTGAAAAGCCCCTGGGAGAAAGTGACCGAAACCGTCCTGACCGCCTCCCGGAGCGTGGAGGAACTGAGCCGTTATCGCAAAGCGCTCGAGGACGTTTCAGTACAGCTCCGGGAATGCAGCGGCCGCATCGGAAGGGAGCTGGGACCGGCCGAGGCGCAGATATTCGATGCCCATATCTCCATTCTCAAGGATCCCTTCTTTCAGGATGAGATACCGGCCGCCATCCGATCGAGAAGACGCAATTCGGAGTTTCTGCTGAAGGAGGGCGTCGACCGCATCCGGCCCTCCTTCCAGAAGATGAACAACGCGCTTTTCCGCAGCCGGATGGACGACATCCAGGATGTGGCCGTCCGGCTCCTGCGCATCCTGCTCAGGACGGAGGACGCGTCCGTTCTCGAGGAGGAGAATGTCATCCTCGTCGCCCACAATCTGACGCCATCAGACACCGCGCGGCTCGACCGCAAGAAGACGCTCGGGTTCGCGACGGAACTCGGTGGCGAGACGTCCCATGTCTCCATTCTCGCCCGGTCAATGAACCTTCCGGCGGTGGTGGGCGTCGAAAGGCTGATGCGGGAGATCCGCAACGGCAGCACGGTCGTTGTGGACGGGAACACGGGAATCGTGTACATCGATCCCCCCCCGCATGTCCTGCGCAGCTATATCAGGCTCAAATCACAGTTTAAAACCTACATCCGCCGGCTTTCCCGGGAAAAGGACCAGCCGTCGCGCACGCTGGACGGAGTCGAGCTGTCGCTTCAGGCCAATGTCTCCATGATGCCGGACGTCCATCTGGCCGTGCGCAATCATTGCAGCGGAATCGGGCTGTTCCGGACCGAACTGCCCTTTCTGACGGCCGGAAGACTCCTTCGGGAGGACGAACAGTTTCAAATCTACAAAACCGTCGTCCAGGCGATGAAGGGACGGACAGTAACCATCCGCACACTCGATCTGGGCGGCGACAAATTCCTCCCGTTTCAGGGCATCACCGCGGAAATCAATCCATTCCTGGGGTGGCGTTCCATCCGGATTTCGCTCCAGGAACGGGAGGTCTTCAAGGAACAGCTCCGGGCCATTCTCCGGGCGAGTCATTTCGGGCATGTCCGGATTTTGTATCCGATGATTTCGAGCCTGGAGGAGCTGTTCGAGATCCGGTCCGTCCTGCAGGAATGCAAGGATGAGCTCCGGATGAAAAACCGTCCTTTCGATGACAGCGCGCCGACCGGCATCATGATCGAAGTCCCATCCGCCGCCATCCTTGCGGACCGAATGATCCGGTACACCGATTTTTTCAGCATCGGGACCAATGATCTGATTCAGTACACGCTGGCCGTGGACCGGAACAACGAAAAAGTCGCCAAATTCTATCAGCCTCTGAATCCGGCCATCCTGAGGCTTCTCCAGACCACCATCAGGGCCGCGAACGACGCGGGAAAAGCCGTGTCCCTGTGCGGCGAGATGGCGGGAAGCCCGCTGTACACGGCGGTCCTGATCGGGCTCGGACTCCGTCAGCTCAGCATGAGCCCTTCCATGCTGATGGAAGTCAAGGAGCGGGTACGGGCGGTCCGCATCGCGGAATGCGAGGAACTCGTGGCGGAAGCCATGAGCATGGATTCCAACGAAAACGTGCGCGAACTGCTGATGGAATTCCACCGGGAGGTGAACAAGCGCCAGACCATACCGTATTTTGAACAGGAACAGAGGGGATTCAACATTCAAGAAGCGGCTTCCTGACACGCCAGTACTATGCGAAATCCCTTGATTTTTGCGGTTTGATTGATTAAATTAACATCCGGAAAATATTAAGTATGGCGGTGTAGCTCAGTTGGCAGAGCAGCGGAATCATAATCCGCGTGTCCGGGGTTCAAATCCCTGCACCGCTACAACTGAAGCCCTGGTTCAATGACCTTCCGGAAGCCGGCAAGGTCATTTTTTTTCATGCGCCTATGGATTTCAAAGACCGATTTCTATCCTTTTGTCTCGCGCACCGACTGGTCCTGCCTGGAGAAAAAATTCTGGTCGCGGTGTCCGGAGGCATCGACTCAGTGGTTCTCCTGGACTGTTTCATCCAGGTGAGGCCGGACCTGGATTTGACCCTGGCCGTGGCGCACGTGAACCACGGATTGAGGGGGGCAAGCGCGGATGAGGACGAACGATTTGTCCGCTCCATGGCCGAATCCTGGGGGATTCCGTTTTTCCGTGAGAAAGCCGATGTATCGGGCTTTTCCGCATCGACCGGGAAATCCGCTGAGGAATCCGCCAGGATACTGCGATACCGCATACTCGGAGAAATGGCCGGCCGGATGAACTTCGAGAGGATCGCGGTTGGACATCACGCGGACGACCAGGCCGAAACCATTCTTCTCAATCTTCTCCGGGGGACGGGCATCCGCGGCGCGAGAGGCATGCGGCCACTGAATGGAGCGGTGATCCGGCCGCTTCTATTCGCGGGACGGCAGGATATTGAGAAGCAGGCATCGGAAAGGAACCTCGCTTTCCGCGAAGACGCAACCAACCTGGATACGCGGTTTCGCCGAAACCGGGTCAGGCGGAAGATCATGCCCGGCCTGAAACGCCAGTTCGGCAGGGGCGCGGTGTCCACACTCTGCCGCTTCGGAGAATCCGCCGGTGAGGCCTGGGATTTTATAGAACAGGAGAGCGCCAGGGCTTTTTCTCAGGCTGTCCGGCCGGGACCCTGGGGTGAAATAAGGCTTGATATTCTTCCGTTTTTGCACTATTTTATCGTCATCCGGAAGGGCGTCATCTCAAGAATTGTCCGTGAGTTGACGGACGGGGCCGCCGAACCGGATGCGGCCGCTTATGAACGCGTTCTATCCCTCTCGGAGAGGTCCCGAAGCGGCCGGAAAGCGCTGTTGCGGGGCGGCATCGGAGTTCATCGCTGCGGCAATCAGCTGATTTTTCTCAGAACCGCGGCCCCGGCCGTCCGTTCCGTGGAACTCCGCACAGGCGAATGGGCTTCCCTGGACGGCGGAACCCGCATCAGGGTATCCGTGCACGAGGCATCCGTCAGTCCCGGAATGTTGAAGCAGGAGAATCCACTCGTCGAATATTTCGACGCGGAAAGAGTCCGACATCCGCTTCGTCTGCGTTATTACAGGACCGGCGACCGGTTTTCACCGCTGGGCATGCCGGCCTCCAAAAAGGTGAAGCGTTTTTTCATTGATGAGAAAATCCCCAACTGTCTTCGCGGCAGAATCCCCATCCTGACCGACGCCGACGGGCCGATCTGGATCGTCGGATTCAGGATGGACGACCGGGTCCGGATCACGCCGGACACCCGGCACTTCCTCAAAGCTGAAGCCGATCGCGGCCCGGCACCCCCGAACCAAAACTCATGAAACGGAATCCGATGGAGAAACAGCCCCAACCTCCGAATAAATTGCAGGATCCGCCCTGGAAACGCCTGGCGCGCAACGGATTGATGTGGATTTTCCTCATCTTTCTGGCCATCTACCTCGGAAGCCTGTTCAATCAGAGGAAATCCCGGGAAGTGGAAATCGCCTATCCGGAAAGCCAGCGTCTCCTGCAGGCCGGCGCCGTGGAGAAGGCCCTGATTCAGGACCGGGAGTTCCATGGCGAATTGCGGTACGAAGAGACGCTGACCAAAGGCAGCCGGACCGTCCGGTACAAACGGTTTAGGACCATTCTCCCGTTCGATGTGGACCGCGCCATGGTTCAGGAATGGGACCGGATCGGACTCCGGTACGAACTGCGGGGGAAATCCACCGAGTGGTTCGGATTCATCCTGTTCAATCTTCTGCCGTGGATTCTGCTGCTTTCGTATTTCCTGTTCATCTGGCGGAGAACCCAGAGCGGGGCTCCGAAAGGTCTTTTCAGCTTCGGGAAGAGCCGCGCCAAACTGCTGACCGAGAACAAGCCCAAAATCACGTTCAAGGACGTGGCCGGAGCGGACGAGGCGAAACAGGAGCTTCAGGAAGTGATCGAGTTCCTCAAGGAACCCGACAAGTTCCAGACCCTCGGAGGACGCATCCCCAAGGGCGTTCTCCTGCTCGGTCCCCCGGGAACGGGGAAGACCCTGCTCGCCAAGGCCGTGGCCGGAGAGGCGGGTGTTCCCTTCTTCAGCATCTCCGGCGCCGATTTCGTCGAGATGTTCGTGGGCGTCGGCGCTTCACGGGTCCGGGATCTGTTCGAGCAGGGCAAGCGGAGCGCGCCCTGCATCATCTTCATCGACGAGATCGACGCGGTCGGGAGGCACCGGGGCGCGGGCCTGGGCGGCGGCCACGACGAGCGGGAACAGACGCTGAACCAGCTGCTCGTCGAAATGGACGGATTCGACACCAACGAGGGCGTGATACTGATCGCGGCCACCAACCGACCGGACGTTCTGGACACCGCGCTGCTCCGGCCCGGCCGTTTCGACCGGCAGGTGGTGGTGGATCGGCCCGATTTCCGGGGACGCGAGGGCATCCTCAAGGTGCACACGCGGAAAATCCCCCTGGCCGACAAAGTGGACCTCATGGTGCTGGCCAAGGGAACGCCGGGTTTTTCGGGCGCGGACCTCGCGAATCTGGTGAACGAAGCCGCGCTTCTGGCCGCGCGGCGGAACAAGAAGCAGGTCGAGATGGCCGACTTCGAGGAGGCCAAAGACAAGGTCATGATGGGCGTGGAGCGCAAGAGCCTGGTCATCTCGGAGGAGGAGAAGCGCGCCACGGCCTATCACGAATCCGGTCACGTGCTGGTGTCCAAACTCATCCCCGGGTCCGATCCGGTTCACAAAGTCACCATCATCCCCAGGGGGCGCGCCCTCGGCGTCACCTCCTTTCTGCCGATCGACGAGAAGCACAATTACAGCCGGAGCTACTGCGAGACGCTGATGACCCACCTGCTGGCCGGCCGCATCGCGGAAAGGCTCGTGACGGGAGAACTGAGCACCGGGGCCGGGAATGACATCGAGCGAGCCACGGAGCTCGCGAGGAAGATGGTCTGTGAATGGGGCATGAGCGAGAAGATCGGCCCCGTGACCTTCGGGAAGAAGACCGAGGAAATATTCCTCGGCCGCGAAATCGCGCAGCACCGCGACCACAGCGAGCAGACGGCCGTCCTCATCGACCGGGAGGTCAAGCGGATCGTGCAGGAAGGCTCGGACCGCGCGGAAAAGCTCATCCGGGACAATGAAGCGCTCCTGCACAGGCTCGCGGCCGCGCTCCTGGAAAAAGAGATCCTGGACGGCGGGGAAATCGACCGCATTCTCGCGGGCAAACCGCTGCCCGCTTCCCGAAAACGCAAAACCGCGGCCGCTCCGACAAAACCGGCTTCCCCCAGGAAAAGCCCGGACCCACAGCACACGGAATGAGCCGGCCCTCCGGAGAGAGCGTCCGGCCGCGGCCGGAACGCCCGACGACACACGCCGGCCCGGACCCGGGCACGGTTCCCGATCTGAGGATCGGCGACCGCGTGCTCGCGCTTTCGCGGCGGACGCACATTCTCGGCATCCTGAACGTCACGCCCGATTCCTTTTACGACGGCGGACGGTATACGGACGTGGAATCCGCGGTGCGCCGCGCGGAGCGGATGGCGGCGGAGGGCGCGGATGGGATCGACATCGGCGGGGAATCGACGCGGCCGGGAAGCCGGCCGGTTCCGGAGGAGGAGGAGAAGGCCCGTATCCTGCCCGTGATCAGGGCCGTCGCCGCGGCCGTGGATCTTCCGATCTCCGTTGACACGCGCCGGGCGGGCGTCGCGGAGGCGGCGCTTCGGAACGGCGCGGACTGGATCAACGACGTCGGCGGACTGACGGACGATCCGGCTATGATCGATGTCGCGGCCCGCTTCGACGCGGCGGTGATCGTCATGCATAAACGGGGATCCCCAGAATCCATGCAGAAAAACACGGCCTACGCGGATCTGATCGGCGAACTCACGCGGTTTTTTTCCGAGACCCTGGACAAGGCGGTGCGGGCCGGCCTTCCGGCGGACCGGCTGGTTTTCGACCCGGGCATCGGATTCGGAAAATCCGCGGAGGACTGTTTCCGGCTGATCCGCAGGCTGGATGCGTTCACGGCCCTGGGAAGGCCGGTGTGCGTCGGCCCGTCCCGGAAATCCTTCATCGGCGCCGCCCTTCAAGTCCCCGAAGCCGGCCGTCTTCACGGAACCGCTTCCGCCGTGGCGCTGGCCGCTTTTCTGGGCGCGCGCCTCATTCGCGTTCACGACGTCGCCGAAATGGCGCACGTCGCGCGGATCGCGGACCGGATCCGCCTATCGGAGTGACGCCGTGGGCGACTGGATGACTTTATTCCGGATCGGCTTCCTGGAGGTCAGCCTCATCGACGTCCTGGACGTCCTCGCGGTATCCATCATCTTCTACAATCTCTACCTCCTGATGCGGAGGACCCGGGCCGTCCAGATGTTCGTCGGACTGGTTCTCATCTTCGCCGCGTCATTTCTGGCACAATCCTTGAACATGCAGGAGTTGAGCTGGATCTTCCGCAACCTGAGCACGGTCTGGCTCGTCGCTTTTATCATCATTTTTCAGCCGGAATTAAGGCGGATTTTGACCATCATGGGGCAAAACCGGCTGGTGCGCATGATCGCGAGGGAGCAGACCAGCCCGGTTTCGGAGGAATTGGCGAAAGCCTGCGTGGAGCTGTCCAGGAGGGGGTACGGGGGCCTGGTCGTCCTGGGGCGGGACGCAGGCATGCGCTCCATCATCGAGACCGGGGTCCGGATGCAGGCCCTGGTCAGCGCCTCCCTGATCGTTTCCATCTTCAACCCCCGCTCGCCCCTGCACGACGGCGCGGTGGTCATACAGAACGACGTCATCGAAGCGGCCAAATGCATTCTGCCGCTCAGCAAGAATCCCAGGTCCGAAGAACTGTGGGGCACGCGCCACCGGGCCGCCATGGGGATGTCCGAGGAATCAGACGCGCTGGTGATCGCCGTTTCCGAGGAAACGGGCAGCATCACGGTATTCGAGAACGAAGCCATGGAAAAAGTCTCCGATTATGAGAATCTGATGCGTGTTCTGACGGCCGGCGTCCGTCCGGGAACGGACGCCTGACATGCGGAGGATCCGCGGAATTCTTTCCCTGATCCTGCTGGCCGCGGCTTTCGGGCCCGTCCGACCGTGCGTGTCGGCTTCCGCCGGCCCGGCCGCCTGGTCCGCGTTTCCCTCCGGGAAAGACGCGGTGCGGGTGACCGCGCGGTTTTCGGCGCCCTTCGTGCAGGAGGAACCCGGCCGGCCGGGCGTCGCCCTGCGCCGCTCCGTCACTTTCTTCGTTCTCTGCGATGAATCCGCGCCCGAGGTGACTGAAGAGAGCCGTTCCGCCTCATCCGACCCGGGCCCGGAGCCGCTCGTCTGGGCGGACGACATCGCCCTGACCGGGGAGGACGGGACGGATCGGGTCTATTCGGCAGGAGAGAATAAACCATCCGTCGTGGTGACCGACATGGGCCGCGACAACGGCCGACGAGTTTTCTCGATCCGCCTGGACCCGGATTCGGAGCCACGGGGCGCCGGGTCCGGAAAATGGACGGAGGCCATGACGGTCCTTATCACGGCCCCGAACATACTCGTGTCCGAACATCCCCCTCTCGGATCCGGCTGGAAGAAGCCCGCAGCGAAGGCCGCGCCCCTGTCCAAAAACGCGGTTCCCCCCGGTCCCCTGCCCTTCAAGCCGCCCTGCGTTCAGATCCGGTACACGGAGGAAGGCTTTTACCACGTGCCCAGGAGTCTCGTCGTCAATGCCGGCTGGGACGTATCCGACATCGATCCACGGCGTCTGTCCATTGTCGGCCCTGAAGGGGAAATCCCCATCCGCGTCATCGGGGAGGAGGACGGATCATTCGATTTCCCAGACGCGGTCGAGTTTTTCGGAAAGCGGCAATGGAACACCGAGAAACCCGGGGAGAAACGGCTCAACCCGTACACCACGGACAATGTCGTCTGGCTGGTGCTTAAAGACGGGCCTGGCATCAGGTACGCGGAACAGAATGTCGCGGTTCCGGCCATGGACGGAAGCGTTTCCTTTCCGAGATCGTTCCCGTGGACGGAACATATCGAACAGGATTGGGTTTTCAACCGACTTGGCAACAGCATCGCGGACACCCTGGACGACCCAGAATACTGGGTCATGACCTATGCGCCTCGCGGAGGCCAGAGCCGCACCCTGTCCTTCACGATACAACAGCCGGATCCGTACGCGGCACAGACTGCTTCCATGAGGCTCAAGTTTCAGGGACAGACGTCCGGTTCGGAGATTCAGCCTGTCGATTTCCTGATCAACGAAAAACTCATGGTCTCCGACGCATGGAGCGACAACACGCCGGTTCTGGTTCACGGCGAGGACTTCAGCCCATCCCACTTGATCGACGGCAGGAACACCCTCACCGCTGTCAACCGATCGTCGGAAGGCGAGCGTTCCATCGTGTCCATCGACTGGTTCGAACTGACCTATCCCAGGCTTTACAGGACGGAAGGCCGCTCGATCCGGTTCAAGCCGCCGCTTCTTTCCGCCGGATCGCTGTGCCCCTTCCGCATAGAGGGATTCGAAACCCCGGACATAGAACTGTACAAATCCGAAGCCGGAAAACTCACCGGATTCCGCACGCTCCTGACAACCGATTCTCTGGGACAGGATGGATACACCATCTTCTTCCAGGACAGGATCGTGGACGAATCCGTGGAGTATTTCGCCGTGACCCGGGCCGGTAAGCTGGCGCCGGACACCGTGACCTACATGCCCTCGGCTTCGCTCCGGGTTCAGGGACGCGGCGCGGACATACTGGTTGTCACGCCTTCAGACACGCTCGGCCGTGCCGCGATGGGCGAGTGGATCGCTTTAAGGGAAAGCCAGGGATACCGTGTTGTCTTCGCGAACCTGGACTCCATTTACGCGGAGTTCAACTACGGAATACCCTCTCCGTCCGCCATTCGGGATTTTTTCCGTTTCGCAAAGGCACATTGGAACCCGGCGCCCCGATTTGCCCTGCTGGTCGGGGATGGGGCTCTGAATTACCGGCCTGTGGAAATTCGGCGGCATTTGATTCCGTCGCCTCTTTTCCATACAATGAAACTCGGAGGCACCGCCTCGGATCACTGGTATACGCTTCTGGACGGAGACGACGAATCCGATATCGCGATCGGACGCCTGCCGGTGAGATCACAAACAGAACTGATGGATGTTGTATCGAAGATCGTTGAATATGAACAGGCGCCCGTGTCCGCCTGGCGCAACCGGTATCTGATGATCAACGGCGGATCCACTACGGATGTATTCACCACTCAGATTCAATCTCTTGTTCAGGAATCGGTTCCAAGGAGTCTCAGCCCGAACCGGCTGTACAGGCACGGTCCTGCGTCAAATCCTGAAGTGGGCGGCCGGACCAGACTGCTCGGTTTTATGAACGAGGGGATAGCCTGGATCAATTACCGTGGACACGGCGGAGGCGGCATCTGGGCGGACGGCACACCGAGCGTCATGTCCCTGGACGATGTGGATTCTTTGAAAAATGCAGGCAAATACCCGATCGTGACCAGCCTCACCTGTTTCACCGGGGATTTCACAAGCGCCAGGGACTGTCTGGGCGAAGCCATGCTCCGAAAACCGGACGCGGGAGCCATCGCTTTCCTGGGGACGACTTCTCTCGGTTGGACCAATGCGGATTTCGTCCTGATGCAGAACATGCTGACGGTTTTCCGCGGCCAGCCGAACCTGACCATCGGCGAAATCATTCAAAAGGGAAAAACCCTGTACCGGATGCAGAACAACACGGACCTGGCGGAATCCGAGGTTCACCAGTACAATCTCATCGGGGATCCGTGCCTCCGGTTCGCCTTCCCGCCGGAATCCGATGATTTCACGCTGTCGGAACGCTCCATCGGCAGTGGCGATTCAGTCCGCTTCGAATGGAAACGGACAAACGGCCCCCTGCGAGCCTTCATCGAGGTGATCGATTCCACAATACGGACACGCTCCGGCGTGGAAACCGGTTTGCCGGCGGGGCCGGTGACGCGGGCAGTTCCGCTTCCGGCCGAACTGCGGTCCGGACCTTCCGGGCTTCGCATCCATGCCTTGGATGAAGGTTCCGGTTTTCAGAGCCGGTCCTTCAAACCCTTCGCGGTCGAATCCAGCCATTTCGACTCCGTCTGGACCTATCCAGCGGAACCCCTCTGGACGGACAGTGTCGCAATACACTGCAGGCTGACCGATCGCCTTCCGATTCTCAGGGTTCTCTGCGAGATCAGCCAGCCTTCGGCCGATTCTGTGGCGCTGGCCTGGAGCGAACACGATCAGGCGTTCACCGGTATCCGCAGAATCGGGCCCTTCCGGCCGGGATCCGCGCTCCTGTTCCGGATCCGCGCTGAAACGGAGAACGGCGTGACGACCGGCGCCTGGCAGTCCCGGGTCATCCCGACGCAGGCGGATGCGTTCGTGTCCGGGATCGATCTGTCCGGTGAATCCTATGTTTCCGTCCGGGCTAAAATCCAGAACGGAGGACAGACCGGGCTCGCGGGTCTGGCCGTCCGGTTTGAATGCGCGGAAACAGGATGGTCCGGGGCGGACACCGTGGATGTGCCGGCCGGATCGACTGTCACGGCCTCGGCCCCATGGGAATCCGCGATCGGCACCTACACCTTCAGCGTCTTGCTGGATCCGGATCGGACCATGGCGGAATCCCGCACGGACAACAACCGGTCCTCGAAACGGCTGACGGTCAAGACCTTCCGCGTGACGCCGGAGGCCGGTTCCATGAACGGGACCGCGGGCCCGAGCCCGGTGGGTTTTGAATCCATGGGCGCGGTTCGGAGCATCCGCTGCCTGGTTCAGCCTGGAACCGTGCCCGCGCCGGATGTCCTGACCGTTCGAAGCGATCTGAACTGGGCGAGGGGGCAGTCCAGGGAAGAAGAACCGGCTCTCCTGGTTCACCTGATCTCGTTCGCGGGAATGGGGGAAGACGCGGCGCTTCCCATCCCCCTGCGTCTCACCTTCGTCCTGGTTGATTCGCTCAGCCAGGCGGGATACCGTCCCTACCGGCAGGACCGGGCCATCGGTGAATGGATCGCGGTTCCCTATTCGCGGTCGGATTCGGTGATCGCATTCGATTCCTTCCTTCCCGGGCTCTTCTGCTTCATGCCCGCGACGGACACCGAACCGCCGCGAGTGGAGATCGAAATGGAGGACCAGTTCTTCTCGGACGGCGGATTCGTCCCGGCCCGTCCCCGGTTCTCCATCCTGATCGAAGATCCGTCCGGCGTCGACAGCAGGCCCGGGGCGGCGGAAATCGTTCTGGATGAAACGCGGCGAACCGATTATGCCTGGCTGCCTTCGGACAGCGGAACCGGCAACCTCAGCAGGCGCATCCGTTTCGAGCCCGAACTCTCCGCTGGAGAGCACACCCTGCGCGTTTCGGCATCGGATCTTCACGGCAACACGGTCCGTTCGGCGGCCGTCCGGTTCAGTGTGGCGGATCGTTTCGACCTGGCGTTTCTCGGCAACCATCCCAATCCGTTCCGGCGCGAGACCGTGTTCGCCTACAGACTGGCGAGCCGCGCGGACCGGGTGACGCTCAAGATTTACACCGTTTCCGGAAAGCTCATCCGTGTTTTCGAGGATGCCTCCATGGCCGCTCCGGATTATCACGAGATCGTGTGGGACGGGTCGGACGACTGGGGGGATCCTGTCGCCAACGGCGTGTATTTCTTCCGCATGACCGGCCTCCAGGGCTCCCTGCGAAGGGAAATCACCGGTAAAATCGCCAGGACGAGATGACATGTCAAGACGAGCCGGCCTGATCCTGATATTCCTGCTCGCGTCCGCGGCGGCGCGGACCCTGCCGGTTTTCGGGCAGGAGACGACGAACGCCTTCCTGGAAATCGGGGTCGGACCGCGGGCCATCGGCATGGGCGGCGCGTTCTGCGGTATTGCGGACGACGGCACGGCCTTCTACTGGAATCCGGCGGGCCTGTCTCTCGTCGGACGTCCCCGCCTGTCGGCCATGTACGGGCCGCAATTCGGGACGATCGCCAATCCGCTGGGCGACTATCATTTTCTGGGGCTCGCGCTTCCCATGAAGGGAGACGTGCGGATCGGCGTCAACTGGATACGTCTTTCCGTGGACGACATCCCCGTATATCCGGGGCTGGAGGGCGAATCCTATCTGGATCGGCTGCGGGACCGGTCGCTTCAGCCGGACGGCCGGCCGGAAGGTTATCTTCAGGACACGGAAGACGCCTTTTTCTTTTCTTTCTCAAAGCTCAACGCCAACCGGCTCGACCTCGGCTGGCTGTATCACCGCGTGCGGATCGACATTCCCGTCGGAATCAATATCAAGTGGATCCGTCAATCCGTGGGCTCCTATTCGGCCACCGGCCTGGGCGTGGATGTCGGGACCATGATGCGTTTTCATCTGAATGATCTGTTCCAGTCCGACAAACTCGGGTGGTTTTCGATCGGTCTTCACCTGCAGGACGCCACGCGGACCACGATGCGATGGAACACCCGCCATCAGGACGAAACGCCCAGGAACTGGAAGTTCGGAATGGCCTACCGGTGCCCGCTCCCGGTTCGGGACACGGCACTCCTCCTTGCCTATGACCATGATTCGAGATGGGGGGGGATGGACCGGACCGGATTGGAATTTCAGGGCTTTTCACACGCGGCGCTCAGGATCGGTTCGGATGACGGCCGACTGACAGCGGGCGCGGGCCTTAAAATAGGTTTTCTGGAAGCAGACTACGCGTTCGTGTCCCATTCTTTGAACAGCCTTCACAGGGTCGGTTGTTCGATCTCCTTCTAGACAGGAGGTTATTTATGAGAACTCCAGCGGTTTTTTTCTTGCTATTGGTGCTTATTTTTATTAATTTTAATTGCAAGAACAGCTCAGGCCCGAGCCGTGTCCGGCCGATCGCCGTCCGGCTTATACCGGGTGTGGACGACACCTGCCGGGTCGAGACCGGCATGGATGCTGTTCCCGAAGGCAATGCCATCCGGATCGAATGGACGGACAATCGCGACGAGAGAACCGAAGGGTATGAAGTGAACCGGTCGGTTTCGCCTCAAGGGCCGTTCTCGAAAATTGTGACTATTCAGGATCCGGGCCAGCGCTATTACGAGGATACGGTCCCTTCGATCGTTCCCCGGTATTATTACTCGGTCAATGCCATTGACGGAGAGGGTGGCCGCAGCGATCCTTCGGACACCCTGAGTTACAGGCTGATACTGAAGGCACAGGATCTTCAGCCCAGCGAAATCTGCGGAGACAATCCGGAATTCCGATGGCGGGATGAAAATTCTCCACACGCCGATGCCTATATCGTGCGGGTTCGTGAAAAAACGACCGGTAATCCGGTCTGGATCGGCTGGATCCAGGCCCGTTATGGAGAGGAATATCAGTCCGCGATCTATAACACGGACGGCTCGGCTTCGGTCAGTCGCCTGATCTCCGGACGCGCCTATGAATGGCGGGTCGACATCATCGGGAACGAATCCCGCTGCGGATCCGAAAGCCCCTGGGTATCCGTCACCATCCAATGAGGATGTCATGAAAAAAACATGGTTGATCCTTCTGCTCATCCTGCCGGCGGCACTCCTTTTTTCCCAGGGAGCCCCGCAGAATCCTTCCATCGACCGTGCGGCCCAGTACTACCTGGGATCCAGCGACGAACTGCTGATTCCGGTGAACATCTGGGGATTCGTCCAGAAACCCGGACAGTACATGGTGCCGGACAACACCGACCTCGTCGCCCTGCTGTCGTTCGCGGGTGGCCCCAACGAGAACGCCAGGCTCAACGAGATCAAGATCATCCGGAACGACCCCAAACGGGGCAACGTCGTGTACAAAATAGACGTGAAAAAATACGTGGAAACCGCGGACCAGCGGCTGATTCCCACGCTCAGGCCGGGCGACACGATCATCGTCAACGGGACAACTTTCCACTGGATCACCCGTTTCTTCGATTTCGTCTCCAAGCTGGCCATCCTGGTCCAGTTCTATTACATGTTCATGCTGGCCGATTATTACGGCAATCGGGACTGACCGGACCGGGAAAGGACGGATTCGCGGATGAAAGGCGTTGTGCTGGCGGGCGGACTGGGGACGCGCCTCATGCCCCTGACCAAGGTGACGAACAAGCACCTGCTCCCCATCTACAACAAGCCCATGATCTATTACCCGATCGGGACCCTGGTCACGGCGGGCATCCGGGAGATTCTCATCGTCACGGGCGGAAACAACGCGGGTGAATTTCTCCGCCTGCTCGGCAACGGCCGGGATTTCGGGCTGAAGGATTTGCATTACACCTACCAGGAGGGGGAGGGTGGCATCGCGGAGGCCCTCAATCTGGCGGAAGCATTTTCAGACGGGGAACCGATCGCGGTCATTCTCGGAGACAACATCATCGAGGCCGACATCTCCGGCGCCGTCCGGCGGTTCAAGGAACAGAAAACCGGGGGACGGATCCTGCTCAAGGAGGTCGAGGACCCGGAGCGTTTCGGTGTCGCGGAGATACGCGGAGACCGCATCGCGGGAATCGAGGAGAAGCCGAAGTCCCCGAAATCACGGTTCGCCGTCACCGGCATTTACATGTACGACGAAACCGTGTTCGACGTCATCAAAACCCTCAAACCGTCGAACCGGGGTGAGCTCGAGATCACGGACGTCAACAACCACTATATCCGCAAGGGCCAAATGACCTTCGAGATTCTGGACGGATGGTGGACGGACGCCGGAACATTTGAATCGCTTTTCCGCGCCAACTGCCTCATCGCGGAGAAGGAAAACGGAAAAAGAGCAGGGGTTCGATGAAACCGATCGTGAAATCCTTTTTAATATCCGGAATCGCGCTTCCCGCGCTTCTCGGCTTCGGACTGCTGAGAGCCACGCCGATGAACGGCGGCAGGGGGCTGCTCTACGTGCATTCGGCCTCGACCCTGGAAAAGGGAAGACTGGAGCTCTTCTCGGGAGTCCGGTACTTCGGTAAAATCGCGAGTTTCGGCGGGTCTCAGAGGGCGTACATGCTGTGGGACGTACAGAATTCCCTGTCGATCAATTACGGCGCAGGTCCGCACGTGGAGCTGTCCCTCGCGCCCATTCTGTATCAGGACATCAACGGCCAGGGGGGAAATTTCTGGGACGGCCAGGCCAATTTCCCGGACGACATACTGGCATCCGTCAAGTTTGGATCCTACCGGAGCCTGGAGAGCCCGTGGGTGTGGGGAGGCCTGGTCACCCTGCGACTGCCGACCGCGAAGGTGCACAATGTCATCTATGAGCCCTATTCCGCCGGAAACGTCTCGGTTCAACTGACGGCGCTGGCGTCTTATCACCGCAACGCGCTTTTTCCGGATGCCGGCTGGTCCTGCCACGCCAACCTGGGATACCTGAACCACAATGACGTCGGCCGGTCCTTGTCCCGGGTTCCGGACGCGCCGTCCGCCCAGCGCATGAGCTCGGAATTCCTGGCCGGAGCGGGTTTTCTGCTTCCGTCGGACCAGTTCAGTTTTTCAGCGGAGATAAACGGCCGGGCGTTCCTGACCCGCCCTCCGGATCCCGCGTACAGCCGGGAATACGCGTCCTATCTCACGCTGGGCGTGGCCTACCGTTTCACGCCCTGGGTCAGCGCGGAAATGGGTTTCGACAAAAGCCTGCTGATGGGAGAGGATCTCACCGACTACCGATACGTGAAGCCGAAAGAGAAGGGTTTTCCCAATTACCCGTCCTGGCGCGGACTTCTCGGCGTGCGTCTGGCTGTTCTGCCCCGCTCTCTTTACCGGTCGGAAAAATCCGGCCTGGAGCAGACGGCCAAGGACAGACAGGCCATTCTCGAGAGGATGATCGAGAGCCAGAGCGACATGGAATCCGCGGAACAGGAGCTGGCCCGGATTCAGGCCGAGCGGAAGAAGGTCGAGGAAGAGCTCGAAAGACTTCGGCTGCTGCTGGAATCCGAGAAAAAAAGCCAGCCGGAATCCGACCGGCCCTGAAGGGGCCGGCCTTTCCGAGGGACGAGAACACAACCCCGATCATCCGGAACGGCTCCCTGCGATGACTCAGTCACAGCCTCATTTCCCCGCGACCTTGCGGTTGTTCTTCCTGTTCCTTTTTGCGGCGGTGACCGCATATGGACAAATTTCCCAGGAACAGCAGGATTTCGCCTACGGCGAACGGCTCTACCGCGAAGGCCTTTTCGAGCTCTCCGCAATTCAATTCGAAGCGTTCCCAAACCGCTATCCGACCAGCCCGAAATCTCCGGATGCGCAGTGGATGGCCGCGGATTCTTTTTTCCGGTTGAAGCGTTTTGACGAGGCCCGCGAGGCGTTCCTGCGTTACATGCTCCGGTATCCGGACGCGAAGAATCAGGACCTGGCCCAGTTCCGCATGGCCGAATGTTTCGAGCGTTCAGGACGGACCGCCGCGGCCTGCCAGAGCTACCGGCAGATTCAACTGATGCATCCGAAATCCAGGTGGGCGGGGGAGGGTCTTCTCCGATCCGCCGCCCTTGCCGTGCGGTCGGACAGCCTCGAGAGTGCGGAACCCCTGCTCAGGGCCGTTCTGGAGTCTGCGGATTATCCGGAATCGCGGTCCCGCGCGGCTTTCCTGCTGTCGGAAATCCTGATGAAGCGCCACCGTCCGGACGAGGCCGTTGACATTCTTCAGCCCATTGCGGCCCGGCCGGCCCGCGATCCGGACCGCTTCGAGGCCTCGTTGCGGCTCGGGTCGATTTATTCGGAAATCGGCGATTGGATTCCCGCGATGACCCAGTTTCGCGCCCTGATGGCGTCTCCCGGGGTGCCGGACAGTCTCAGGCGCGTCGCGGGTTTCAGGCTCGGCCGTATCGAGGCGTTGACAGGGGAGCACGAGGACGCCTGTCAGTCTTTCGAGTCCGTTCTCGCTGCGGGCGCGGAACCCGTTGACGGGGAAGACGTCCGGTGGTGGCTGGGATTGTCGCAGTCCGCATCGGGCAGACCGTCCGACGCGTTGAAGTCCTTCCAGAATGTCGATCCGGCGGGGGTGCGCGGACCGGCGGCGGGGTTCGAGGCGGCGATGGGACTGCTCCGGATGGACCGTCCGGACGAGGCGGAAGCGGAGTTTCTCCGGCTCACGGAACAGGCGCCGCCGGTCCGGCCCCTTTCCATGCTCGGCCTGGCGTATGCGCAGACCCTTCGGGGAGCCGACGCGGAAGCCTCCGCGTCCTACAGCCGCTTTCTTCTCGAATTCCCGGACAATCCCTGCGCCGACCGCGTTCTGCTCCGCAAAGCGGTCATCGACCTGGATAGAACGGGCAGGCCGGAGGAAGCGTTCGGGTCAATGGAAAAACTCTGGAACCTGTTTCCGGCCAGCCCATGCGTTCCGGAATCGCAATTCCTCTATGCACGCGGTCTCGCGAGGCTCGGCCGTGTGCGGGAAGCGTGCCTCCTCCTGCGACGGGTCATTGCGGACCGGCCTTTTTCGGCATGGGCTGATTCCTCGGTTGTCCTGCTCGAGCGGATCGAATGGACAAACCCGCTCCAGGGCGCAGGCCTCGCGGGACGGCTCGCGCCAATACTCAACGCGTCTCTCGGAAGCCCGTCACCGGAATTCCAGTACACCCTCGGTCTCTTCTGCTTCGAATCGCTCAAGGATTATCCCGCGTCGCAATCCTGTTTCCTGTCCTGGCTGAAAACCGCGACGGATTCCGCCCGGGCCGATTCCGCGAGGTTCATGATCGCGGACGGCTGGTTCCGGCGCTCGGTTCTGGAACACAATCCCCCGCTTGCGGATTCCGCCCTGGCCATTCTGGAACCATTGAACTCCCTGCCGCAGGCGCATCCGCTCCGGGTAGGGGTCAGGATGCTGCGGCACCGCATCGCCACCGTTCGGGGCGCCGGAGACGCGGGACGATGGATCTCGGACCTGCCGCCTTCCTGCGTCACCGATCCAACTGAAGCGGTCCGGCTGGTTTCCCTGGCTCGATCCGCGTTGGCCATCGATTCAATCGAGGCCGCGGAACGGCTTCTCGCCCTGCTGCCGGCCGACGGGGGCCGGGACGGAAACATGGAATCCGCCGGCGCTGCCGCTCTGTTGCGGGCGTTGATCGAGAAGAGGCGGGGACGGATCGATGCGGCCGATTCCCTTTTCAGTCGGATTGCCGATTCCGGATTTCCGCCCTCCATCCGCTCCGCTTCCAGCTGGTTCCTGGCCCTGAGCGCCGAAAGTTCCGGAAACATCCGAAAGGCGGTTCCGCTGTACCGGGCGGCCGCAGCCCATCCTTTTTCCCTGGTGTCAGCCGATTCCGTCCTTCTCCGCCTGGGCGATGCGCTTCTGGCATCCGGCGAGCCCGATCGGGCGGCGCTGATCTTCGAGGAGGCGCTGAGTTCCGACAGCGTATCCGCTTCCTGTTCGCGACTGGGCCTGGGAAACGGGCATCCCGCCCTCCGGCCGGCGCTATTGAGCCGTCTCGCGGACGCCTACCGGGCCGCGGCCAGAACCGGCCCCGCGAGAAGCGCCCTCATCCGGTACGGGGCCGCGGAAACCGGGCCGGCAGGCCGCAGAAACCTGTGGGCCGGCCTCGCGTCCCTGGCGGAAACCGAGGGACAGAAGCAAACGGCCCGTTTTTTTCTGTCCCGGCGGGCCGCCGCGGATTCCTCGGCCGAAGGATTGGCGGAACTGGCGGATCTGGATTTCCGCCTGGGCCGGTTCGCCGATGCGGCCGACGGTTATTCCCGCGCCGCGGAGAGGACCGGAAACGAGAGCCGGAAAGCGGTTCTGACCGCGGGGCGCATCGTCTCGCTGTTCCGCCTCGACCGGCTCGCCGACGGGGAATCCGGCCGCAAGGCATTCGAGTCGCGTTTCAAGGGCGACCCCTCCTTCAAGGAGCTGCGGGCCCAGATCCGGCTGGAGCAGGGGATGGCGCTGTCACGGGAGAAATCCTTCGAAGCGGCCATCGACTGTTTCGAGGATGCCGCGGACAGCCGCAATCCTTCCCTCTCGCTGAAAGCCGAGCTCGAACGGGGCCGCGCCCTGCTCCTCATGAACCGGACGGACAAGGGACTCGGTCTCATGACCGACCTGATCCGGCGGAGCGCGGACGATCCCATCCTCCCTGAAATCTACCTGGTGCTCGGCGAACACTACCTGCGTTCCGGACAGACGGACAACGCGCTGGCGGCTTTTAAAAAGGCCATGGCCGATTCCCTGAGTCCGGAAATCCACCGCAAGGCGGCCACACAATGCATCCGGCTGTATGAAGGCCTCCAGATGACGGACGCGGCGATCGCGCTGACGAAACGGTACCTTGAACGCTTTCCCGGCGCGGAAGACGCCTTCGCAAAAAAAATCCGTCTCGGCATTTATTACTATGAACTGAAGGAATTCGGGCGGGCCGTCGCGCAGCTGCGTTCGCTCCAGCCCGAGGCGGATCCCCGGGACGAGGCGGAAATTCAGTACTGGATCGGAAAATGCTACGCGGAGATGGGGCGCTTCGACGAGGCCATATTCGAGTTTCTCAAGGTCAAGTATCTCTGCCCGCCGACCCAGCTGCCGTGGGCCGCAACCGCCCTGTACGAAGCCGGCATGGCCTATCTGCGGCTCCAGCGGCCGGATTCGGCCCGGCAGATGTTCACCCGGATCGTCCAGAGCGAAGGCGTCACGAGCGATCTGGGCCGCATCGCGAAACAGCGGGCCGACGCGATTGAATCCACCGCAAGTGAACCCGCGCTTTGAGGCCGACGTGACAGACGCGTTCCGCTGGGAAATCGTGGATCCGATCATCGAACGGGCGCTCGAAGAGGATCTCGGAACCGGCGACGTGACGACCGACTCCATCGTCTCCTCGGACCGGACCGGAACGGGGCGGATCCTTGCCCGTTCGGAGGGTGTGGTCGCGGGACTTCCCGTTTTCAACCGTGTTTTCCGGATCCTGGACCCCAATGTGGAGATCCGGGAAACCGTGCGGGACGGATTCAGGGCCTCGGCCGGGGATGCGCTCGGATCCGTTTCCGGTTCCGTCCGGACTCTCCTGAAAGGCGAGCGGACAGCCCTCAATTTTCTCCAGCGACTCTCCGGAATAGCCACCCGCACAGACGCGTTCGTCCGCGCCGTCGAGGGAACCGGATGCCGGATACTCGACACCCGCAAGACAACGCCCACGCTGCGCAGCCTTGAAAAATACGCGGTTCGGATCGGCGGCGGAGTCAACCACCGCGCCGGCCTATTCGACATGGCCCTGATCAAGAACAACCACGCGGACGCCGCGGGCGGCGTCGCGACCGCGATCGAGCGCTGTCTGCACGTGCTCCGGCAGAAGGGGCTCGGCCTGAAAGTCGAAGTGGAGGCGAGAAACCTCGAGGAGGTCCTGGAAGCCGTCCGGTTTCCGGTGGACCGGATCCTCCTGGACAACATGAGTCCGGCGGCCCTTCAGGAGGCGGTGGCGCTGATCAACGGACGGATGGAAACCGAAGCCTCCGGCGGCATCCGCCTCGAGTCGGTACGCGAAATAGCGGAGACCGGGGTGAATTTCATTTCCGTCGGCGGCCTGACGCACTCCGCACCAGCCATGGACATCTCTTTCCGCATCACCGTCGGAGGTTCAGGATGATTGAAATCCGTTTTCACGGCCGCGGGGGCCAGGGCGCGGTCAAGGGTTCGGATCTGCTGGCCATGGCCGCCTTCCGGGAAGGCAAGCAGGTCCAGGCCTTCCCGTTTTTCGGCGTAGAGCGGCGCGGCGCCCCGGTCACGGCCTACACCCGCATTTCGGACGACGTCATCCGGATCCATTGCTTCATCTACGAACCGGATGTCCTGGTGGTCCTGGACCCCGGTCTCATGAGCGCTGTCCCCCTGACGGACGGGTTGAAGCCCGGCGGGACGATCGTCATCAATACGACGTTGGACAAATCCGCCTTCCCCGTGACCGGAATCCCGGACGTGAAGATCGCCACCGTGGATTGCTCCTCCATCGCCCTCCGGTACGGCCTCGGAACCCCGGAAGCGCCGATCGTGAACACCACCATTCTCGGCGCCGTGGCCCGAGCCACGGGCGTGGTGTCCATCGATTCCGTGGCGGACGCCATACGGGAGAGAATTCCGAACAAACCCGATCTCAACGCGCAGGCCGCCCGGGACGCGTACGACCGGCTGCACGGATAGGGAGAACGCATGAAGCCGAAGATCCGAAAGGACGGGACCGTCGCCGTCGAGAAAACCGGCGATCTTCCGGACATGCCCGTTTCGATGGGCTCCATGAAGAGCAACAAGACCGCCTCGTGGCGATCCATCCGGCCCGTGATCGTCGAGGCGCGCTGCAAGCGGTGCATGATCTGCTGGAAAGTCTGCCCCGAACCGGCGATCCGGCCGGGCGACCCGCCGGTGGTGGATCTCGATTACTGCAAGGGATGCGGCATCTGCATCGCGGAATGCCCGTTCGACGCCATCGACTCAGAAAAGGAAGGGAAGTAGGGGGCCATGAAGAAAGTCCTCACCGGCAACTTCGCGGCCGCCTACGCCGCGGTCGCGGCGCGTGTTCAGGTCATCTCCGCCTACCCGATCACGCCCCAGACCACCATCGTGGAGATTCTCTCGGAACTCGTCGCCCGGGGCGAACTGGCGGCCGATTTCATCAAGGTCGAATCCGAGCATTCCGCCCTGGCCGCCTGCATCGGCGCGCAGGCCGCGGGCGCGCGGACGTTCACCGCGACCTCGGCCCAGGGCCTCGCGCTCATGCACGAACTCATCCACTGGACCGGCCGGGCCCGGCTGCCCATCGTCCTCGCCAATGTCAACCGCGCCATGGCTCCGGGATGGTCCATCTGGGCGGACGCCACGGACGCCGTCTCGGAGCGCGACACGGGCTGGATGCAGATCTATTGCGAGGACAATCAGGAGGTTTTCGACTCCATTCTGATGGCCTACCGGATCGGGGAACGCGAAGGGGTCCTGCTTCCGACCCTGGTGAACCTGGATGCATTCTTCCTGTCCCACACGTCCCAGGTGGTGGACCTGTACGACGCGGAACGGATCGACGCCTTTCTGCCGCCGTACCGGCCGGCCGTCAAGCTCGACGTCGCGGACCCGCGCTCATTCGGCGCGCTCACGTCTCCGGACTACTATTACGAATTTTCATTCAAGATCCAGAAGGCGCACGAAGCCGCCGCGCAGGCGATCACGGAAACCGGAAAAGAATTCGGAACCCTCTTCGGCCGGTCATACGGGTTGACGGAGGCCTACCGGTGCGAAGACGCCGAAGTGGTGCTCGTCACCTACGGCACCATCGCGGGGACGGCCAAAGTGGCGGCTGACCGGCTCCGGAACAGGGGAGTCCGGGCGGGCGTCCTGAAGATCCGCTATTTCCGTCCGTTTCCCGCGGAGGACGTGGTCCGCATTCTCGGCCGCGTGAAGGCCGCGGGGGTCGTGGACCGGGCGGTCTCCTACGGTCAGGCCGGCCCGTTTTACACGGAAACCCGGTCGGTTCTGCCCGGCGCGGGCCCCGCTCTGACCGGATTCATCGCCGGCCTGGGAGGCCGGGACGTGTCCGTGGCCGATCTGGAATCCATGTTTCTTCAACTGCGCGAGGGGAAGCCCTCGCCGCTCGTCTGGATTGGAGTCAAACCATGAATGCCGCCGAAACAACAGGGAAAAGGCCTTTCCGGCTCACTTTGCCCGAGGAGGAGATACTCTCTCCGGGACATCTGGCCTGTCAGGGATGCGGCGCGGCCATGGCCATGCGTTACGCGCTCAAGGCGCTCGGGCGGAACACCATCCTGTCCATCCCGGCCTGCTGCTGGGCCGTGATCGACGGGCCTTTCCCGTATTCCGCGGCCGGCGTTCCCGTCTTTCACTGCGCGTTCGAAACCGCGGCCTCCACGGCCGCCGGAATCACCCATGCCCTGTCCCGTCTCGGCCGCGAGGACGTCACGACCGTGGCGTGGGCCGGGGACGGGGGCACCTTTGACATCGGGCTTCAGGCGCTTTCGGGGGCTGCGGAACGCAACGACAACATCATCTACGTGGTCTACGACAATGAAGCCTACATGAACACCGGCATCCAGCGGTCCTCGGCCACGCCGCACGGCGCCTGGACCACGACCACGCCGACCCTCCAGTTCAAAAAGGGCCCGAAGAAGAACATCATGGAGATCATGGTCGCGCATTCCATCCCCTACGCGGCCACGGCCAACATCGCCTATCCGGAAGACCTGGTGAAGAAACTTCGGAAGGCGCAGTCGATCCGGGGAATGCGTTTTCTGCACGTCTACGCGCCCTGCCCGACGGGCTGGAAGCACGCGCCCGGACTCACCGTGAAAATCGCCCGCATGGCCACCGAATGCAATGTCTTCCCGATCTATGAGGTGGAGGAGGGCGTGTACACGCTTAACCGCCGGAATCCAACCCCGGTGCCCGTCGCGGAATACCTGAAGATGCAGGGCCGCTTTCATCACCTTCGCGAGGAAGACGTTCAATTCATCCAATCCCGGGTGGACCGCGACTGGCAGCGGCTGATCAAGCTGGAACAGGCTTTCGGAAAGGCCGCCGGGACCTGAGATCAGCATCCTGTCCGCGGAACCCGGAGAACGGAGACTGACGAAGCGTCTCCGCAGGACCCGGCCGCCGTGTCAGTCCGGGATCACCCCACTGAGGAATCGCATGAAAGTCCTGTTGTCCGGAAATGAGGCGGTCGCCCGCGGATGCCATGAATCCGGATTGCACGTGGCGACCGCGTATCCGGGCACGCCCAGCACCGAGATTCTCGAGGAAATCGCGTCCCGGTACGCGGAAATCGACAGCGAGTGGTGCCCGAACGAGAAAGTGGCTTTTGAAGTCGCCATGGGCGCCTCTTTCGCCGGCGCCCGAGCGCTGACGGCCATGAAGCATGTCGGCCTGAACGTGGCCGCGGATCCCTTCATGTCCGTTTCCCTGATCGGCGCGCCGGGGGGGCTCGTCGTGGTCAGCGCCGACGATCCCGGAATGCACTCATCCCAGAACGAGCAGGACAACCGGCTGTACGCGCGTTTCGCGGGATATCCATGCCTGGAGCCCTCCGACAGCCAGGAATCCAAGGACTTCGTCGGCCACAGCCTGGAGATCAGCGCCGCGTTCGACGTTCCGGTCATGCTCCGGATGACCACCCGCGTCTGTCACGCCCAGAGTGTCGTCCGCCTCGGGGAACGCCGGGAGCATCCCGTCCGGGGTTTTCAGCCGGATCCCCGGAAATACGTCGTCCTTCCGAACCACGCCCGGGTTCAGCATGTCTGGGCCGCGGAACGTCTCGAACGCCTGGCCGCCTTTTCGGAATCCTCGCCTCTCAACCGGGAGGAACCGGGACGCAGGGACGTGGGTGTGATCACCGCCGGCATCTCCTATCAATACGTCCGTGAAACGCTCCCGGAAGCCTCGATTTTCAAGCTCGGCATCTCCCACCCGCTCCCGATCGAACGCATCCGCAGGTTCGCCGCGTCCGTCGGCCGCCTCTTCGTGGTCGAGGAGCTGGAACCCTTCATCGAGGAGCAGATCCTCGCGGCGGGAATTCCCTGCGAAGGAAAGAAATGGTGGCCCCGCCTGGGCGAATTTTCCCCGGATATCGTGGCCGCTGGATTCGTCCGGGCCGGCGTCCTGGAACGGGGTCCGGAACCCCCGGCGCCGGTGGAAGTGCAGCCCAGGCCTCCGGTTTTCTGCCCCGGTTGCCCGCACCGGGGTCTGTTTGTCGCGCTCAAAAAGTTCAAGGCCCTCGTCGCGACCGACATCGGCTGCTACACGCTGTCCGTGTACCCGCCCATCGCCGTGGGGGACATCTGCGTGGAGATGGGCGCGTCCATCGGCACGGCGGTCGGTGTCGCCAAGGCCCGCGGGAGCGGAAAGGGAATCGTGGCGACAATCGGGGATTCCACTTTCCTGCATTCGGGCATGACCGGCCTTCTCAACGCGGTGCATGACGGCGCCGGCATCACGGTCGTCCTGCTGGACAACAGCATCACCGCCATGACGGGCGGTCAGCACCAGCCCGGAACGGGAAAAACCCTTTCAGGCGCTGCGGCCAGGCCCGTGGAACTGGCGAAAATCTGCGCGGCTCTCGGCGTGGAGCGCATCCGCGTCATCGATCCCTACGATCTTGATCAGACCGGAAAGGCGCTGGGGGAGGCGCTCGAGTCGGGTGAACTTTCCGTTCTGATCACCAACCGGCCCTGCACGCTGTACCCGCCTGAAATCCGTAAATCCATTCTCAGGCCGCCGTTCCGCGTGAAACCGGATGCCTGCATCGGATGCCACGCCTGCTTCAAGGTCGGCTGTCCAGCGATCGGCGAATCGGAGAAACGCACGGAAAAGGGGCTGAGCCAGTCCAGAATCGACCGGACCCTGTGCACAGGGTGCAGTGTCTGCAGTCAGGTCTGCCCGGTGCAGGCGATCGTGCGGGAACCGGAAGGGGGCGCGAAATGAGGTCCATGAGCGTCCTGATCGTGGGCGTCGGGGGACAGGGCGTCCTGCTGGCGTCCGAACTGCTGTCGGACGCGGCGCTCCGCGCGGGTTTCGACGTGAAGAAGAGCGAAGTGCACGGCATGGCCCAGCGGGGCGGTTCCGTGTCCAGCCATGTCCGGATTTCCGGACAGGTCTTTTCCCCCCTGATCCCGGCCGGGCAGGCCGACGCCCTGCTGGCCTTCGAACAGGCGGAAGCGCTCCGCTGGGTTCACTTTCTCAAGGCGGACGGAACGGCCGTCATCAACCGCAGACGTCTCGTGCCTCCCGTCGCGCTGTTCCGCAAGGGGCCGGGGTATCCCGAGGATCCTGTCGCATCCGTGCGCGCCCGGGCCGGACGCGTCATCCCCATCGACGCGGAAACAGTCGCCCGGCGGCTCGGGAATCCTCGCGTCGAAAACACGGTCCTGCTCGGCGCGCTTTCCGGATGCCTTGACATACCGGAGGACGACTGGATGCGGGCCATCGAAGGCCGCGTGCCGGCAGGAACCGTTGACATCAATTGCGGGGCGTTCCGGGCGGGCGCCGAAACCGCGGCGAACTGGGAGGATGCATGACCCGAATTCTGGTCGTCAATCCGGGATCCACGAGCACCAAGGTCGCTCTGTTTGAAGACGAAACTCCGGTGTGGAGCGAGACCGTCGCGTATTCCTCTGAAACCCTCGCTCCCTTCCGGAGACCGACGGACCAGATGGATCTTCGATTCAGGGATCTGGCCGAACTGCTCATCCGCCGGGGTGTCGAAGTCGGCTCGCTGTCCGCGGTTTCCAGCCGGGGCGGCCCTTTTAAACCCCTGCCAGGCGGCACCTACCGGGTCACACCGACCGTCGTGGGCGACGTGCTTCAGGGCCGTGTCCAGTTCAACCATGCGTCGCTGCTGGGCGTGTGTCTCGCAGACCGCCTGGTGCAGGGGACGGAAATCCCCGCGTTTTTCGTCGATCCCGTGTCCGTCGACGAGATGGATCCGGTCGCACGGCTGACCGGCATGCCCGAGCTGGAGCGCAGGAGCCTGGCGCACGCACTCAACATCAAGGCCGCCGGACGCAGGGTGGCCCTTCAGCTCCGGAAGGATTTATCCCAGCTCCGCATGGTGGTCGCCCACCTGGGCGGAGGCATATCGGTGTGCGCGCTGAAGGACGGATTCATCATCGACGTCAACAATGCCGTGGAAGAGGGACCGTTTTCACCGGAACGCTCCGGAACCCTGCCCGCCTACGCGCTGACCGAACTGTGTTTTTCCGGAAGGTTCACGCACGCGGAAATGCGGAAGAAAATCGCGGGTTGCGGCGGTCTCGCGGCGCATCTCGGAACCAGCGACGCCGTGGAGATCGAGAAGCGCATCGCCGCCGGGGACAGCCGGGCCGAACGCGTGTATCGCGCCATGGCCTATCAGATCGCCAAGGAAATCGGCGCCATGGCCACGGTTCTGAAATGCATGCTGGACGGCGTGGTGCTCACCGGCGGTCTCGCCCGGAGCGCCATGCTGACAGGCTGGATTCAGGAGCGGGTCGGCATTCTGGGCTCCTTCTTTGTGCTGCCCGGCGAATTCGAAATGGAGGCGCTCGCGCTGGGCGCGCTCCGCGTGCTGCGCAACGAGGAACCGGTCAAATCATACGAAGCCATATGACCCGGGGCCCCTTTCGCATCCTGGTCGTCAATCCGGGCTCGACATCCACAAAGATCGCGCTTTTCGAGGACGAGGCCCAGAGGGACTCCGCTTCACTGGCGCATCCGGCGGACACGCTTGGCCGCTATAATCGGGTCGCGGACCAGCTTCCGTTCCGGCTGGCGGCCGTTGAAGCGTTCATGGCCGGCCGGAACATCCGTCCCGCGTCCCTGGACGCCGTGGTCGGCCGGGGCGGTTTGCTCAGGCCGCTGGCAGGCGGCACCTACGCCGTGGATGACCGGATGGCGGAGGACCTTCGGTCCGCGGTGGAAGGAGAGCACGCCACCAATCGCGGAGGCCTGAGCGCGCGCGCGATCGCGGATCGGGCGGGAGTTCCAGCGTACATCGTGGACCCGGTGGTGGTGGACGAGCTGGATGAAGTGGCCCGCCTCACCGGACTGCCCGAGTTCCGCAGGCGATCCATTTTTCACGCGCTCAACCAGAAAGCCGTCGCGCGCGAGGCCGGCCGGCGTCTCGGCCGGCCTGTGGAATCGCTGCGGCTGATCGTGGCGCATCTGGGCGGAGGTATTTCCGTCGGCGCCCACCGGGAGGGCCGCGTGGTGGACGTCAACAACGCCTTGGACGGCGACGGGCCCTTTTCGCCGGAAAGGTCCGGCGGTCTTCCCTCCGGCCAGCTGGCGGACTGGTGCTTCTCCGGCAAGACGAGCCTTGCCGCGGTGCGCAAAAGGCTGACCGGTCACGGCGGCATGGTGGCCCACCTGGGGACGAACGACCTCGTGGAGGTCGAGCGCCGCATCGCGTCCGGAGACCGGACCGCCGCGCTGGTCCGCGACGCCATGGCCTATCAGACGGCCAAGCAGATCGGAGCCATGGCCGCCGTTCTGGAGGGGCGCGTGGACGCGCTGGTGATCACGGGAGGCCTGGCCGCTTCGACCGCCTTCACGGAGGCGATTCTGGCGCGGGTCCGGTGGATCGCGCCTGTTTTCGTCCTGCCCGGCGAAAAGGAGATGGAGTCGCTGGCGCTGGGCGGGCTTCGCATCCTCAGGGGTGAAGAAAAACCCGGAACGTATCCGGCTTCAGGGTCCTAACAGGGAAAGGCGCTCGCATGGAACCCATCCGCAAGCTCGTCATGCTGGAAGAAGCCGTGAAAGGCGGTCCCCGGATGACGATGGCGGTCGCCTCAGGAGACGGGGATCCGGCGACGGTCCGCGCCGTCGTTCGGGGCGTTCTCGACGGTCTCATCAAGGTGATCCTGGTCGGAGTCGGGGAGAAACTGGAAAAGATCACCCGGGACCTCGACCCCGCTTTCACGAAAAGCGTGCAAATCGTGAACACCGAGGACGAGACCCGGACCGCCCGCGCCGCGGTGCAGCTGGTCCGGGACGGCAAAGCCGACCTGGTGATGAAGGGATTGATCCCCACCGACGTGTTCATGAAGGCGGTTCTGGACAAGGAGATCGGCCTGCTTCCGAAGGGCGGCCTGCTCAGCCACGTCGCCGTGATGGAGATGGCGACCTATCCCAAGCTCCTGCTGGTCACGGACGCGGCCATTCTCCCGAATCCGACCATGGACGAAAAAGTGAAGATACTGGAGTACGCCATTGAAGTGGCGCATTCGCTGGGCATCGAGTGCCCGAAAGCGGCGCTGGTTTCGGCGGCGGAAAAGATCAATTTCAAGCTCCAGTCCTCCATCGACGCCGCGGTGATCAAGGCCATGGCCGAGCGGAAGCAGATTCGGGGCGCGGTGGTCGACGGTCCGCTGGCCCTGGACGTGGCCCTGTCCGAGGAAAACTGCCGCATCAAGGGCCTCGACAGCCCCATCAACGGCGAAGCGGACATTCTCCTGTTTCCCAACATCGAAACCGCCAACACCTTCTACAAATCCGTCACCATTCTGGCGCACGGCAAGAGCGCTTCCATCCTCGTCGGGACGCTTTCGCCCGTGGTGCTTTCGTCCCGGGCCGACGACGACGACACCAAATTCTACTCCATCGTCATGGCGGCGCGCATGGCCTCGCACCGCCAGCAGAAGGCCGTTTCCTCCGGAAGCGGCGGCTGAGCCGCGGCCGCGAACGGGCCTTCGACCGGGAGTGCCGGAATGCCGCGCAAGTGCGTACAGATTTACACCGGGGACGGAAAGGGAAAGACCACGGCCGCGCTGGGGCTGGCGATGCGCGCGCTGGGTCGGGGATGGAGAGTCCTTCTCATCCAGTTTCTCAAGCCTCCGGGGGGATCCGGGGAGACGGGCGCCTGCCTGCGGCTTCCAGGGTTCGAATCCATGCAGTTCGGCGGCCGCGCGTTCGTCCGGTCCGAGCCACCGGATCCGGCGGACCGTGAACGCGCCGAGCGTGGCCTGCAAGCGGCGGAGCAGCGCATGGGGGAGGGTTGGGACATGATCATCCTCGACGAAATTCTGCAGGCCGTGTCCCTCGGCCTGATCGGGGAGGAGAACGTGCTCGGTCTCATGCGGAACCGGCCCGATTCGGTCGAACTGGTCCTGACCGGTCGGGGCGCGACCGAGGCGCTCATCGCCGAGGCGGACCTGGTCACCGAGATGGTCGCGGTCAAGCACCCTTACGCGAAAGGAATGCCGGCGCGGCCCGGCATTGAATACTGATGACATCGTTCAATTCTCCGGACGCCGCCCGGTTCCGGCTGATGGCCGTTCTGGACCGGGAATGGTTCGACGGGCGGACGCCCGAATCTCTGGCCGCGGCGTTGATCGAAGGCGGCGCGACCGTGATTCAATACCGGGACAAGGTGTCCGGCATCCGCGAAATGATCGAAATCGCGGACATCCTGCGGAAAGCGACCGCGGACGCGGGTGTTCCGCTGATCGTGAATGACAGGCTCGACCTCGCGATGGCGTGCGGAGCGGACGGCATCCACGTCGGGCTCGCGGACATGCCCGCAGACCGGATCCGCAGAATCGCGCCGCGGTTGTGGGTCGGCTTCTCCGTGTCCTCGGTCGAGGAGTTTGAGGCCGGTCCGGACGCGGACTATTACGGAGTCGGCGCCTGTTACCCGACCGGGACCAAGACCGTGGCGCGTGTCGCAGGCACAGGGCTGCTGACCGAACTGAGGACGCGCACCACCCGTCCCCTGGTGGCCATCGGCGGAATCCATTCCGGAAACGCGGGTGCGGCGATCCGGTCCGGCGCGGATGGAATCGCAGCGGTCTCCGCATTTTTGGGCCAGAAGGACATCCGGGGGGCGGTGCGTGCCATGAAGACCGCGATCGGGGGAAACCTCCGATGAAACGCACTGTCGCCCGGGACCGCACGATGATCGACCGGGCCCGGAAAAACGGCACGGCGAGAACCCTCGTGGCCGGAGCGGCCGGACCGGAGGTTTTAAGCGCCGTGGCGGACGCGGCGGGCCTCGGTCTGATCCGGCCTGTCCTGATCGGCCCGGCTTCCGCGATTCGGCGCCTGGCCCGGCGCTCGGGAATCGATGTGTCGGAATTCCCGATCCTGGACCGGCCGGATGAGCCGGCCATCGCTGAAACCGCGGCTGAACTGGCCTCCCGGGACGAAGCGGACCTCATCATGAAGGGCAACATCTCCACGCCCGTTCTGCTCAAGGCCGTCCTGGATACCCGTTTCGGACTCCGTACCGGCGGTCTCCTCAGTCACATCGCCTGGATGGAGGTTCCGGCCGCGGCCAAACCCTTCGCCATCACGGACAGCGGCATGGTCATCCGCCCGACCCTCGAACAAAAGGTCCTCATCCTCAAGAACGCGATCGCGTTCACATCCGCGATGGGAATCCGCAGACCCCGCGTCGCCCTGCTCGCGGCCAATGAAAAAGTCAGCCCCCACATGCCCGAGACCGGCGAAGCGAAGGAACTGGTCCGCATGGCCGACGCGGGCGTTTTCGGGGAGGCCGTCGTCGAAGGACCCCTGGCGCTGGATATGGCCTTCTCCGCGGAGGCCAGCCGCATCAAAGGATTCCGAAGCCGCGTCGCGGGCCGACCGGACATCCTCCTGGTTCCGGATATCGCCAGCGGAAACATTTTCGCGAAAGGACTGGTTTACCTCGCCCACGGCCGCATCAGCGGACTGGTCGTGGGCGCGCGTCTCCCCATTGTTCTCATCTCCAGGGCCGAACAGGCGGCCACCTGGCTGCATTCCCTCGCGCTGGCCGCCATTGTCTCGGCAAAAAAATAGGACTTCAGCCGATCCCATGATTGTACACGCCGATTGCACGCATTATCTGGGCGACCGGCCCTGCCGGCCGCACAAAGAGGAAGGCGTCCATTGTGACGGATGCCCCAGATACGAGGCCGTGAAGGGCCGGATTCTCATCATCAAGCTCGGGGCCATCGGCGACGTGATCCGGACAACGCCTTTGATCCGGATTCTCAGAAAAAACTTCCCGCGCCGGCACATTCACTGGCTGACGCATACGCCGGATATACTGCCGCCTGAAGTGGATCGGGCATTCCGGTTTACGGCCGAGCATCTCGAAATACTGAAATCCACGGAATACGAGCTCCTGATCAATCTGGACAAGGATGCCGAAGCCTGCTGTCTGGCGGAAAGTATACACGCCGGAAAGAAGAGGGGGTTCGGCTGGAACGGATTCGCCTGCAAACCCCTGGATCAGGCTTCCGGAAGAAAATGGCTGACAGGACTTTTCGACGATGAAAACAGGAAGAACACGAAAAGTTACCCACAGGAAATATTCGAAATCGCGGGGTTTGAGTTCGGCGGAGAGGAATACCTGCTTCCAAGACCGGATCCCGGGAAATGGCGCATCCCAAAGGGCAAAGGCGTTGTCGGGCTCAACACGGGCTGCGGTGGAAGATGGGCCACACGATTGTGGCCCGATAACTACTGGGTTATCCTGGCGCGCAAACTGAAAAAGAGCGGGTATTCCCCGCTTCTTCTCGGCGGATTACAGGAAGACGCGAAAAACAGGCGGATCGCGCAACTATCGAAGGCACGTTATTTGGGGCACTTTGACCTGAAAACCTTTATTTCGCTGATGAATCAGTGCGATCTGATTGTGACCGGTGTCACCATGGGGCTTCACATTGCCATTGGTTTGGGGAAGAGAGTGGTTCTTTTCAACAATATCTTCAATTCAAGAGAGTTCGAATTGTACGGCAGGGGTGAAATCCTGGAACCCGGCCTGGACTGTCAGAATTGTTTCCGCGGTCAATGCGAAACGCTTTGCATGAACAGGATCAAGCCGGATCGGGTTCTTGAATCCATCCGCAGTCTTCTCCCTTGAATCTGTCAGCGAGCGCATTCCCCCGCTGCGCGGGACCAAGCAACAAGATTTTTTCTTGTTGAAGACCCGCCGCTTGCGGCGGGGTAAGCGAGCGAATATAAAATGATTTCTTCTCTACAGATAGAAGATTCCCCGGCTTCGCCGGACCTGTCTCTTATACACATCTCCGAGCCCACGAGACAGCGCTGTGTATCTGGTATGCCGTCTTCTGCTTGAAAAATGGGGGGGGGGGGGGGGGGGGGGGGGGGGGGGGGGGGGGGGGGGGGGGGGGG
>JAUCQC010000021.1 GCA_030372965.1 bacterium
AGTGGAAGGATTTCGACCCCATCGCGCCGTCCGAGGGCAGTGTGAGTTTCAAGCAGACGTACGCGTTCGGGTCTTGATTTTCATCTCTGCATAGAGTATATTTTCCGTTTCAGACAGTTCAAAGTTCAAGGTTCAAAGTTCAAAGTTCGCGTCCGACCCCATTTTACCGGTTTTTCTTTGAGCCTTGAACTTTTAACTTTGAACTTTTAACTTTGAACTCAGATCCGGTCCGATCACCAGACATCTAGATCTTCAAATCAAAACGCAGCGGAGAGAAACATGCCCTGGCAATGGCGCCGCACGCACACCTGCGGCGGTCTGACGAAGCAGGACGCGGGAAGCACGGTCACCCTCGTCGGCTGGGTCGCGAACCAGCGCGACCACGGCGGCGTGATATTCGCGGACCTGCGCGACCGGTACGGCGTCACCCAGGTCGTCTTTCATCCCGAAGGCGACGCCGCGGTCCTGGAGACGGCGCGCCGGATCAAGTCCGAGTGGGCGGTCGGCATACGGGGAAAGGTCCGCCTCCGCCCGGCGGAAATGGTCAATCCGCGGCTGTCCACGGGCGCGATCGAGATCGAGGCGGAACAATGCGAAATCTTCAATGAGTCCGGAATCCTCCCGTTCCAGATCAAGGACCCCTGCGACGCCACGGACGAAACCCGGCTGAAATACCGGTACCTCGACCTGCGCAGGCCGCAGATGCAGAGGAACCTGACGCTCCGCCACAGGGCCGCCAAGACCGTGCGCGACTTTCTCGACAGCCAGGGCTTTCTGGAAATCGAGACGCCGATCCTGATGAAGAGCACGCCGGAGGGCGCGCGCGACTACCTGGTTCCCAGCCGCGTTCACAAGGGCCGGTTCTACGCGCTTCCCCAGTCGCCGCAGATCTACAAACAGACGCTGATGATTTCGGGATTCGACCGGTATTTCCAGATCGTCCGGTGTTTCAGGGACGAGGACCTCCGGGCGGACCGCCAGCCCGAATTCACGCAGATCGACGCGGAGATGTCGTTCGTCACGGAGGACGACATTCTCCCGATCATGGAGGAGCTGACGCGCCGGCTGTTCGCGGAGTTCCGGAACATCCGCCTGCCGAATCCCTTTCCGCGCATGGGTTACGACGAGGCGGTGTCGCGCTACGGCACCGACCGCCCGGACCTGCGTTTCGGAATGGAGATCACCGACATCAGCGCGGCCGCGGAACGGTCCGGATTCAGGGTTTTCGAGGAAGCGGTGCGGAGCGGGGGCGCGGTTCGTGGCATCCGGCTCGAAGCCGCCGGCCCGGTTTCGCGGAAACAGACCGACGACCTGACGGAATACGTGAAAGGATTCGGGGCCAAGGGGCTCGTGGTTCTCCAGCGCACGGAGACGGAGTGGCTGTCCCCGATCGTGAAGTTCACGACCCCGGAATTCCTCGCCGCGGCCGGAGAGGCGCTGTCCATGAAGGCCGGGGACGCCGCCTTCATCGTCGCGGACAAGGCCAAAACCTGCGGGGAAGCGCTCGGCAGCCTGCGGAAGAAGCTCGCCGCCGACCGGGGCCTGATTCCCGGGGACGCTTTCGCGCCGCTCTGGGTGACGGATTTTCCGCTCCTCGAGTGGAGCGAGGAAGAGGGCCGGTGGGCCGCCATGCACCATCCGTTCACGTCCCCGAGGGAGGAGGACATCCCCCTGCTCGAAACGGATCCCGGCCGCGTGCGCGCCAGGGCGTACGACCTGGTGGTGAACGGCTCCGAGATCGGGGGCGGCAGCATCCGGAATCACAGGAAGTCGGTGCAGGAGTCGCTTTTTCGGAGCCTCGGCATGGACCGGGAGACGGCCGAAAGGAGATTCGGATTCCTGCTCGAGGCCCTGGAATTCGGGGCCCCGCCGCACGGTGGGATCGCCTTCGGTTTCGACAGGCTCGTCATGCTCCTGGCGGGGGAGGAATCCATTCGCGAGGTGATCGCGTTTCCGAAAACCACGAGCGCGCTGTCTTTGATGGACGGGTGCCCGTCCGAGGTCAGCGAGGACCAATTGAAGGAATTGGGGCTGAAGATCACGGAGTGAGCGCTTATATTTTCGGGTAAGTTCAGTTTTTGAATAGAGATAGGTCGTTCTCAGCCGGTTGAAATTTCCTTCAGTGTTTTTCACCGACTTGCTCTGGATATTGACTGGTCCGATTTCCGTCAACGCGCACAGGAAGGACTCCATATCGCGTTCGGAGCGCGGTCCGAAATACGCCGTAAAATCATTTTTAGCTTGACAATATGCCGAATTTTTCAGATATTTTCACGAATACGCTTTACGATCCTATCAGCCAAAAGGAGGTGCAGGGAATGGCAAAGCGGTTTCGGTCTTTCGTATTGCTGCTGACCGTGCTTGCGGCGGGCTTTGTTCTGTCGGGTTGTTCGCGCAACGCCAACGACAAGCAGATGCAGGTCCTTGAGGAATCCCAGGCGGCCGTCCAGGCAAGCCAGGACAAGATCGCCCAGCTGGAGAAGGAAAACGCGGAACTCAAGGCCCAGCTCGCCCAGAAGCAGCAGGAACTCGAGTACGCCAAGGCGGAACGCGAGAAAGTGCGCGCCAAGCTGGGACAGTAATCCCGGCCAACGGTATGTCCCATTGATGAAGGAGGCTAGAGAATGAAGATTAAGGTCACTCTGATCTTGACGCTTGCCGCACTGTTCCTCGTTTCGGCTTCATCCGTGTTCAGCCAGGAAAAGATGAGCATGGACGAGTACAAGGTGCAGCTGGCCGCGTCCCAGAAAGCCGAAGCCGACAACGCGGCCCGCATCGCCGCGCTCGAGACCGAGAACGCCGATCTCCGCAAGCAGATCGAAGAGACGCAGGCGCAGATCGACGCCGTGTGGGCCGAAGTGTACGCGATGCTGGGCGTGGACAAGGCCGCGGTCGATTCGTACCGCGAGGAACTCGGGAGCATCAGCTCCAAGCTGGACGAACTGTCCGCCCTGTCCGCCGAGGATCTGCTGGACCGCAAGGCCGAGATCGCCGACCTGAAGAAGCGGCTGGCCGAGGCGAAGGGCAGCAAGATCGCCATCCTCACCGAATTCGAGAAGAAGATCGCGGAACTCGACGCCAAATTCGCGGCCCTCGACACGAAACTCATGGGCGTGTACGACCGGTACACGGTGGTCAAGGGCGACTATCTGTGGAAAATCGCGAAGAAGCCCGACATTTACGGCGACGCCTACCAGTGGATCCGCATCTACTGCGTGAACCGCGACCAGATCTCCAATCCGGACAAGATCGAACCGGATCAGATCCTCAACATCCAGCGCACGCTGGGCCAGAACCAGTACCTGGTCGCCAAGGGCGATTACCTGAAGAAGATCGCCGGCAACGCGGACGTCCTGGGCGATCCGACCCAGTGGACCAAGCTGTACGAGGCGAACAAGGACATCATCTCGAATCCCAACACGATCTATCCGTGGCAGGTGCTGACCGTTCCCAAGAAGTAACCGGGCTCCGGGGATACGGACGGCGCGGGCCGTACCGTTACCCGGCCGGATGAAATCCTGGGATGCACCATCGGGATGATCGAGACAACCGCCAGGCCTGCGGGCCGGCCGCACCGCGGCGCCCGCGCCGGGCGGCACATTAAAAAGCAAGGAAAGCTCTCGGCCCGTGAGCTCGCTCATGGGCTGAGAGCTTTTTCTATGACATGAGCCGCGAAAGACAGATATCCATCAGGGGCATAGACCCGCTTCACCTACTCGGGGCCGGAGACGAGAACCTCCGCCTGATCGAAGCCGCTTTTCCAGTGAAAATCACGGCCCGGGGAGACGTGATCCGGTTCAGCGGGGAAGAGCCGGAGCTCGACCGCATGGAGCGCTTCTGGATGGAGGCGCTGTTCCTGCTGAACCGGAACGGACGGCTCGACGCGGACGACGTGCGTTCGGCCATCCGGCGGGCCCGCGAGGAGGCCCCGGAACCGCCCGAGGCGCCGGCCGGTCCGGCGAGGGAATCGTTCGTCTTCTACGGGAAAAAGGGGGTCATCCGGCCCAAGACTCCGGGCCAGGAACGGTACTGCCGCTCGGCGCTCGCCAACGAGATCGTGTTCGCCGTGGGTCCGGCCGGAACGGGCAAGACGTATCTCGCCGTGGCCATCGCGGTCGAGAAACTGCGGGCGCGCGAGGTGTCGCGCATCATCCTGACGCGTCCCGCGATCGAGGCGGGCGAGAACCTCGGGTACCTGCCCGGCGACCTGATGGAAAAGGTCGACCCCTATCTGCGCCCCCTCACCGACGCGCTGTTCGACATGCTGCCCAACGACGTGCTGCAGAAGCACCTGGAGCGGAAGGTCATCGAGATTGTGCCGCTGGCCTACATGCGGGGAAGAACCCTGAACGACGCGTTCGTGATTCTCGACGAGGCGCAGAACACCACGGCGATGCAGATGAAGATGTTTCTCACCCGGCTTGGCATCGGATCGAGGGCCATCGTCACGGGCGACGACACCCAGACCGACCTGCCCGACCGCGCCCTCTCCGGCCTGGTCCAGATCCAGTCCATTCTCCGGGGCGTCGGGGGGATAGACTTCGTCCTTCTCGAGAAGGCGGACGTCGTCCGTCACCGGCTGGTGAAGGACATCCTGGATGCTTACGAGGTCTACAACGGCGGCCCCGCGGCGCAGGCCGCGGACCAGGCCGGGACCTGTCTCTTATACACATCTCCG
>JAUCQC010000022.1 GCA_030372965.1 bacterium
CCCCGCCCCCCCCGATACGGCAGTCGTGCGAAACCGGCCGGCCCTCGGCCGCGTACTCCGCGGCCGTCTTTTCGATCCATTCGGCCGGCCGGCACGTGAAATGCGTTTCCAGGTTCTTCCTGAGGTCGCGCAGGCTCTCCTGCAGGAGGTGTGTCGATTCGACGGTCCGGACAGCGGAACCGCTCCGCCCGGCGCTCGAGCCCCGGTTTTCCCCCTCGATCCGGTCTAAAGCGGATAACGCCGACCTCAGCCGGTTCCCGATTTCGGAAACGGCCGGCCGGAACATTCCGGACGCCTGAAGATGCGCCAGAAGCCTTCGGATTTCCGGCGCGACCAGCGACCGGAAGTCGCGGACCGACTCGGCCAGGCCTTCCAGAATCTCGCGGGATCCGGCTGTTTCCGGACCCAGATTGCCCGCGTAGAGCTGAAGGCGGTTCAGTTTCCGCGCGCCCCACTCGCCGTGGAAGAAGGAGTTCAGGGAAACGAAGCATTTCTCCAGCGCCTCCATCCGGGCCTGTTCGCCGCCCAGTATCCGGCTGCCGTAGTGGAATCCC
The DNA here is from genome assembly GCA_030372965.1 of bacterium. Lineage (GTDB taxonomy): Bacteria > Zhuqueibacterota > QNDG01 > QNDG01 > DTFT01 > JAFGAX01. Next base: position 555 of record JAUCQC010000022.1, read on the forward strand.
GCCAGGGAAACGGCGTACCCGAACGCGAACGGAAACACGATGCCCGGCAGGACGCCGGTGTCGCGCAGAACGTAAAAGAGAAGGAGAAAGACCGGGAATGAAGCCGCCATCGCGAACCGGACGATCCGGCCCTCCGACCGGCTTCTCCTTTTGAGAACAGCCAGGGATGAAGCGGTCAGGATCAGAAACAGCGCCGTGACGCCGGCGCGCGCCTGCCGGAGGGGATCGCGGCCGTTTCGGACGAGCCATTTTCCGGCCCTGGAGCGGAGCCGGCCGAGCCCGTCCTCCTCGAAGAGTTCACGGGACACGCCCGGTTTCAGCCCCCGGAAGGTTCTCCGGATGCCCGAAGGGAACCGGACGAGCGCGTCCTTCGGCCGGCCGTCCGGAACGCCGAAAAGCACGACGCGGGAACTCATGCTGTTGCAGATGGAACTGCCGCTCACCTCCCGCATCCCCAGCAGATGATCCGGATCGCCGGCGAATCCTTCGTCGTACAGATAAACGGCCGCGCCCACGGCGTCCGCGTTGGACCGCGTGCCGCGGATCTTCAGCCTCAGATACCCATCCGTATCCGTCCGGTTGACGAGCCAGCGGCTGGCCGAAAAGGAATCGGTCAGATAGATGTCCGGGTCCCCGTCCCCGTCGAGGTCGGCCCAGGCCATGCCAGAAACGAAACACTTGTGTCGTTCCCTGACGTTTCTCGCGAACCGGGCGCCGCCGAGATTGATGTAGAGCGAACTGGTGTCGAGCCCGCCGATGAACAGGTCCTGTTTTCCGTCATTGTCCGCGTCCAGAAAGAGCGCGGTCTGGCTGAGCCCCTGTTCCAGGATGCCGGATGAAGGCGTCCTGTCGGTGAAACGACCCCTCCCGTCATTCAAATAGAGCCTGCAGGGCCCCGCCATGTTCGTCACGAACAGGTCCAGGTCCCCGTCGTTGTCCGGGTCCCCGAAAACGGCGCTGGAGGAAAGGCTCAACGTGTCTTCGGTCCCGAATCCGCGGCTCGTCGACTGTTCCCTGAAATACGGGACGGCGCCGTACCCGCACGGCCCTTCATTGACGTACAGGAGACTCTTCCGTCCGCCGCGCGGGACGAAAAGGTCCGGCCGGCCGTCTCCGTTGATGTCCCCGAAAACCGCGCTCCCGGAACCCGGTTTCCGGGTCAGGCCGGCCTCGGCCGTCCGGTCCGCGAATATGCCCGCTCCGTTGTTGATGAAAAGCGCGTTGCCGGAATCGGAGTTGCACACCAGAAGATCGATGAATCCGTCGCAGTTGACGTCCGCCCACGAAGCGGAGGCGGAGAACCCCGTTTTTCTGCTGAGACCCGATCTTCCGAAATTCCGGAACCGTCCCTTCCGGACCCGCTCGAAGAGGATGTTCGGACCGTACAGGGAAGTGACGAAAAGGTCCTGGCTTCCGTCGTTCCGCGTGTCCGCGGACGAGGCGCCTTCGTCGTAATTGGGCTTCATGTCGTCCAGAATCGTGCCCGCCGCGACGCCCGCGTTTTCCGCGATTTCGGTCTTCTGTGTGTACGGCGCCGTGAAGCGGTACAGCCGGTTGGTGCTCTGGGCGGCCACCGCGTACAGGTCCTCTTTTCCGTCCCCGTCCAGGTCCGAAACGCAGACCCCGTGCTCGTTCCGTGTCTGGGCGTCGACATGCGCGCTGAAGACCCGCTCTCTCAGGATGTCCCGGCCGGGCCGGGGCGCGGCGAGAACCACTTTTCGCTCGATTCCGGATTTCGAAAAAAGTTCATAGGTGAGACATTCGGATCCGTCCGGTTTCGCGGTTTTGTCCGCGAGGCCCGCGAAGGTGATTTCTGACGGCCCGAACGACCTGGCGTTGAGGACCCGGGATCCCGCGGACACGGCCTGAACCGGCAGGGAATGATGAACCCAGACGGACAGCGGCGCCCGGCATGGGATGCGCACCGTGTCCGCGGCCAAGTCCGGCGATACCGGCTCGCGGCACTGCCGCAAGAAATCGGGAATGTCCGGATCCCGGCCCGCGGGAAATCCCCAGAACATGGAGAGCATGTCCCTCGCGGCGGAACCGCCGGATTCCAGGGGTATCGTCTTCCATTCCTTCCCGTCATACCCGCACAGCGTCACGGGTATGTCGGTGAACGCGTAGCCGGCGGAAGGCGTGTCGAATGAAATACCGCAGATATGCCGCGAAACGGGAAACGGCTCCAGCCGCCATTGCCCGCCGTCGTAGCGCATGAGCTGTCCCCACTCGCAGCCGGCCCAGCCCGATTCCGGTGACGTGAAAAAGAGAGAAACGATCCTCAGGGTGTTGGGGGTCCTGGTCTCGATCCATTGCCTTCCGTCGAAATGCAGGAGGTTGTGCTTGTACGGCACGCCCGTCTGATAGGACAGCCAAATGTTTCTTTCATTCAGGGCGAAGAGGGCGCCTGCCGTGATGGGGCGGTCCGCGGGCAACCGGACAGCGGACCAGCGGCCGCCCACCCAATGATACGGGAACTGTTCGGTGTCCTGCGCGACAAACCAGCCTTGCCTGGAGTCCAGAAAATGATACCTGCCGATTCCCCCTTCAACCGGCGCCTGCGGCAGGACTTTCCAGGGAATGCCCAGAATCGGCTGAAGATCAATCCCGTTCCGGGCCAGAAGGATCGAATCGGCCCGAACCGTGTAAGTTTTGCTGAATCCGTCGGACGCGAACCGGAGAAGAACGGGAAGGACGAGGAGTTTCAGGATGAACCGGCGGAATGGACAGCCCCGAAGACCCTTCAACACGATGAAGCCCCCTCCATACATGTGCCGGTTTATTAATAATATAGGCAATTATCGGTAAATGTCAAGCGTGAAACGGGGTGAACTTGCGATAAGTGCCCGGCACCTGTGAGGTGCCGGGCACTTGGTCAGATGAAACCCTGAAGGGTGAATTCCTTGTTTTCGGCGATACCCGCTGCCATGGAATTCAGGCTTTAGCCTTTCACGATGAAACCCTGAAGGGTAAACTCCTACCCCGTTCCCCCACTGCCTCCCCGAACGACCCCGCGATCCGGAAGGGAATGCCGGACGCGGCCAGCAAAGCCAGGCCTTCCTGCCTCCGATTGCCTTCGAAACGGACCGTGACTTCCGGCCGGTCATCCCTCATTCTCAAAGCGGACACGAGGCCCTCGGCAACCGCGTCGCACCGGACGATTCCTCCGTACACATGCACGAGAAGACGCCGCGTGCCTGGAACGGCAAGCACCGCCGCGGCCGCTTCCTCCACGTCCGCGGCAGAGGCCGCGCCCCCGATGTCGCAGAACGCGGACGCCGGAGCGCCTGCCGCGGCCAACGCGTCCGCAGTGGCCATGGCCAGCCCGGCTCCGTTCGCGAGCACCCCGACTTCGCCGTCCATGCGAACGAAGGGGATCCGGCCGCCGCAAATGGAGGCGTTTTCCTCCAGGGCCGGGAGCCTGAGCGCTTCCGTTATTCCTTCCGCGTCCGTTTCCGTGAAATCGTACGACGACCTTCCGGAGCCGCAGGACGCCGCACCGTCCATGAAAGAAAAGGCGGCCGAAGCATCGGACAGGGCCGCGATCTCCGGATGCCGGAAAAGCGCGTAATCGTCGAATTCCATTTTCGCGTCCAGGCAGACCACGCGTCCGTCCAGGGTGAGAGCGAGAGGATTGATCTCGACCAAAGTGCATTCATGAACAAAAAAGAACCGGACGAGTCCGGACAGAACCCCGGCCGTTTCCAGTGCCGCTGTTCCGGACAGTCCCATCGCGGCCGCGGCCTCCAGCGACAGGTGAGCGGAGAACCCGTGTTCCGGGTCGGAAGCGGTCAGAGGAAAACGGACGGGCTCCGCCTTTTCCACGCCCGTACCCCCTCTCCTGGACACGAGCAGGGACACGCGGCCCGAATCCCGGTCCAGGGCGACAGCCGCGTACATTTCAGCAACGGCGTCCGCCTTCCGCTCGATGAGCACGAGGCGGACCGGGACCGGTCCGCCCCCGGCGGGCATCAGAACCGACCCCAGGAGCCCGGCGGCCGCAGATTCAGCGGATTTCCGGTCCGGGGCGGAGAGCACGCCGCCGGCGTCTTTTCTGTACCCGGACAGGACCTGGGCCTTGACCATGAAGGGCGGCTGAATGCATTTTGACGCGGCCTGTACGGTTTTGGAATGGCTGGCCGCGAATCCGGCAGGAACCGGAATGCCCGATGCCGCGAGCAGAGATTTCGCCTGATATTCAAAAACGCGCATATTTCAATTATCTTTATGTTAAAACTGCCTTTATCCGGCCGGGGCCGACGCGCCGGAAACGCCTGTTTTCCTGAAAATAGGAAACCCCCTAAAATAATGCAAAGCATTTATTTATGGCATGTATTTTGCAAAAATGACAACGGATTATAACATTCCATGAAAAAGAACGTATTCGAACATACGCCGGACCTGTTCCGGTTCTTCCGAAACCTGTCGATCAAGCGCAAGCTGACGCTGATCGACCTCTTGACGACGACCATCGCGCTCTGCGTGGCCTGCACCGCGTTCATCGTGTACGAGCGCATCTCCTTCCGCCGCACGGTGCTCCGCGAGCTCACGGTCACGTCCGAGATCATCGGCCGGAACAGCACCGCCGCGCTCGCCTTCGACGACGGCCGCACCGCGGAGGAAATTCTCTCCGCGCTCCTCGCGCAGAAGCACATCGTGTCGGCCTGCATCTACAAGCCCGACGGCCAGGTGTTCGCGACCTATCTGCGCGAGAACGCCAAGCCCGAGTTTCCGCCGGCCCCGGCCGCCGACCGGCACGTTTTCACCGGGGACCACCTGATCCTGACCCGGCCCGTCCTGCTGGAGCAGGACCGGATCGGCACGGTGTACATCAAGTACGACCTTCAGGAGATGCACGCGCGGTTCAGGCGGTACGCCCTCATCGCGCTGGTCATGATTCTCGCCTCGTCCATGATCTCGTTCTCGGTCGCTTCGCGGCTGCAGCAGATGATCGCCAGGCCGATTCAGAACCTCGCGGAGGTGGCCTTCACGGTGTCCCTGAAAAACGACTATTCGATCCGGGTGGAGAAGAAAAGCCGCGACGAGGTCGGCCAGCTCATCGACGGGTTCAACGAGATGCTCTCGCAGATCCAGGAGCGCGACCACGCCCTCACCCGGGCGCAGGAGACCCTGGAAAAGCGGGTGCAGGAGCGCACCCAGGAGCTCATGCAGGAGATCTTCGAGCGGATCCGGGTGGAGAACCGGCTGAGGGAGTCCCTGCAGGAGAAGGAGGTTCTGCTGAAGGAGATCCACCACCGGGTCAAGAACAACCTCCAGGTCATCTCGAGCCTGCTGTACCTGCAGTCCCGGAAGATCAGGGACACCGGCGCCCTGGACATGTTCGTCGAGAGCCAGAACCGCATCCGCTCGATGGCCCTGATCCACGAGAAGCTGTACCAGTCGGAGGACATGGTCCACGTGGACTTTTCGGAATACACGCGCAACCTCATCGGCCACCTGGCCAACTCGTACGGCACCCAGCTCAAGAAGGTGCGCATCGACACGCGTTTCGAAAACGTCATGCTGAGCATCGACAAGGGCATTCCCTGCGCCCTCATCGTCAACGAGCTGGTCACCAACGCCCTGAAATACGCCTTTCCCGACGACCGGACGGGGACGATCCGCATCGACTGCGCGAAGGGCGCCGACAACTCGGTGGCCCTGACGGTCGCGGACGACGGCGTGGGCCTCGGCGAATCGTTCGACCTGCACCGGAGCGAGACCCTCGGCATGCAGCTGATCCGGAGCCTCACCCAGCAGCTGAAGGGCCGGATCGACGTGGGCGGCGGCTGCGGCGGACCGGCCGGCGCGGCCGGGGCGCGTTTCACGATCACGTTCAACGCATAAGGAAAAGGGAGGCGTCTCCATGAAGGAAACCCGGATTCTCGTCGTGGAGGACGAGGTCATCATCGCGATGGAGATCCGCGACCGGCTCGGCAAGCTGGGCTACACGGTCACGGGCGTCGCGCCCTCCGGCGAGGAGGCGATCCGCAAGATGACGGAGACGCATCCCGACCTGGTGCTGATGGACATCATGCTCGAAGGGCCCATGGACGGGGTCGAGACGGCCGAGCGCATCCGCGCGGCGCACGACGTGCCGGTGATTTTCCTCACGGCGTACTCCGACAGCACGACCCTGGAGCGGGCGAAGATCAGCGAACCCTTCGGGTACATCCTGAAGCCGTTCGACGAGCGCGAGCTGCACACCACGATCGAAATCGCCCTGTACCGGCACCAGATGGAACAGCGCCTGCGGGCGAGCGAGCGGTGGTTCTCGACCACCCTGAAGAGCATCGGGGACGCCGTCATCACCACCGACACCCAGCGCGTCGTGACGTTCATGAATCCCGTGGCGGAGCGCCTCACCGAATGGTCCTCGGCGGACGCGGCGGGCAAGTCGATCGAGGCTGTCTTCAGGGTCGTGAGCGAGAAGGGCCGCACGCCCGTGGTCAATCCGGTGGCGTCCGCCCTGCAGGACGACACCGTGGCCGGGCTCGCCGAGGGCACGATTCTGATCTCCCGGAACGGCCGCGAGATCCCCGTGGACGACAGCGCGGCCCCGATCAAGGACGAGAAGGGCCGCATCACCGGCGCCGTGCTGGTCTTCCGCGACATCGCCGAGAAGAAAAAACTCGAAAAGCAGCTCCGTCAGGCCCAGAAGATGGAGGCGGTCGGCACGCTGGCCGGCGGCGTGGCCCACGACTTCAACAACCTGCTCACCGCCATCCGGGGTTCCGTCGACATCGCCATGCTGACCATCAAGCCCGAGGACCCCATCGTGCAGGACCTCCGCGAGATCCAGATCTCGGCCGAACGGGCCTCGGACCTCATCCGCCAGCTCCTCATGTTCTCGCGCAACCAGCCGATGGAGTTCACGAGCCTCTCGCTGAACCGCGTTCTCGAGAGCCTTCTGAAAATGCTCCACCGCCTGATCGGCGAGGACGTCGGCATCAGCACGTCGCTCGACGCCCAGCTCTGGAGCGTCCGGGCCGACCGGGTGACCCTGGAGCAGGTGATCCTCAACCTGGCCATCAACGCGCGCGACGCCATGCCCGGCGGCGGCAAGATCTCGATCCGGACGGAGAACGTGACGCTCGACGAGGCCTACTGCCAGTCCGTGCCGGACGCGCGGCCCGGCCGGTTCGTCCGGCTCTCCGTCACCGACACGGGCATGGGCATGGACGCCGAGACCGTCCAGCGCATTTTCGAGCCTTTCTTCAGCACCAAGGGCCCGGGCAAGGGAACCGGACTCGGACTCTCGGTGGTCTACGGCATCGTGCAGCAGCACGGCGGCTGGATCAACGTGTACAGCGAGCCGGGGCAGGGCACCACGTTCAAGGTCTACCTGCCCGGCCACAGCGAACGGGAGGAGATCCGCCGCGCCGAGAAGGAGCCGGCTCCGGCCGCGGTGCAGGGCATGAACGAGCGCATTCTGCTCGTCGAGGACGAGAAGAACGTGCGGGAATTCGTCAGCAAGGCGCTGAAACAGTGCGGCTACCGCCTGGGCGTCGCCGACTGCGCCGAGCAGGCGGTGGAGCTGTTCCGGGCCGAATCCGGAAAATTCGACCTGGTGTTCAGCGACGTGGTCCTGCCGGGCATGAACGGCATCGACCTGGTCGAGACGCTGAGAAAGGAGAAACCGGACCTGCGCGTCCTGCTGTCGAGCGGGTACACGGACCACAAGTCCCAGTGGCCCCGCATCCAGGAGCAGGGCTGGCGTTTTCTCCAGAAACCCTACACGCTGACCGAACTGCTCCGGGTGATACGCGAAGTGATCGAGGGGGACGCGAAGGCCGCGGCGAAGGGCTGACCGGGCCGCCGGCCGGAGAGGAACCGTCGATCCCGCGCTCCGGTGTTCCCGGGTTCCGGGGCCTCCCCGCCCCGGGAAACCGGCGTTCCGCCCGAAATTCCCCCAAAAAGCGAAAGCCGCCCCGACCGGGGGCGGCTTTTTGATTCCTGGAACGCGCGGGCCGTGAAACGGAAGACCGGTTCCGCGCCCGCGTCTTTTCCGTCCGTCTACGCGCGGTGATTCGCGATCAGAAGCGTCCTGGGATCGAGCTTGAGGCGAAGTTTCTCCAGATCGGCGCTGTCGTTGTCCTTGAGCAGTTTCAGATCGATGTGGTCCTGCATCGGGTGGAGCTGGATGATCACCGAAAAATAGCGCTTGCCCGCGGCCACCGGTTCCGGAACGCCGGATGCGTCCGTGACGATTTCGCCCGGGGGCAGGGTGGCGGAGAACCAGATCGCCACCCCGCGCTCCGCCGCGATTTCCTTCCAGAGGGCCCAGTCCGCGTCGGTCGCGGCCGGGAACGAGAATCCGTCGACGATGATCACGGCGGGCCTGAAGCCCGACCCCGCGGTGACCGTGTCGATGTGCTGCCGCACCTGCGCCAGCGTGCGGTCGGCCTGCCGGAAATGGACGATCAGCCGGTTGGCGACGATTTCATCGTGCACGTCCCGCACGTCCTCCAGCCGGAAGGTCTGCGCCAGCTCCTGGAACACGTGCTCATACCAGCTCTCGATGTGGCTGGGATTGTCCGCGAAGGACACGTGCAGGACCTTCTCCCCGCGGAGCAGGCAGTCGAGGGCCACGTGCGCCAGGCAGGCGGTCTTCCCCACCCCCTTCTTGGACGCGAATACGCCGAGGTTGCCCCGACCCAGCCCCCCGTGAATCGACTTCTCGAGGACCCGGATGGGGCTTCTCTGGTTCAGTTCTTTTTTGATCATTCGGTGAGCCTTTCGGATGACGGTCCGTGGACCGGGGTTAGCGGCCTTTGGCCTTGTCAGCGTATTTCCTGATCAGTTCCTCGGAGATGGATTCCGGCACCTTCCTGTACTGGGAGAACTCCATCGTGAACTCGGCCTTGCCCTGGGTCGCCGACCGCAGGACGGTGGAATAGCCGAACATCTCGGCCAGCGGAACCTCGGACTCGATGACGGTGAAGTTCTTGTCCTCCGTCGCGCTGTGGATGATGCCCCGCCGCTGGTTGATGGTGCCGAGCGCGGTGCCCTGGTACTCGGAGGGGCACTCCACCACGACCTTCATGATCGGCTCGAGAATGACGGGCTTGCACTTGCCGTAGGCCTGGCGGAAGGCGCCGATGGCCGCCTGCTGGAACGCGACGTCGGACGAATCGACCGCGTGGAACGCGCCGTCGTTCAGCGTGATCTTCACGCCCACGATGGGGAACCCGATCATCGATCCCTTGGCGAGGCAGGCCTCGAATCCCTTCCTGCAGGAGGGGATGAATTCCAGGGGAATCGCGCCGCCCTTGATCTCGTCCACGAACTCGAACTCCCCCTCGTGGAACGGTTCCATGATGCCGCAAACCCGCCCGAACTGGCCGGCGCCGCCCGTCTGCTTCTTGTGCGTGTAGTCGAAATCGGCGCTCCGCGAGATGCTCTCGCGGTAGGCCACCTGGGGCGCGCCGGTCTCGAGCTCGACCTTGTACTCGCGCCGCATCCGCTCGATGTAGATGTCGAGGTGCAGCTCCCCCATCCCGCGGATGATCGTGTCGTTGTTCTCCGGGTCCACGTAGGTCTGGAAGGTCGGGTCCTCCTTCGTGAACCGGTTGAGCGCCTTGGCCATGTTCTCGAGCGACTTGTTGTCCTTCGGCTTGAGCGAGAGCGAAATGACGGGATTCGGCACGAACATCGAGGTCATGGTGTACCGGACGCCGCCGCCGGTGAACGTGTCGCCCGACGCGCAGTCGACGCCGAACAGGGCCACGATGTCCCCGGCGCCCGCCTCGGTGATGTCCTCCATCTCGTCCGCGTGCATCCGGATGAGGCGGCCGACGCGGACGCTCTTGCCGGTGCGGGAGTTCGTGATCTCGTCGCCCTTGCGGATCTGCCCCTGGTAGATGCGCACGTAGGTGAGCTGGCCGTACCGGGTGTCGTCGAGCTTGAACGCGATCATGACCAGGGGCGCCTGGATGTCGGACTTGAGCTCGACCGGCGCCTCGGCGTGGTCGAGGTCCAGGGCCGTGTTCTTCACGTCCGCGGGTCCGGGCAGGTAGGCCAGCACCGCGTCGAGCAGGAGCTGGACGCCCTTGTTCTTGAACGCCGATCCGACATAGACCGGGGTGAGGCCGAGCGCGAGCGTGCCGGCGCGCACGGCCTCGTGGATCATGTCCTCCTCGACCCGGTCCTCGAGATAGGCCTCCATCAGCCGGTCGCTGAACAGCGACACCTTGTCGAGCATGATGTCGCGCCTGGCTTTCGCCTTCTCCAGAAGGCCGGCCGGGATCTCCTCCTCCCGCACCGTTTCGCCGTTGGGCCCGTCGAAATAGTACGCCTTCATGCGGATCAGGTCGACGACGCCCTCGAAGGCCGACTCGAGGCCGATGGGGATCTGCATCAGCACCGCGTTGTCGCCCAGCTTGTCCTTCATCTGGTTGACCACGCGCTCGGGGTCCGCGCCCATGCGGTCGCACTTGTTGACGAACGCGATGCGCGGCACCTTGTAGCGCTTCATCTGGCGGTCCACGGTCAGGGACTGCGACTGAACCCCGCCGATGGCGCACAGCACGAGGATGGCGCCGTCGAGGACGCGGAGCGACCGCTCGACCTCGATGGTGAAGTCCACGTGTCCGGGCGTGTCGATGATGTTGATCGAGTATTTCTTCCATTCCACGTTCGTCGAGGCGGACGAAATCGTGATGCCGCGCTCGCGTTCCAGTTCCATGGAATCCATGGTGGCGCCGGTTTCCTTGTCGTGCACCTCGTGGATGGCGTGGATTTTCTTGGTGTAGAACAGGATGCGCTCGGTGAGCGTCGTTTTGCCCGAATCGATGTGCGCGCTGATCCCGATGTTACGCAGTTTCTGGAGGTCGGTAAACATAGTGGGTTGTTTTTATTCACCTTTCCTGTTAGGAGCCGGGCATAAAAAACCGCTTTTGGGTCCGTCGCCCAAAAACGCGGGCAGTAAGATACTACTTAAAACGCGTGAAAACAAGAAATATTTTGTTGACTAAGAATAAATTTTGTGATAGTTTATGGGGTTGACCGCCCTTCCCGCACCCAGGAGCCCCCATGCCTTCCGACGTGAAACAGGAGATCGAATCCCTCCGCGAGGCCATCCGGCGGCACGACCACCGCTACTACGTGCTGAACGATCCGGAGATTTCTGACCGGGAATACGACCGGCTCATGGCCCGGCTCTCGGACCTGGAGGCGGCCCACCCGGAATTCGCCTCCCCGGATTCGCCCACCTGCCGCGTGGGCGGAAGCCCGACGAAGGAATTCCCGGCCGTGACGCATCGGACGCCGATGCTGAGCCTCTCGAACACGTATTCCACCGACGAACTGATGGAATTCGACAAGCGCGTCCGCGCCGCCCTTCCGGACGAGACCGTCGAGTACGTGGCCGAGCTCAAGTTCGACGGCATCGCGGTCAGCCTGGTCTACGAGGCCGGCCGGTTCGTCCGCGGCGCGACCCGGGGCGACGGCGAACGCGGCGACGACATCACCGAAAACCTGAAGACCGTGCGCTCCATCCCGCTGCGGCTGTTCGCAGGCCCGGGACTGCCGGCGGACGTCGAGGCGAGGGGCGAGGTGTACATTCCCAAGGCCGGATTCGAAAAGATGAACCGGGAGCAGGAGAAGCTCGAGGAAAAGCCTTTCGCCAATCCCCGCAACGCCGCGGGAGGCACGCTCAAACTGCAGGATCCGAAGGCCGTGGCCCGGCGGCCGCTTCAGTTCACCGCGTACAGCCTCATCGCGGCCGTGCCGGCCGGCGCCCAGCTGGACCGTCTGCACCTCCTCCGCGAGCTGGGGTTTCCGGTCAGCCGCCACTCGGCCCTGTGCAGATCCATGTGGGAGGTGGTCGAGTTCTGCGGAGGGTGGGAGGAGCGGCGCGACAGCCTGGCCTTCGAGATCGACGGCGTGGTCGTCAAGGTCAATTCCATCGCCCAGCAGGAGAGGCTGGGCGTGACCGCGAAGAGCCCTCGCTGGGCCGTGGCCTACAAATTCAAGGCGCGGCAGGCCGCGACCGTGCTGAAGAAAATCCATTTCCAGGTCGGCCGGACCGGCGCGATCACGCCCGTGGCCGAGCTCGCGCCCGTTTTCCTCGCGGGGTCCACGATCAGCCGCGCCACCCTGCACAACGAGGAGGAGATCCGGCGCAAGGACATCCGCGAGCGCGACACAGTTCTCATCGAAAAAGGCGGCGACGTCATCCCCAAGATCGCGTCCGTGGTGCTGGCGAAACGGCCGCCGGACTCGCGGCCCTTCGAGATGCCGCGGGACTGCCCGGTCTGCGGCTCTCCGGTGTCGCGGACCGAGGACGAGGTCGCGGTGCGGTGCGAAAACGTCGCCTGTCCCGCCCAGGTGCACCGGAGGATCGCGCATTTCGCCTCGCGCGGCGCCATGGACATCGACGGGCTCGGGGACGCGGTGGTCCGCCTGCTCCTCGAAAACCGCCTGGTCTCGGATTTCGGCGACCTCTACGCGATGCGGAAGGACAAACTCGCGGCGCTCGACCGAATGGGCGAGAAGAGCGCGGCCAACCTGCTGGCCGCCGTCGAAAAATCGAAGCAGCGGCCCCTCGACCGCGTGCTGTTCAGCCTGGGCATCCGGCACGTGGGCGAAAACGTCGCGTCCCTGATCGCGGACCGGTTCGGCTCCATGGACGCGGTCGCGGCCGCCTCCGCGGAGGAGCTGGCCGCGGTGGAGGGCGTCGGCCCGGTCATCGCCGAAAGCGTCGTGCAGTTCTTCTCGCGGAAGGCGAACCGGAAGGTTCTGGAAAAGCTGAGAGCCGCGGGTGTCCGGATGGAGCAGGAGCGCAAAAAACGGCCCGACGGCGGCGTTTTCCAGGGCCTGACGTTCGTGCTCACCGGAACCCTGCAGGGATTCACGCGCGAGGAGGCGACGCGGCGCATCGAGGCGGAGGGCGGCGCCGTCACGGGGTCGGTCAGCCGGAACACCGACTTCGTGCTGGCGGGCGCGGAGCCCGGATCCAAGTACCGCAAGGCGCTCGATCTCGGCATCGAGATCATGGACGAGGACACCTTCGTCGGCCGGCTGGAAAAAGCGAAGCGGAGAAAGCCGCAGGCCGGCGGACAGCTGAAGATCGGCCTGTAGGCCGCGTGACGATTCGATACAAAAAATGACAGAAAAACAACACCGCGGAGGGGCGTCATTCGTATCTTACGGGTGATCTCGGACGATTACCGAAATCTCCGTCATCGATTGTTCCCTCCTCCTTCTCTGGGATGAAAGCCCCGCCCTGTTCGATTCAGGCGGGGCTTTTCTATTCCAACAACAGTTCAAAGTTCAAGGTTCAAAGTTCAAAGCATTTCTGAGTTTCATTTTTTCTCTTTGAACTTTGAACCTTGAACTTTGAACTTGATCTCTGAACCATGAACTATGAACTTCTTTGAACCGGCACCGTGAACCCTCCCCCGCTCATCGTTGCGATTCTCTGCGCCAGGCTTCGGGAAATGATCAGCGGGCACTTCGGATGGCGGCTGAAGGTCAGGCGCACGGCGGGCGTGAAAACGCCGTGCGGTTCGGCCCGTATGTCGCTCCAGGGGATGGACAGCGGCGCGTGCCCCGGCTTGAAAACCGCGATCACCGACAGGCGCAGTCCGCCGGCGTCCGCGCCCGCGTTCAGCATCCCGGTGTAATTGGCGCTCCAGCGGAAGGAACCGCTCTGGAAACGGAGCACCTTTCCGGTCGCGTCGGACTGGGCCGCGTATGATTCGGCCAGCGCCGCCCATCCGCTGATCCGGGCGACCAGCCGGCACATGAGGACCCAGAAAACCGGAAGGACGATCCAGTAATAGCGGGACATGAATGAATCCAGGTTCATTGAATCCATCCTTCCGATCGGAGTTCAAGGTTCAATGTTCAAAGTTCAAAGATGAAGAGAATCATGCATTCTTTCGTCACCCACCAATGGTCGTCCGGAATCATTTGACCAGCGTCATGCGGACCGCGGACGTCCCGGACCCCGACACGAGCCGGGCGATGTACACTCCGGACGGGACGCTCCTGCCGAAGGAATCCTTACCGTTCCACCGGATCCGGTGGCCGCCCGCAGGCAGGCGCTCCTCCACGAGCGAGCGCACCCGCTGACCCGCCGCGTTGAAGACGGCGAGCCAGACCATGCCGGGCACGGATACGCGGAATTCGATTTCCGCCGACGCGTTGAACGGATTCGGATAGACCGACTCGATCGCGGGAGTCATCGGCAGGGAACGGACGGGTTCCGGCCGGGCCACGGAAACGGCGGCCGAACGGTCCGTGTAGGCCGTGTGCAGAAGACTCTCGGACCTCTCGCCGAGCGGCCGGCCGAGAAAGTCCGCGTACAGGCTCTGCAGCTGCGGATTGTCCTGCGACTTGCGGAGGGGCATCGCGGCGTCCTGGCCGTACGCGGCCTGTATCCGCGCCAAAAACTTCTCGGCCGCTATCTGCGCCGCGTGCGCTGCGGATTTGATGCCCGTCACGATCAGCGCGGAAATGGCGCCCGATATTTTGAGAAAATCGCGGCGGGTGACCGTCCGCTTCTCGCTTTTGACTTCACTCATGAGGGACCTCGCGTCAGGTGGTGTGTTCTTTTTCAATGGGTTGACCGCCGCCGTTGAGACAGCCGCCCGGACAGGCCATGACTTCGACCGCCGCGTAGGGGGACGTTCCCGCCTCGATGGCCGCGCAGACCGGACCGGCGTTGATCGCGCCGCTCACGACCGCGACCTTGAACGTCTGTCCGCCCGCGGTGATCTCCGCCTCCCGGACCCCCTCGGTACCGCGGACGGACTGGAATTCCACGTTTTCGAGCGGTTTTCCGTCCAGCTCTTCCGTCACGCGGCGGAGCGCGGCTTCCATGACGCCGCCGGTCGCCCCGAAGATCGTCGCCGCGCCGGTCGACAGCCGGAAGGGATCATCCGCCTGCTCGTCCGGCAGGGCGTCGAAATTCACGGCCTCGTCCCTGAGCCACTGGATGAGCTCGCGCGTGTTGATCGTGGCGTCGATATCCCGGAATCCGGACTTCGCGTTTTCGATCCTCAATCCCTCGAATTTCTTGGCGATGCAGGGCATGATCTGGACCGTGTAGAGCCGGTCCGCGCTCACCCCGATCTGCGCCGCGCCGCGGGTCTTGGCGATCGCGCCAAGCATCTGGGCCGGGGAACGCGCGGTTGAAAGGTTGGGGATGAGCGCGGGATGGTACGTCTCGACGAAACGGACCCATCCGGGACAGCACGAGGTGAGAAGGGGCAGCGGCCTGTCGAGCTCGCCTCGAATCCGGGCCAGAAGCTCCGCGGCTTCCTCCATGATCGTGAGATCCGCCCCGAATTCGACGTCCCAGACCTTGTCGAATCCGAGCCGCCTGAGGGCGGCGAACATCTGGCCCGCCTCGTACCGCGGCACATCGTCCCCGAACGCCTCCCCCAGCGTGTAGCGGATCGAAGGTGCGGGCATGGCCACGGTCACCGTGTCCGGATCCGCGAGTTTCCCCCGGATTTCGTCCATGAAAGAGACGGTCTCCCGAATCGCGGACTCGGGACATCCCTTCAGGCACTGGCCGCAGGCGATGCAGGCGGCCGGATTGGGGATGTGGTGAACGCACCAGGGAGTCGCCGGCAGGGTGCGCGCGATGGCGCCCGTCGGGCAGACGCCTTCGCAATGTCCGCATCGCATGCAGTCATCCTGGTTCACGTCCACGAAATGAACGGTGTCCGCCTCGCCGGGCGCGGGGAAGGACGCATTGTTTTTCAAATTCATGCTTCGACCTCTGGTTGATGAAAAACTCTTCTTCGGGAAAAAACATTAATATGGAATTAAGGCCCCGTCCCGCTGTTGCGGGATCAAGCTACAGATGCTTGCTATTGAAGACTTTCGCGGGGTCAAGCTGCAGATTCTGGTCATTGAAGACTTCAGCCTTTCATGCTGAAAAAGAATGAAATCCTGAAGGATTAATTCCTGCTTCAGCCTTTCATTCTTTCCGGATGAAACCCTGAAGGGTGAATTCCATATTTTCGGATTTGAATACACTGGGATCACCCGATTACCTTATTCTCCATTCTTCAATCCGTGCTGATCCGTTTCATCCGCCGAAGGTCCGTGTTCCATCTTTCATCAGGACCCGTCACTTCATCTCCACCGTCGCCGCGTCGCCCAGCAGTTCGGAGAGCCCTCCGGACCGCAGCCATTCGGCGGTGTCCGCTTCGCCCGCCAGGAACGCGCACAGAAATGCGGTGGTCGCGGCGCGTATGCCTTCGTGAAAATTCAGGACCTGAGCGGCCCGGTCATCCCGCTTTCCCGTCCACAGAGACCGGAAAGGAGAACGGATCCCGCGGTTCCGGACCCCGGGCCGCCTGCGCTCCGTGAAGGCCATGTGGTCCAGGCCGCGGAAGGTCACGAGAAACTGGCCGCCGCATCGGATGGCGTCATATGGCGCCCGCCTGTGCTCCAGCCGCGTGCCGCCGATCGGACTGGCGTCCCGCGTTCCGGTCATGTGCATGCAGGGAACGCGGAAATCTCCGTACTCCAGGGCCGCGAGTTCGGGCCCTCCGGAGGATGGGCTCAGGGCCAGGCAGGCGCGCATCCGCTCATCCCTGAAACCCCGCGGGTTCCCCCCGCGGTCGCGAAGCAGACGGCCCGCGCAGGCCTGAGCCGTGGTGGCGCCCATCGAATGGCCCGCGGCCGCGAGCCGTTCCGGATCGACGGACCCGCGCCAGGGCGAGGACGCGTCGGCGGACATCCGCAGCAGCCGGTCGGCGCAGAACCGGATGTCCTCCGGCCGGACCAGCCATCGTTCCGGATCCGCGGCCGCGCGCCGCATGGCCTCCGCCGCGTCCAGGGGGCCGGAGAAGATGCGGTTGTCCGTGCCCGCGTGCACCGGATGAACCGACAGGAATCCGTGACCGGCCCAGTGCCGTCCGAGATAATCGTACGAATCCGGCGAGCCGCCCAGCCCGTGCGAGAAGAATACGGCCGGCCATGGCCCCGGAGCGGAAACCGGCCGGTAGATGCGGACCGGGATGACGCGGCCGCGGCCGGCGTCCGTCCACTCCTCTTCGTACGCGCGGAAACGGAAAGGGCCGGGCCGGCTGAATCTGGAGCGCCGGTCCCCGGAACGCCTCGGGAAGGGATTCTGAAAACGGATCATGGGAAGCGGTCCCGGTTGAGCGCCCGGCACCTTCGAGGTGCCGGGCACTTGGAGCACGGATTCGCTCAGAAGCTCATTTCCCGCGGTTCTGGTAACGCAGGTATTTCTCGCGCGTCATGATGCCGATCGGGCCCTGGTAGATGCCGCCGCCCGCGCCCGTGTCGAGAACGCGGACCGCGATGACATTCGGCCTGCCGCGCCTGAGCAGGTCGTCGGGCAGGTAATAGGCGCGCTCGGCCATGTAGGAACCCCACCAGGCTTCCTCCTCGAGCTTGATGCGGCCGGTCCGGCCGATCATCACGCCGTTGAGATAGGTCTGGTCCGCGTCGTCGATGCGCCCCAGCAGGAGAATCAGCTTCTCCGCCGCCAGATCCGCCGGAATCTCGAACGTCTTCCGGTACCACGCGAACCCGTTGTAGTCCGCGTGTCCGCACGACTCCCAGTAGGCGGGCAGGTCCACGGTCTCCCATTTCGAGTCGTCGAATTCGACCGCGGCCCTGGCCTGGGCGTCGCCGGTCGCGAATTTCCATCCCCGCTGCAGGGCCAGGTCCGGCTCCGGATTCTTGATCTTGGAGAAAAGGCCGACTTCGCCCTCCACGATGCCGCCGCCCATCCACAGGTCGTACACCCGCACCGCCAGCACGTTGCGGCCGCCGTACCGCAAGCATTCCGGCGGAACACGGTACAGGCGCTTCACGTTCCAGGCCGTCTTGACCTGGGGCGGGAACTCGCCCTGGCCGCCGATGAGAACGCCGTTCAGGTAGGTGCGGTCGAGGTCGTCGATGCAGCCCAGCCGGATGAACAGGGGCCGGTTTTTCAGCGAATTGGGAACCTTGAACTCAAGACGGTACCAGGCGTAACCGTCGTATCCGGGGAACCCGTTGTTCTCCCACATGTCCGGAACCTTGACCGTCTCCCAGTCGGAATCGTCGTACGACGGGTCCGCGAAACACGGATCGTCGCGGATCTCGAACTTCCACATTCCGCTGAAATCGAGTTCGCACCGGAAGTCCTGCCCGCGCAGGGCCGGCGCGGCGGACAGCAGTAGAATCCCGGTCAGGCACGCGAAAAACCGGCGTGAAAGATGTCGACAAAAAAGCATTTCGGACATTCCGATATCAGATTCTGAACAGCGGACCGGCTCCGGACCCTCTCTCAGCCTCCGGGCCGGCACGGCCGAAGACGCTGAAAAGTAAGGGGTTTCCGTATCACGCGTGTCACGGTTGTGTATAATAATGTAACAGCGTGCCCGCCGCGGGCGGTCTGGAGTTCAAGGAAAAAACAGGTTCCGCGTTCCGAGTTCCGTGTTCCGAGTTAAAAGACGGAAATAACTCTGGGCTTTTCTTCAACCAGGAATCCGAATTATTTTAAACATGGACACTTTTTCAACCCGGAAATCAGAACTCGGAACTGTTTTTTTTTACCCGGAACTCGAAACGCGGAACTCGGAACTTTTATAAACCCATGCGGCCTACAGCACCAGCTTGTACCCGAACCCGTGCACGGTCAGCAGGTGTCTCGGCTGGGAGGGATTCGGCTCGATTTTCTTGCGCAGGCGGACGATGAAATTGTCCACGGTCCTGGAATTCGGGTAGATGTCGTATCCCCAGACGCGGTCGAGCAGCTGGTCGCGGTTGACGATCTGGCCGGCGTGCTCCAGGAAGTACCGGAGCAGTTCGAACTCCTTGTGCGACAGCTCCACCGGGCCCTTCGCGTCCGTGGCCGTGTAACGGCCGAAATCCACCTCGAGCAGGCCGATTTTGCACAGGCCCGGCGCCTCCCGGTCGGGGCTGCTCCTGCGGAGAACGGCCTTGATGCGCGAGATCAGTTCGCGCAGGCTGAACGGCTTGGTGATGTAGTCGTCCGCGCCGAGCTCGAGCCCCAGCACCTTGTCGATCTCCTGGCCCCTGGCCGTCAGCATGATGACGGGCGTCCGGACCTTTTTCTGCCGAAGGGCCTTGCAGACGTCGAACCCGGACATCTTGGGAAGCATGACGTCGAGCAGGATCAGGTCCGGCGGGTCGGACTGGACGGCCTCCAGGCATTTCTCCCCGGTGTCGACGATGCGCACCGAATGCCCCTCGAATTCCAGGTTGTCCCGGATTCCCTCGGCCATTTTTTTCTCGTCCTCGACGATGAGAATTCGGCTCATACGCCTCCGTGGGTCTTGGCTGGAAACGGAAAAACCAGCGTGAACAGGCTTCCCTCCCCCGGCCGGCTGCGGAGCCGGACCTGTCCGCGGTGGAGGTCCATGACGTGCTTCACCAGGCTGAGCCCGAGTCCGCTGCCGTGGGGCGCGCCCGATCCGGCCCGCCCGGCGCGGTAGAATTTCTCGAACACGCGCTTGTGCTCCGCCTCGGGTATGCCCGGGCCGCGGTCCTCGACCGACAGCAGGGCGCCCGACGCGTCGCGCGACAGGGCCACCCGGATCCACTTCGGCTCCGGGCTGAATTTCACGGCGTTGTCGATGAGGTTGACCAGCGCCTGCGTGACCATTTCCGGGTCCGCGTCGACTTCCGGCACGTCGGGGTCCGCGTCGAGGCTCAGCGTGGCGTTCATCTGTTTCATGTGAAATTCGTACATCCCGGCCGCTTCGGCCGCGATCGGCTGCAGGCGGACGCGGACCGGCCGGAACTCCCTGCGCTTCGACTCCATGCGGGAGAAATCGAGAATGTTGTTGATGAGGCGCGTGAGCCGCGAGGCCTCCGCCACGATGGTGCGGTGGTATTCCCGCTTCCGGTCCTCGCCGCGCACCCGGCCCATCTCCAGGGTTTCGGCGTACATCCGGATCAGCGACAGGGGCGTGCGCAGGTCGTGCGACACGCTGGCGACGAAATCGGTTTTCATCTGCGCCAGCCGGATCTCCCGCGTCATGTTCCGGATCAGCGCGGCCGACCCGAGAACCAGAATGACGTTGACGAGCGCCAGAAACGCCAGGTTCACCCGCGTCCGGACGCGGGAGATCTCCGCGATCGTCTTCCCGCGGATGGCCGTCACCAGCTCGAGATGGGGCAGAACCCAGAGCGGCTCGTTCTTTTCGAACGACGTCCCGGCCGCGTCCTGGGTCTGGGTGAGGAGCGCGCCGCCTTCCCTGCGCCGCACGCCGAACACCAGATCGGCCTCGTCCATTTCCGTGAACTTGCGTCCCACCACTTCGACCGCGAACTGGGCGTCGTCCAGAATGATGCCGTGAAAGCCCGTCCGCCGGTCCGAAACGGACGGGAAGAAGAGCAGGCTGAGCGGCCGGCCGTCCGCTTCAGGCCACGGGAGGGTCAGGGGCTTGATGTATCCCTCCCTCGCCCGGCCCATGCGCTTGTCCAGTTCGGCCTGCTCGGGCCTCAGGACTTCGAGGATGCGCCGCCCCGCGTCCGGCCGCGGCGTTCCCGAAGCGTCCTCCGGACCGCTGTTCCACCAGACCCGGATGCCGGCGCCGCCCGGTCCGGCCGCGAACGCGCCGGCCGCGATCGGGTGCCTGAAGAAAAAGCGGTCGAGGGAGACGCGGCCTTCCGGGGCGTCGAGGCCGGCGGCGAGCTCCGATTCCATGGCCCGGACCGAGTCCCAGCAGTGCTGGTTCACGGAGAACAGCAGGCTCTCGAGCTGGCGCTCGTAAATGCTCCGGATGAGGTCCTCCTCCCGTCCCCGCTGGATGAGCTGAAACGCGGTGTAGAGAAAGACCGGCACCAGCAGAACGGCGGTCGCGAGCCGGACGATTTTCGGGATGTGAATTCTGCGCATGGCGCCGTCCTTCGGCAGCACGCTCACTTCGGGGACAGGGCGGACCGGGGAACCCGGCCCGCCGGAATGCCGGGTCCTTCCCAGTCGAGACGGAGAAACTCGCCGCCCCGGGCCTCGAAGTATTCCAGCCGCACGCTGTGCCGGCCCGCGGACAGCCACACGGCGCCCGACGCTTCGGCGACCCCGTGCGTCGAATCGTTCAAAACCACGGTCCGGCCGTCTACGTCGAGACGGCTGCCGTCGTCCGAGAGGAGACGGAAACGGTAATTGCCCTCCGCGGGCGCCTTCAGGAATCCCGTGAACACCAGTCCGAAACCGTCCGCCGGACGCCGGACCGCGTCCAGGCCGATGCCCGCGGGCGACACGGTCCGGACGGGGCGGATCCGGCTGAAATCCGGGAGCGCGCTCCAGAACCCCGCGTACAGGGAGCAGGACAGGCCGTGGGATTCCGGACGGTACACGTCGATGAGCGACCGCCGGATGTAGCTCCTCTTCATTCCCGGCTTGAACGCGGCCGCGGACACGAGCACCGGGCTGTCGGTCTCGAAGGGCTCCGTGTACAGGGGGGACCGGACCTGCGGATCGGAACCGTCGAGCGTGTACCGGATCTCCGCTCCCGGCGTGCGGCAGGCCATGCGGATTTTCACGGTGCCGGGCGCGGCGACGGACGTGTCGCGGGGATGGATCGCGGGCGTGGAGACCGTCGCCTCGGCCTCACCGGCGGGCGCGGCGCCCGCGGACGTGAAACGGTATTTGCCGGAACCGACCGAGAACACCGCCCGGCCGTTTTCCATCCGGACGAAACGGACGCCCCCGGACTTCCGGGCCGGCTTGTTCCCCTCGCGGACGTCTTTTTCGGACGCCGCGGGGACGAAGACCGCGGCCTCCGCGTTCGGCGGAACCTCGACGGACCATTCGAAGCGGCCGTCCGCCATCCGCCAGTCGCTGACGACCAGGCCGTTCGGCGACTCGAACGAGGCCCGGGCCGAAGCCAGTCCGGCCGCGGGCATGGGCCGCATGAGAATGTGCCTGAACCCGGGCAGGAGCGGATCGGGCCGGATGCCGGCGACGTCCTCGAACAGCCAGGGAATGAAGTCGCCGAGCAGCATGACGTGGTTGCCGGAATTCATGGAGGGATCGGCCGTGTCGCCGTTCCACAGCTCCCATATCGTGGTCGCGCCCTTCTCGGCCATGTACCCCCAGCTCGGGTAGGTCGTGTTCTCCGCGAGCCGGAGCGCGACGTCGGGCCTTCCGTTCCGGCTCAGGGTGCGCATCAGCCACTGGCTGCCGACCAGGCCGACCGCCGTGTGGCCGTCATACTCGCCCAGGATGCGCTCCAGAATGCGCGCCATCGCCTCCCGGCCCGCCGGCTCCGGCGCCAGCCCGAGACCCAGCGGAAGCAGGTTGGAGGTGACCGAACCGTTCCCGTACGAGCGCCGGTCCGCGTCCCACAGCCGGCTATTCAGGGCCTCCCGCAGGCCGCCGGCCAGGCCGGCCCATTCCCGGGCGTCGTCCGGGTTGCCCGTCAGGTGCGCGAACGACCGCATGAGCTCCGCCTCGGCGCAGAACAGCGCGGTGCCGATGAGGCCGGGCGGGGTGATGCGGCCCGGATCGGCCGTGTGGATGAGACTCGGAGATTCCGGGGGCGGACACCAGTCCCCGTACTGATCCTTCTCCATCAGGCCGCCGGACAGATACCGCTTCATGTGCCGCATCCAGGCCGCCATGGCCGGGTAATGACGCCGCACCGCGAGCGAATCGCCGTACTGGACGCGGAGCATGTCGCCGATGAAAACATAGGCGCCCGGCCAGCTGACGTTGTCCGTGTACACTTTCCAGAAAGGCGGGGCGACGTCCGGGATGGACCCCGACTCCGCCTGGCTGTCCCGGATGTCGTCCATCCACTTCGCGTACAGGGCGTGCACGTCCGCGACGTAGCTCTCCCCCAGCGAGGAGGCGAGCCGGTCGCCGAGCCAGCCCTGGCGCTCGTCGCGCTGGGGGCAGTCGGTGGGGATGCTCCGGTAATTGCCGAGAATGCCGCGCACGGCGTTGTTGAAGGTGCGGTTCACCACGGGGCTCGAGCAGGTGAAGGAGCCGGTCCTTTCGACGTCGTCGTGAACGACGCGGGCCTCGACGTTCGAAGAGTCCATCGCGCAGCCCCGGTCCGCGGAGACTTCCACGTACCGGAACCCGTGAATGGTGAATTTCGGCTCCCAGGTCTCGAGGCTGTCGCCCCGGCAGATGTACGTGTCCTCCGCGGCCGCGGTGCGCAGATTCCGGGTGTCCAGCCCGCCGTCCGGCCTCAGGGTCTCGGCGAAACGGAGCCGGACCGCTGCGCCGGGCCTGGGCCGCCGCAGCGTGATCCGCGCCCACCCCGCGACGTTCTCGCCCATGTCGCAGACGAACGCGCCCTTCGGGCCGGCCGTCTGCCGCGCCGGCTTCAGGGTCCGGATCACCCGCATCGGCGCGATGGGCCTGCCGGTCAGCCGTCCGGCCGGACCGGCGACCCGGCGGGCGGACGCCCAGCCGGAATCGTCGAACCCGGGGCTGTCCCATCCCGGCATTTCCCTGCGGCTGTCGTGCGATTCCCCGTCGAATTCGTTGTTCGCCGTGATCGGGCCGGACGCGGTGAGTTTCCAGGTCGTGTCGCTGACGATCTCGCGGATCGAGCCGTCCTCCAGTTCGAGGCGGAGGTGGAGAATGAGTTTGGGATACGGCGGAGGGGCGCCGCCCCCGTCGGACCTGGGCGGAAAATAGCGGCCGTTGCCGAGCGTGACGCCGATCGCGTTGCGGCCGGGAACGCAGTGGGACGTGACGTCGTGCGTGACCGCGAAGACCCGTTTCGTGTAATCCGAGAGCGGGGGCGACAGCACCTCGTCCCCGACCCGCCGGCCGTTCAGGCTGAGCTCGCACAGCCCGAGTCCGCTGTAGAAGACGACCGCCCGCTTCAGGCCCGCAGGCACGTCGAATTCCCTGCGGAGCATTCTCGCGGCGCAGCGCGGCCGCGGGCCCGCCGGGTTGTCGCCGGCCATGGGCTTTTCCATCCCGATCCATTCCGCTTTCCACCGGAAGGACTCCAGAGGCCCGGTCATCCAGTAGGCCGGGTCGCTCCAGTCCGATTCCCTTCCGTTTTCGTCCCAGACCCTGACCTTCCAGTACACGGGCTCCCCGCTCCGGAGCGGACGTCCGGCGTAAACCGCATGGGCCGTCCGGACCGCCGGAACCTGCCCCGAGTCCCATACATCGCCCCGGTCCTGCCGGAGCGCCTCCATGGACGCGGCCGCGAGGATGCGGTACGCGGTCTGGTAACGGCCGCGGGTCGCGCTTCGGAGGGACCAGGACAGCCTGGGCGCGGGTTCTGAAATGCCCTCGGGATTGCGCAGCGATTCGCACCGGAGCCGGTCCGGCCGCAGCGCCAGGGACGGGTCGGAAGTGCCGCGGTGGCATGAAAGAATCAGGGCGGCCGTGAACAGGACGCCCGATACCGCGCGAAGCCTGCACGTCATGTGTTACCTCTTTACATGGGCCTTCAAGTGCCCGGCACCTTGGAGGTGCCGGGCACTTTTTCTGATCTCAATACGGAATTAAGGCTTTAGCCTTTCATTCTTTACTGATGGAACCCTGAAGGGTAAACTCCATTATATGAGGCAATTTATGAAAGTTTTGTTTGAAATCAACCGGTTTTTGATCGGTGATTCCCATAGTCCGGTTTTCCATGAATCTCCCTCTGCCGGCGTCGGATTCTTCATCGTTACCTTAATCGATTTCCCCCTTGACATTGTGTTCCCGCAGTTATAAATTGTCCGGAGTTCGCTTCCCTTCACCCCCACTCTCATAACAGAAGGCGAAACCGCGTATGATCGGTCACCTGGCACTCTGCGCCGCGGCGAACCTGGGAGCATCAGGCTCGCTGCTGAAGATGAGCACCATCGACGTGCTCATCATCGTCGTTTACTTCCTGCTGGTCATCGGAATCGGGGTCATGCTCAAGAAGTACACGAAAACCGGCGAGGATTTCTTCATGGCCGGACGGGAGATGACCGCCTGGGTCGCGGGTCTGAGCTTCGTCGCCGCAAACCTCGGCTCCCTCGAACTGATGGGCTGGGCGGCATCGGCCTACCAGTACGGCATCCTGGCCACGCACTGGTACTGGATCGGCGCCATCCCGGCGATGCTGTTCCTCGCCGTGGTGATGATGCCGTTCTATTACATCTCTAAGACCCATTCGGTCCCGGGCTACCTGCAGCTCCGGTACGGCGAGGGGGCGCGCTCGGTGTCGGCCGTCTCGTTCGGTCTCATGACCGTGTTCATGAGCGGCGTCAACATGTACTCCATGGCCCTCGTGATGAAGGTCGTTCTGGGCTGGGACATCCATTTCAGCATCTGGGTGTCCTCCCTCACCGTGGCCGCCTACGTCATGCTCGGCGGACTGCTCTCCGCGATTTTCAACGAGGTGCTTCAGTTCTTCCTCATCTGGCTCGGCGCCCTGCTGATCCCCATCATCGGCCTCGTGGAAGCCGGCGGGTGGAGCGGCCTCGTGGCCCGCATCCACCAGAACTTCCCCGGCGGCGACTACACCCATCTCTGGCGCACCATGGGCTCCTTCTCGGACAATCCCATGGGCATCAACTGGATCGGCATCGTGTTCGGCCTCGGCGCCATCATCTCGATGGGATACTGGACCACGGACTTCCTGGTCGTCCAGCGCGTGATGACGGCCAAGGACCTTCGGTCCGCGAAGCTGGCGCCGATCATCGGCGCGGCGTTCAAGATGTGCGTCCCCTTCATCGTCATCCTTCCGGGCCTCCTGGGCCTCGGCGTCCTGCCCTTCAAGCTGGTCGGGGAGGCGGAGGCGATCGCGACCGGCGGGCACAGCTACAACGAGGTGCTCCCGCTGATGCTCGCGCGGTACTGCGGGCCTGGCCTGCTGGGCCTCGGCATCACCGCCCTGATCGCGGGCTTCATGTCGGGCATGGCCGGCAACGTGAGCGCGTTCGCGACCGTGTGGACCTACGACATCTACCGTCCGCTGGCCAGGCAGAAGTCTGACGCGCACTACGTGAAAGTCGGCCGCTGGACCACCCTGCTCGGCGTGCTGGTCAGCATCGGAACCGCCTATCTCGTCATGCAGTTCCAGAGCATCATGGACTACGTGCAGGCGCTCTTCAGCTTCTTCATCGCGCCCCTGTTCGGCACGGTGATCCTCGGCATGCTCTGGAAGCGGGCCACGCCGGCGGGCGGATTCTGGGGCCTGCTCGCGGGCACGCTGTCGTCGATCGGGATGTGGGCCTGGGTGAAGTTCGTGGACGCCTCGTTTCTGGCCTACATGGCCTTCTCCCCGTCCGCGCACGGCGCGATGAAGGACTGGATGGCCCTGAAGGCGGCGGCACCGGCCGGCACCTCCGTGCCGATCGCGCCCATCTCGGACATGGCCGAGAACATGTACCGCGCGCTCTGGTGCTGGGTGATCTGCGTGGTCGTCACGGTCGTGGTCAGCCTGCTGACCAAGCCCAAGCCCGACAAGGAACTGACCGGACTGGTCTACGGCCAGACCGAGATTCCGTCCGAGGGGCACTTCCCGTTCTACAAGCGCTCCATCTTCTGGGCGGGAGTGGTGGCCGCGGTCTTCGTGATCCTGAACATCCTATTCTGGTAGGGGTGAAACATGGCGAAACAACATCCGTTTTCGATCTGGTTCGCGATCGGACTGCTCCTGGACGTGTACGGAATCATGATCCTGGGCGCCGGCATTTACGGCTACTTCAATCCCCCCGCAAACCCGGTGGTCCTGAACGAACTGCACGCGGGCATCTGGTGGGGCGGCCTTCTGCTGATCATGGGCGTCTTCTACACGTTCCGGTTCATGCCGAAGAAGCAGAAGTCGTAATCGGCCGAAACAGTCTTAAAAAAACGGAGAGGATTTCATCATCTCCGTTTTTTTTCGGCCCCGCTGCGGACCGTGGAATTTGCCCTTTCGGGTTTCACCGGCATGAAAACGCCTTGACAATGACCTCGATTTTCATATGTTTTTATCGTCTGTTGAAAGGAAAGGACCGTGTCATGCCGCGCTCATTCGCCCTTGAATACTGGCTCGACAACGACTGGTATGTCGGCAAAATAAAAGAAATACCGGGCGTTTTCAGCCAGGGCGAAACGCTCGACGAATTGAAGGAGAATATCCGCGACGCCTATCGCATGATGGTGCGCGAAAGCGCCCCAACCTATCAGCCATCCTCCTCCGTCCAAGAGACAGAATTTGAATTGCGAGAAGAAAGGAATTCATACGTGAATTGGTAGCTGCCGGATGTATTCCGAAACGGCACGAAAGCAGGCATGATATTTACATGAACCCGTCAAACGGCCGGATCGCCCCGGTTCCAAGACATCCTGAGATCAGAAACAGCCTGGCTGACCTGATTCGAAGGCAGTTGGGGATCCAATAAAATTATCTGTTCGCTCATATATCACAAAAAGCCCCGTGTTTCAACACGGGGCTTTTTCTTTTCATGGGGGCGCTTCGGGAGGCTGTACAGCCTCCCGAAGCCTTTTCTGAGTCCGCTTTCTTCTACCGCTTCCTCCCCTCCGCCCTGCCCGCGGGTTCGCCGGCGTCCGGTCCGGCCCCGACGGCCTTGCTCATCACAAAGTGGAACGCCAGCAGGGCCAGGCCCGCGGCCACCATCATGGCGCCGATCACCGCCTCCTCCGAAAAATCGACCGGGAGAATCTGGCCGATCAGGAGCACGAGCCCGATGCCGGTCAGCACCATGCCCCACTTCAGGCTGGTCCACCGGGGCGCGGCCGAGGCGCTGCGGAACAGGGCGCCGGCTTCAGCCGGATCCATGCCCTTGTCCACGATGCGGTGCCGCAGTTTGTTCTGGGACACTTCACGGAGTATGGCGATGATCCCCCAGAAAATGACGCCCATCACCAGAACGGGTTCGAGGTTGAAGTGTTCCATGTCGGTCTCCTTGTATTGGATGACTGGTTTCGGTTTCCGTGTCTCTGAATGAATAGACCGTCAAAGAACGCGAAGGTTGCATCCCAGGCGAAAAAAATAACCTGCAACCTTTCGGCCCGAAACCGGTCTAATAGGATGTGAAGCCCGAAAGCCCAAACGACAGCGAACGCCTCCTCGCCCGCATCCGGGCCGGGGACAAGGACGCCTTTTCGGAGCTGATGGCCGGGCATGCGCGTCTGGTCATGCACATCGTGGCCCGGTCCGTGGACGATCACGAGGACCGGAAGGACCTCTGCCAGGACATTTTCCTGAAAGTGTACGCGGGGCTCGACGGCTTCCGCGGCGAAAGCCGCCTTTCCACCTGGATCGCCAGAATCGCGGTCAACACCTGCGTCCATTATCTCGAGAAGAAAAAACCGGTGTCGTGGACCGACGCGGGTCTGCCGGACGGCGGGCCGGCGGACACGGCCGCGTCCGGGGAATCGGACGGCGGGCCGGATCCGGACCTGGTTTCGAGCCTGCACCGCGAAATCGGCCGCCTGCCTGTCCATTACCGGTTGATACTGACCCTGTTCCATCTGGACGGCATGCCGATCACGGAAATCGCCGGGGCAATGGACATGCCCGAAGGCACGGTCAAGAACAGGCTGTTCCGTGCAAGACGCCTGCTGAAGAACCGGCTCCTGGCCGTTGTCCCGAAGGAGGAATTGTGCGGAACGAACATCTGAGCGACGCGGAACTGCAGTCCATCGCTGAACGCAGCCGCTCCGAATCCGGCTCGCTGGCCGGCCTGAAGGCCGGCCTTCCAGCCCGTCACCTGGCCGCGTGCCCGGCCTGCCGAGAGACGGTCAACCAGTACAGCCGTCTCTTCGAGAGTCTGGGAAAGGCCGAACCCCGCTTCGGCCTGGACGGCTCCTTCTTCAGGTCCGTTCTCGCGAAAACCGGGACCCTCCGGCCGGAACGCGAGCCCATGCCCTGGGCGTCGGGCCTGGCCCTGTCCGGCGCGGCCGCGGC
>JAUCQC010000023.1 GCA_030372965.1 bacterium
CGCTGGGAACCGGCGGCCGGGAGGATCTGCCGTCCGCCAATTGCGCGTTCGAATACGACACGACCGCGCTGGCTTTCGACGCTGCGTCCGGGGCCGGCCAGGCCGGCGGCGTCCGGGTGGCGGCGGCCGAGGCTGTCCGGGGCCGCGTGTCGGTCGCCCTGTACTCCGCGGATCCGATTTCTCCGGAGGCCGGCCTGCTTGGGATCTCGTTCCGGCTGAAACGGTATCCCATCCCCCCGGCCGCGATCGAGTGGACCTCGCTGGAGCTGAATGAAAACCCGGCGCGGGGCGGCCGGACCGTCATTTACGGCCTGGACCTCTCCATTCAGGGCCGCGTGCGGTACGCGTCCTCGGGCGCGCCCGTTTCCGGCGTCCGCGTCGAGGCCCGGGGGCCGGCGGCGGACACGGTCCGGACCGACGGGGCCGGTTTCTATCAGCTGGCGCCTCTGCCGTACGGGGTGTCCGATCTGGAGGTGCGGCCTTTCAAGCCGGTTCTGGAGGACGTCGGGCCCGCGACGGTCACGGCCCTGGACGCTTCCGAGGTGATGCGGCATCTGTCCGGAGAGGCGCTTCCGGCCGAGCGGCAGGCGGCCGCGGACGCGGACGGCAACGGACTGATCGAGCCGGCCGACGCGGCGGCCATCGCCGCGTGGACGGTCGGCGCGATTCCGGACGGAACCGCGCCCGTGGGCCGCTGGCGCTTCATCCCGGAATTCCGGATTTATCCGGAACTGCACCGGTCCTTCCACGACGAGGATTACACGGCCGTCGTGATCGGCGACGCGGACGGCAACTGGAACCGGTCCGCGGATTCACTGAACGCGTCCGGGCTGTTCCCGGACACGCTGACCGCGGACACGGGCGATGTTTTTCTGGAAGCGGCCCTTTCCGCTCCGGCCGGGTTCGCCTTCCGTTCCGCGTGCATGGAGGTCCGTTACGACACGACCGCCGTTTCGTTCATCGAGGCGAAGAAACCGGACACCCTGGACGCCCTGACCCTGGCGTTTTGGGAATCCCCGAGAGGGACGGTACGCGCGGCCCTGTTCGCGGCGGAAGCCGTGGAGAGGCACGGCCCGTTCGCGGCTCTGCGATTCGAACTGAAACCGGGCGGGCCGGAGCGATTCAACATCGGGTGGACCGGGATGGCATTTGACGACCGCCCGGCCGCCGGCGGAATCACCGCCGTCCGGATCGTGCGTCCGGACACGGCCTCGCACGACACGTCGGCCGTGCCGCGAACCCGCGGCAACGGACCTTCGGACTTCGGTCTGAGCGGCGTGTATCCGAATCCCTTCAACCCGAGCGTGACCGTGGAATACGGCCTGGACCGGCCCGAAGAGGTCTCGATCCGCGTGCTGGACGTGTACGGCCGCGAAACGGCCGTCCTGTTCGAGGGGCGGGAAAACGCGGGCCGATTCCGCGTTCAGTGGGACGGAAGAAGCGCTTCCGGCATGGACGCGCCGTCCGGACTTTACGTCATCCGGATGACGGCCGGGGACAGGACGAGCGGCAAAAAGGTCATCAAAATCAGATAAATCAAAAATTTATCAATAAATCCAGAACGCGTGTTTGGTTTTTTTATATAGAAGGCTTATATTTCAGAGGATAACCAGGCAGAATCAGAGGTCATGAACCGCAGCGAATCAGTCAAAAAATGGATCCGGGCTCTGGTCTGGATGTGTTGTGTGACGTTTTTCAAACCGGCCCGGGCCCAGATCTCCTTCTCCGATGTGGGCGAATCCACGAATTCCGTGGTGCGGGTCAACCTGCACGGTTCCGGATTCTTCGATTACAACGGCGACGGCTGGGACGACATCTTTGTCGTGCACAATTCCAGCGTCGGCTCATGGAGATCGTTTCCGCACGCCCTGCTGGAGAATCAGAAGAACGGAAGCTTCATCGATGTCGCCGACCGGGCGGGAGTCCAGGGCCTGTTCACCCAGTCCGCGCAGGGCTTCGCGGCAGCGGACTACGACAATGACGGTTTCATGGACATGGTGGTCGCCTGCGGGAATAATTACGACAAGGCGCTCGTGTACCATAACAACGGAGACGGCACATTCAATTCGACGGACGTGGGCCAGCTGGACGGCGCCTACACCTACCGGGCGAGGGGCGTCTCGTTCATCGACCTCGACAACAACGGCCTCCTGGATCTGTTCTTCATCGCCTGTTCCAGACTGCCCGAGTATCCGCCTGAACTGCCGCTGGTGGTCACGTACATGAACGTCGGCCGCTGGGCATTCGAGCGGGGCCACGCGGGTCTGGGCAACCTCCCCGCCACGCCCGGCGACCTGTACGGATTCGCCACGGCCGACGTGGACCTGGACGGGGATCAGGACATTTTCGTGCCGCGCCGCGAAGCGCCCTCCGTGATGCTCATCAACGACGGAAGAGGAAAGCTTCAGGACGAATTCCTGGACCGGGGATTCCCGGTTCCCTCCTACGGCGAAACCTATTTCGTGGGAGCCGTGTTTTTCGATTACGACAATGACGGGGATTGGGATCTCTACGTCCGCCGCGCGTTCAGGCCCGCCCTGCTGTTCCGGAACAACGGGAACGGACGGTTCACCGAAGTCGGCGCGTCGGCGGGCGTCAATCAAACCGTCCAGTACGTCAGCGACAATTTGTTCGGCGGCGGGCTGTCCGCGGGCGATTTCGACAATGACGGCGACGTCGACCTGCTCGTGATCACGCGGTGGGCCATGGAACTCCTGCTGTACAGCAACAACGGGGACGGCACGTTCACGGAAATCGCCGAGTCCGCCGGGCTGAGGGAGGACCTCTGGGACTACTGGACCGCGCCGGTCGCGGATTACGACCATGACGGATTCCTCGACGTGTACATGGCCAGGAGCAATTCCTCCGATCCCGGGGGCGGGGGGCACCTGTACAGGAACACCAGCGGCGCCTTCTCTTCGAATCAGTGGATCCAATTTCACCTGACCGGGGTGACCAGCAACCGGTCCGCGGTCGGCAGCCGCCTGGTCCTGTACGCGGGCGGGAAAAAGCAGATGCGCCAGGTGCTGGGCGGCGAAGGTTACAAGACCAACAGCTATTGGACGCATTTCGGGCTCGGCTCCGCCGCGGTCGTGGACAGCCTGATCATTAACTGGCCGGCCGGGACCGTTCAGAAGTTTACGGGAATCGCGCCGGGCCAGTTCATTTCAATCACCGAGGGCGATCCGAATCTCCGGTACGGGAATTGTTTCATCGAAGGCGCGGTCCGGCACGCGCCATCCGGACGGCCGATTCCCCGGACCGTTCTGCGGCTGACGGGGGCCGTGTCCGCTTCGGACACGACGGATGAAAACGGCGGATACCGTTTTGATCCCGTTCCCTCGGGCGGGGAGAATCTCGTCCTGAAGCCCGAGAGAAACGCGGGCGAGGATGTGCGGGACACGGTGATCACGGCCTATGACGCGGCCCTGGTTCTCCGCGCCCTGGTCGGGTTGGACACCATGGGAACGGCGAGGCGGAAAGGAGCGGACGCGGACAGGGACGACACGCTCAGCGTCCTGGACGCGTCCCTGATCGCCCGGCACGCCGTGGGCCTGACGGACCCGGGCGTGTCGCATGCGGGGGAATGGCTTTTCACCCCGGACAGCCTGTCCGTTCCGTTCATCACCGAACCCCTGACCGGACGGGATTTCGCCGGACAGGTGATCGGCGACGTCAGCGGCAACTGGGGGGCCTTGCCCGGCCCGATGAAATCCGGCGCGGGCATGGCGGCCGCGCCGTCGCGGATCGGGGCGGCCGCATCCGAAGGGACAGTCGAAATCCCCCTGACCGTGGAGGCGAATTCCGGCCTTCTGGCCGCGGACGTGTGGTTCCGGCTGGAAGGGTCAGGCCTGACATTCGAAGGCGTGGAGACAACGGAACTGACGGAAGGGCGCCAGACGGAATGGCATGGCCCGTCCGGCGGCCCGTGGAAGATCGCATTGTACGGGCCGCGGCCGGTGAACGGAGCGGGCGTGTTTCTGAAACTGAGATTCCGCTGTTCGGATGACGGCGGGACCGTGGTGTGGGAGCGTTTCGCCTTGAATGAGCGCGAGACGCGGCTTCCGGAGACCGTGGTTTCCGGAATCGGAGACAGGAGCGGCGTTCCCCGGGGGTTCGGCCTGGACCGGAATTACCCGAACCCGTTCAATCCGGGGACATCGGTTCATTACCGGCTGGACCAGCCTGGCGAGACGGGCTTGACGGTCTTCGATGTCCGGGGCCGGCGTGTCGCCGAGCTGGCGGCCGGCTGGCGGCCGGCCGGCGCGTATCGCGCGGACTGGGACGGCAGGGACGCGTCCGGGCTTGAGGCGCCGGCTGGCGTGTACGTCTGCCGACTGGAATCCGGCGGACGCGTCCGCGCGATCAAGATGGTCAAGATGCAGTGACCGGAACGCCGGGCCGATGACTTCTCACGCGTTCTGGAATCTGATCGCGGTCCTCGCGTCTGCGTACGCGGTTTATCTCGCGGCCGCTTTTCTGGTGTGGGTTCGGGTCCGGATCCGGAACCGCGGATTCGTTCCGCTCGAGGCCGGCGGAGAGGACATCCTCATCGTCGCGCCCCATCAGGACGACTGCGTCGCCATCGCGGGCGGATACGGCATCCAGACGAGAGAAAAAGGCGGAGCCGTCCGCGTCCTCTACGTGACCGACGGGATGGAGAACGGGAGCCCGGCCAGGCGGTCCGAGGCGCTGGCCGCCTGGGCCATGGCAGGCGTGGGGGAGTCGGACATCCGGTTTCTGGAATATCCCTCCCTGACCGGCCTGACCGGAAGGGATGAAATCGACGCCTGCATCGGCCTCCTCGAAGAGGAAATACGGAATCACGGACCGGGAACGATTTTTACGCCGCTTTACGAAGGCGGCCATTACCAGCACGATGTCGTGAATTACATGACGGCCGAGGCGGTCCGGCGGACCGGATTCAAGGGCCGCGTGTTCGAATCGCCGGAGTACAATTTTTTCCTGTCATTCCGCGCGACGCCCGAGAAGATACTGGCCGGACTGCTCCGGTTTGTCCCGTTCGCGGGAGACGGTTATCCGCCGGAGCCGGTGCTGCCGGATCCCGTGTACCGCCTTCGCATGACGGACGGCCAGCTCAGGACGAAAAAGCGGATGATCGCCGCTTTCGAGTCCCAGCATCCGGACATGCTGGTGAAGCGGTTCGGATTCGAGGACCGTTACCAGCCGTTGCACGCGTATGATTACGCGAAGCCGCCGTTCGACTGGAACCGTTCAGCCGCCCGCTTTCTGGACGGCCTCAAGCGGCTGCCCGCGGCCGGGGCTTTGTTTGCAAAAATGTTCAGGTGGACGCGGACCATTCACCCGGAGGCCGGGTACACCATGACCCGGATTCCCATGCGGGACGGCCGTTCACACCAGACAGGAGAAGCGTGACATGATCACTCTCGCGGGAAACAGCCGCCTGTGCCTGGCGGGCGCATGCCTCCTGGCGACCGGCTTTGCCGCCGGCTCAGGGCCGTTCCATTTCACGGACGTCGGGCTGGCCACCAACACCGTGGTGGTCTGCAACACGCACGGTTCCGGGTTCGTGGACTACAACAACGACGGGTGGGACGACATTTTCGTGGTCCACAACACCAGCGAGGGGAACTGGATCAACCTCCCGCACACCCTTCTGAAGAATCCGAAAAACCAGGGCCTGTTCGAGAACGTCACGGCCGCCGCCGGCGTGCAGGGATACCTCTTCCCCAGCGCGCAGGGGTTCGCGGTCGCGGACTACGACAACGACGGCGACGCGGACATGCTCATCGGCATGGGCAACCAGGAAAACAAGGCGCTGATGTACCGGAATCTGGGAAACGGCACCTTCGTCGACCAGAAATGCGGCCTGGACGTGAACGCCCGCACCTTTCACTGCCGGTCCATCGCGTTCATCGACTACAACAACGACGGGTTTGTCGACGTGTTCGGCACGCGCGACTCCTATCCGCAGGGCGACGACAACACGCTCTTTCTCATGTACCGCAACGACCGGAACGGCTGGTTCTACGACCGGACACGGGAGGCGGACCTCTGGAGCCACGCGCCGACCTTCAAGGACCTGTACGGATTCGCCATGGCCGACATTGACCTGGACGGAGACACCGACATCTACGTGCCGAGGTATGACGCAGCCTCCATGCTCCTGCGCAACAACGGGAACGGCACGCTCTGGTGGGAGTCCGCGCGTTTCAACATCCCCATCGACAGCTACAACGTCGGCGCCATTTTCTTCGACTATGACAATGACCTCGACTGGGACCTGTTCGTCCGCAGGCAGGCCTACGCCTGCCAGCTCTTTCAGAACAATGGCTCCAACATTTTCTCGAATGTTGCGCATGCGGCGGGGGTCGACTCGATCGTTGTCTTCCGCGAGGGCTCGGTGTTCGGCGGCGGTCTTTCCACGGGCGATTTCGACAATGACGGCGACCAGGAGCTGTTCATCATCACCCGGAACGGCCTGCGGCTCCTGCTGTTCAACAACAACGGCGACGGCACGTTCACGGAGTGCTCGGCCGCGGCCGGCGTTCGCGAGGACTATGAGTGGTACTGGAGCACGCCGATCGGCGACTACAACCGCGACGGGTACCTGGACATCTACATGACCAAGGGGCCGGTGCTGGAGGGCATTTCCGCGACCCTGTTCATGAACGACGGGGGGGACAATCACTGGATCCAGTTCAAGCTCGAAGGCGTGCAGTCGAACTTCATGGCCGTGGGCGCGCGCGTGGTGCTCTACTACGACGGCGGCAAGAAGCAGATGCGGCAGGTGCTCGGCGGCGGCGGCTACAAGACCGAC
This sequence comes from bacterium, assembly GCA_030372965.1. GTDB lineage: Bacteria > Zhuqueibacterota > QNDG01 > QNDG01 > DTFT01 > JAFGAX01. Next base: position 6,803 of record JAUCQC010000023.1, read on the forward strand.
AGCTTCAACGTGCATTTCGGCCTCGGGTCGTGCGTCACCGTGGACTCCGTCCGCATCCACTGGCCGAGCGGCATCGTCCAGCGATGGATCGGGCTCATGGCCGACCAGTTCATGACCATCCGGGAGGAGAACTCGACGCAGTACGGCGTCGTGTCCGTCGAGGGGACGGCGAAGCATATCCGCACCGGCCGGCCCGTCATTCAGGCCGCGGTGAAGATGACCGGATCCCTGAACCAGACCGATTACACCGACGTCGCGGGCCTCTACGGCTTTTACCCCATCAATTACGGGGTCACCAACCTGACCGTCACCCCGTCCAAACCGGCCGCGGAGGACCTCGGCGCCGGCGTGATCACGGCCTATGACGCTTCCCTGGTGCTGCTGATGTGCGCGGGCCTGGACACACTCTCCGCCACGCAGAAGATGGCGGCGGACGCGGATTCCAGCCTCGACGTGAACGCGCTGGACGCGGCTTTTATCGCGCGGTACGCGGTCGGGAAAAAGAACGACCCGGCTTCGAAGGTCGGCCGCTGGCGGTTCAATCCCGGCAAATACACGTACCCCGTGATGGACAGGGGCTACAAGAACCAGAATTTCGCGTGCTGGGTGATCGGGGACGCGAGCGAGAACTGGGGTTCCACGTCCGGCGCCCCAAAGGCGGGCGCGGGCATGGCGGCCGTGCCGTCACGGATCGGGGCGGCTGCGTCCGGGGAAATCGTGGAAATCCCGCTGACCGTGGAGGAGAATTCGGGCCTTGTGGCCGCGGACGTGTGGTTCCGGCTGGAGGGGTCGGGCCTGACGTTCGAAGGCGTCGAGACGACGGAGCTGACGGAGGGGTATCAGACGGAAACCGGCGGTCCTTCGGACGGACTGTGGAAGATCGCGCTGTACGGGGCGCGTCCGGTGAACGCGGCGGGTGTGTTCTTAAAGCTGAGATTCCGGTGCACGGCTGAGGGCGGGACCGTGGTGTGGGAGCGTTTCAGCCTGAACGAGCGGGATATGACGCTCTCCCCGACGGTCGTTACCGGCGTCGGAAGCGGAAGGCCGGCCCCCACGGGATTCGGCCTGGGCTGGAACTATCCGAACCCGTTCAACCCGGGCACCTCGGTGCAGTACCGGGTGGACAGGCCGGGCGACGTCGGATTGACGGTTTATGACGTCCGGGGCCGGCGCGTGCGGGAACTGGCTACCGGATGGCGGCCCGCGGGCGAGTACCGCGCGGACTGGAACGGCCGCGACGATTCAGGACGCGAGGTCCCGGCGGGCGTGTACCTCTGCCGCCTGGAGTCCGGCGGCCGCGTTCAGGCCATTAAAATGATCAAGGCGGATTGACGAACCCCCATGTGGTGCGGCGTATTCGGACATTCTGAAGTCCCGGGACTGCGGGGTGAACTCGGCCCGGTTTTCGAGAACGTGCGGGCGACGGGACAGCCGGCCGTGTTCGAATCCGATTCGGCCCTGCTGACTTCGGACGGTCTGTCTCCGGACGGGAAACCGGACGCCTTATCCCGGGCGTGGCGGTCCGAAGACGGCCGAAGCGGCCTGGTCTGGACCGGGGAATGGTTCGGGGCCGGAGAAACGGCCGGCGTCACCGAAGCCCAGCGGCTCTGGGATCTCTGGAAACGCAAGGGGCCCGACGGGTTCGCGGACGTGAACGGCGCGTTCACGATAGCGGCCTGGGACGGATCGGACGGGACCGGCGTTCTGGCCGGAGACCCCCTGGGAATCATGCCGGTGTATTACGCGGCTCTCGGCGGCGGTCTGGCATTCGCGAACATCCCGGAGCTCGTCCTCCGGCTGGCGAAGATCCGGCCGGAGCCGGACCTCCGGACGATCACCAAATTCCTGACCTTCTGCTACAACCCGGGATTCCAGACGATGTACCGGGGCGTCCGCCGCCTGCGGCCGGGCGACTGTCTGGTTTTTCGGGACGGGAAAGCCGAAACCCGGCCCTTCTGGAGGCCGCGTTTCACGGAACCGGTCCTCCGGACCGAGGCGGAATGGGCGGAGGACGTGCGGCAGAGGATGGCCGAGGCGGTCCGCGTCCGCGTCCGTAAGAACCGCAGGACGGGCGTGTTCCTGAGCGGCGGGCTCGATTCCTCGTCCGTGGTGTCGCTCCTGTCCCGCGCGGAGGTTCCGGGGCTCCGGACCTTTTCCTTCCGCTGCCGGGGGCTGTCTTTCGACGAATCGCATTACGCGCAAATGGTGGCGGACGCGTTCGGCACCCGCCACACGCTGGTGGAGTACAGGCCCGAGGACGTGCTCGGCCTCGAGCGCCTGGTGGAACTGCAGGACGAACCGTTCTGCGACGCGGGCATCAACATCGCGACGCTTCTGCTCGGCCGCGAGGCCGAGGGACAGGTGGACGACCTGTTCACCGGGGACGGCGGGGACGAGCTCTTTGCCGGCCACCCCGTGTACCTGGCGGACCGGGCCGCGGCCTTTCTCCGCTTCGTCCCGTCCTGGGTGCAGAAGCCGGTTTTCGCCTGGGGCCGGAGCCTTCGGGATTCCGACCAAAAGAAGGACCTGCGGGTCAAGATCAAGCGTTTCTCCGCGAGCGCCGGGTTCCCGGCCAGCCTCGGCACCCAGCGCTGGCGCGCCTATTACAGGCCCGACGACCTGGCCGGCCTGATTCTGCCCGGCCGGTGGGAGGACGCGTTCCGGACCGCGCCTTTCGAGGACATGCTGGCCTTCAACCGAGAGGCTGAAGGCCCGGACGGACTGGCGCGCTCCCTGGCCGCGGATTACGCGACCGTGGTGCACTTCTACCTGAGCCGGATGGGGCTGGTGCGGCCCTTCGGCATCCGGCCGAAATTCCCCCTGCTTGATCCCGGGCTGGTGCAGGCGTGCGCGCAAATGCCGTCCCGCCTGAAGATCCGGGGCGCGGAGGTCAAGCGCATCGAGAAACTGGCGGTCGAGCCCCTGCTCCCGCACGCGATCGTGCACCGCAAGGACAAGCTCGGCCACAGCATCCCGCTGAAGAACTGGATGCGCGACCACGCCGGGGTCCGGTCCTTCATGGCCGACCTCCTGTCCGAGGAGACGGTGCGGCGGCGGGGCCTGTTCGACCCCGGCCGCGTGCAGGCCATGATGCGCGAGCACATCGAAAAGAGGGAGAACCACGCCCACCGGCTGTGGGCGCTCATGGTGCTGGAGCTGTGGCTGACCCGCCACGTGGACCGCCCCGCGGCATCCGGGACCGGGGGAAGCGCGTGAGGGCCGGCAGGATCGACGTGTCCGTGGTCGTGCCCGTGTACAACGAGCGGGAGAGCGTGCCGATTCTCGTGCGCTCCATACGGGACGTGCTGGACCGCATCGGGCCCTCCACCGAGACCGTGATCGTGGACGACGGCAGCAGGGACGGCACGCGGGACGTCCTGCGGCGGCTCGCGGCCGAGGACCGCAGGCTCCGGGTCGTCCTGCTCCGGAGGAATTTCGGGCAGTCCGCGGCCATGGACGCGGGGTTCCGCGCGAGCCGCGGCGACATCGTGGTCACCATGGACGGGGACCTGCAGAACGACCCGCGGGACATACCGGCCCTGCTCGAAAAGGTCCGCGAGGGATACGACGTGGTCAGCGGATGGCGCAAACACCGCCGGGACAAGCTCTTCATCCGGAAAATCCCGTCCCGCATCGCCAACCGCCTGATCTGCTCGGTGACGGACGTGCGCCTGCACGACACGGGATGCTCGCTCAAGGCGTTCCGCCGCGAGGTCGTGGAGCGGATACGCGTGTACGGGGAACTGCACCGTTTTCTGCCGGCCCTGGCGCGGGTCGAGGGCGCCCGCATCTCCGAGCTCGCCGTCCGGCACCACGCCCGCAGGTACGGCCGGTCGAAGTACAACCTGACCCGGACGTTCCGCGTGCTGATGGACCTGTCCAGCCTGAATCTGTTCCTGAAGCACCTGCGCAACCCGCTCCGGTTTTTCGCCGGCACCGGCCTCGTTTTTTTCGCCCTCGGCGCCGCGGCCGCGGTCTGGACCGCGGCCCGGGGGATGAACGCCGGACTGCCGCCGGAGAGCCGGAACATCGCGGTCACGCTCGTTTTCCTGTTCCTCGCCGCCTCCTTCCAGTGGATTTTCCTGGGGGCCGTGGCGAGCCTCATCGTCGCACCCGGCCGGCGCCGGGGATGGGGGCTGGCGTCCGCGTGGCCGCCGGCCGGCGCGCCGGCCCGATCGGAAAGGCGCCGCCCATGAC
>JAUCQC010000024.1 GCA_030372965.1 bacterium
GTGGGCTCGGAGATGCGTATAAGAGACAGATATTTTCATTGAAAAGTCAAGGGAATTTTGCTATTTTCCTTAAATTTACGGAAAGGAAAGACATGTCCGGACAATCGGAATGGAAATGGGTGGAGTGGGCGCGCCGTCTTCAGGCCCTGGCGCAGGTCGGCCTGGAGTTTTCGGAGAATGAATATGACACGGAACGCTATGCCGAGGTCCGGACCGTGGCTTCGGAGATGCTGGCCGCGGGTTCGGATTTCAATCCCGGCCGGATCGCCGGACTGCTTGACAGCCAGACCGGATACGCCACGCCCAAGGTGGATGTCCGGGCCGCCGTGATCCGGGACGATTCCATCCTTCTGGTCCGAGAAAGGCAGGACGGGGGGTGGTGCCTGCCGGGCGGTTGGGCGGACACGGGCGAAACGCCTTCCGAAGCGGCGGCCCGCGAAGTCCGGGAGGAATCCGGATTCAGCGTCCGGCCCGTCCGTCTCATCGCGGTCTGGGACCGCACGCTGCACGGGCATGTCCCCCCGCATCCCTTCCGGATCTACAAGCTGTTCTTTATGTGCGATCTTCTGGGCGGAGAAGCGTCGGCCAGCAGGGAAACGTCTGAAGTCGGTTTCTTCCGGGAGGATAAGCTTCCGCCGCTGTCCCTGGGAAGGACGACTCCCTCGCAGATCAGCCGGATTTTCGAACATCACCGGAATCCGGCGCTGCCCGCGGATTTCGATTAGCCTTTTCCGCGGGATCTCCAAAAACAAACCACCACGGACAAAGACTCGGAAGGCCACGGATCCAAAGAGTAATGGGGTTATTTATTCATTCATTCCCATCTTTCCAGAGCCGGGAGTTCATCAGAATGTGAATGAAGGCATCACCCCGTGTCCCCTCTTCTTCCGTGTGTCTCCGTGTTCCTCCGTGCTGAATCCTCTTTAAAAGAACACCATGAAAAAAGGCGGGATGTCGATCCCGCCTTCATTCGAATCAACGTCCGTTCCGCTGTTTTTCATTCCGGGTGAGATTAAAACCGGTACCCCGCCGAGAAATAGAACCTCGTTTTTTTCACGCCATCCAGCTTCCCGAATGCCGCCTGTATGGGACCGAACGGCGTCTGAACCGAGTACATGAGTCCCATTCCCTGCCGGAAATCCTCAGCCTTGACGTCCAAATATCTGGGCCACGCGCCGCCCAGGTCGTACCGGAACGAGAGATGACTCTCCGCCCACCGGAACCAGGGCGCCCGCCATCGCGCCTCCCCGGACAGAATGAAAAACAGCCGGCCGGCCATGGCCTCCTCCGGCAGGCCCCAAAACGATTCCATACCGCCGAACCGGTACTGCTTCGCGAAAGGCGTGGTCAGGTCGGCGGTGCCCCAGCGGATTCGGGGGTGCAGCACGATGCGGCGCTCGACCGGGATGTACGTCTCCATCGACGAAAACATCCGGGTGTAGGGCACGTCGCTTCCGAGAAAGGAGGCCGATGTTTCGTATTCCAGCACGTGGTACTTGCCCGCGTTCGGAAACGGAAGCCGGTCGCGCGTGTCCACCTCGGACCGCAGGACGATGTTCCGGAGTGTTTCGGATTCCCGCGGCGCTCCGGATCCGGAGAGCGGACGCACGGCCAGACGCTCGTCCCGCAATTCGACCGAAAGGGTCCCGAAACGCTTCATCTGCTGTCCGATGGAAAACGACGTCTGCACCGCGCCGAGCCGGTATTTCCCCGTGCGGACGAAACCCGAGTAATAGTTGAAATCCTGCCGGGAGGCTGAAAACGCGGCCTTGCCCGTGAACAGCGTCTGGAAAATGCGGTCGGCCCGGAACGCCGCCCGGACGGACCGGTCCACGGGGCCCAGCTGACCGGTCAGGGACGCGACCGCGCCGACGCCGAACAGGTTCTCCTCCGCGCCCTCCAGCAGGCACTGGGTCCTGCGCTCCAGGTCGTACCGGAGACCCGCGCGCAGCAGGGAGAAACCCTGCTCCTTCAGCCGCAGATTCAGGACGCGCCGCCCCGATTTCGATTCCAGGTCGAACCGGATATTCTCGAAATACCCGGTGCTGTAGATGTTGTCCAGCCCCTGCTCAAAATCCGCGGCCCGGAACAGGTCGCCGGCCCGGAACGGCAGTTCCCGCCGCAGAATGAAGGAGCGCGTTCGATCGTTTCCGATGAAGCGTATGCCGTCGATGCGGCCCTCGTCGATGCGGAACACCAGCGTGTTCCCGCGGATCTCCGCAGTGTCGACGGCCGCGAGCGAATATCCGCCTTTGAGATACAGCGACCGGATCGCCCGGATGTCCGCCCTGCCCTTCCGGTGATTGAAGACCTCGCCCGGCACGGTCGAAAGGACGGAGAGAAGCGCGGAATCCGTGAAAGCCGTGTTGCCCTCGAAGCGGACGCTGTCGATGACCGGGTTCTCGACAACGTCGAAAAACAGGACCCCTGCGGCGGTGTCGACGGACATGGACACGGACCGGAAGCAACCGCTCTGATACAGGCTGCGTCCGGCCAGGACCAGGTCGGAAATCCGGGCCGGACCGGGTTCCGGGGTGGTGAAAAAAGGCGCGTCCGCGTGAAGCGAAACCCGGTTCAGCCCGAGGAACCGGCATTCCGCGATCCGGACCCAGGTTTCCGCGTCCGGCGGCTTGAATGCGGACAGCAGGGAATCAATGACCGGAATCGCCGCTTCCGCGGCCTTCTCTCCCGCGGCCACGGCCTCTTCGATGGACGAAAAATCGGTGTTGGCCATCCCCTCCAGAACGGGTTCGATGACCAGGTCGGCCTCCCGCTTCGCGGCCGCGATCGCATCCTGCTCCATGATGGTCGTCACCTGATCGGCGATCTCCCAGGGCGCGGACAGGTTCTCCCGCGAACGCAGTTTGGACGACGTGTCCACCGCGATGACGCGATCCACGCCGAGCGACCGGGTCTCGCGTACGGGAAGGTTGTCGACGAGTCCTCCGTCGACGAGCAGGCCGAGGTCCGTATCCAGGGGCGTGAACAGGAGCGGAATGGCCAGGGATCCGCGCAGGGCGTCGACCAGGGATCCGCCGCCGAAAAGAACCTTGCCGCCGGTCAGCAGGTCCGTGGTCACCACGCGAAGGGGAATGGGAAGCCGGCTGAAATCGCCGGGATAGGGCGCTGGCGCGCGGAGCAGGATATCGGTCAGCACTGTGGTGAGCTTCTGGCCGGCCGTCACCGCGGGCCGGAAATCAAGCGCCATCCTTTCGAACCGGACCTGAACGATGGTCCGTGACCTCTGTTCCTTCTGCCCGAGAAAGAGCTGGCGGCGCTGGGGCGCGTCCCGGATGATGCCGCCCCAGTCCGTGATCCGCGCCAGGCTGTCGATATCCGAAGCGGAATACCCGACCGCGGCCATGGCGCCGATGATCGCGCCCATGCTGGTCCCCGCGATTCCGTCGACCGGTATGCCGTTTCTCTCGAGCACCTTCAGCACGCCGATGTGGGCGAGGCCCCTCGCCCCTCCGCCGCTCAGGGCCAGACCGAGCCGGGGGCGGATTTCCTGGTGGTACGGAAGCACGCCGTCCCTGCCGGTCGGAACGCCTTCGTATCCCAGCGGTATCTCAACCCGGTTCGATTGCGGATAGGATTGGGAGAAAAACGGGAGAACCAGAAGCGCTGTAATGATGTCGATTTTCCGGATCATAAACGGATAAATATAAGAAAAAAAGAAAGAAAAATCAAGACGGATCAAGGGGTTACGGACCGGACTCCTCCGGATTTTACGGAACATCACAGCCGATGAATGAGTATGGATTCTGATCGTATCGGGGAGTCGCGTATTGGATGATTCATGATAAACCGGGTGATCCCGATTTCCATGATAAAGTATATATAATAGACGGCCCGGGGTAAAAACGCCCACGGACCGGGAATCGGCCGGAAACCGACCACAAGCCGGCGCTGTTATTAAAGAATTTATCCGTGATTCTGAGGCTGGTATGCTCTTTGCAAATATGGACCTTCTGGATAGGAATCTCGCTTTTGAAAGGACGGTTTTCCACACGTGAAACACCGGTGCCCGAATTTTCCGCGTTTCCGATTTTCCGCCGGACGACTCCTGCTGCCGGTCCTGTTTCTGGCTGTTTCCGCCCGGGCCCAGCTCGTCTCCGTGTCCGTGTCCGCTTCCAGTTCCGCCGCCGGAGCCGCATCCATACACACGGCGACCTTCACCACATCCACCGCGATCCCCGCGGACGGAAAAATCCGGGTCACCTATCCCGGCGGATTCAGCGTGTCCACAGCGGTCATCGCCTCGTCGTCCACCATGGACGGAACCCTGACGATCGAATCCGCCTCCGGCGGCACCGTGACCATCGCCCGTTCCGGGGGGACGGCGCAGGCCGCGGGCCAGACGGAAACCGTGCAGATCGCGAATATCACGAACGGAACATCGGTGTCGTCGTCCTACACCGTCACCGTGCAGACCGCGGACGCCGCGAACCTCGTTCTCGATTCCGGATCCTTCAACTCCTTCGCGGTGACGCCCGGACCGCTGGATCATTTCGCGGTGACCGGACCCGGCGCGTCCCAGATCGCGGGCAACGCCTTCACCGTCTCGGTCACGGCCCAGGACGCCTACAACAACACGGTCACGTCCTTCGTCTCGACCGCGGACCTCTCGGATCTCACCGGCACCCTCTCCCCCCTGCAGACCACGGCCTTCACATCGGGCACGTGGAGCGGCAACGTGCAGGTCTTCAAGACGACGTCCGCGGACAATATCACGGCCCGCGCGTCGGGCAAGAGCGGCACCACGGCGAATTTCCGGGTGGATCCGTCCGTGCTCGACCGCTTCGAATTCAACCCCATCACGAGCCCCCAGACCTCGGGCGCCTGGTTCGGCCTCACGGTCACGGCGAAGGACACGTACGGAAACGTGAAAACCGATTTCACCGGAACCGTCACGCTTTCCGAAAAAACGGCGTCCCTCGAAATCCAGTCCACAGGGACGGCGGTCACGCCGGCCTTCACGGCCGGAGCGTGGTCCGGCAACGCCTCGATCCTGACCAGCGGCCAGGACATCCAGATCACGGCCGCGGGTTCGGGGCGCACCGGCCTTTCCGGGTATTTCAACGTGGACGCGGCCGGCCTCGACCATTTCGGCTTCACGCCGGTCGCGGACGGAGCGGCCGGCACGCCTTTTTCGGTCACCGTCACCGCGTTCGACATCAACGAGAACGTCGTCACCGCCTTCAGCGGAGTCGGAAAACGGGTGAACTTCACCTACTCGGGTTCGGGAACCCTGACTCCGGCCCAGAGCGGCAATTTCTACAGCGGTTCGTGGACAGGCCCGGTGACCATCTCCAAGACGGAAAATAATCTCTATCTCACGGCGGACGACGGGTCGGGCCACACCGCGACCTCCAACGCCTTCTCCATCACGGCCAGCGCCGTGGATCACTTCGTTTTCTCGTCCGTCTCCGCGTCCCAGACGGCGGGGTCCCCGTTCACCGTGACCCTCCGGGCCGTGGACGCGAGCGGCAACAACGTGACCGCGTTCAGCGGCACGGTCAATCTCAAGGACGAGTCGGGCACGGTCACGCCCCAGCAGGTCACCTTCGCGGCCGGCGTCTGGACCGGCGCGGTCACCGTCACGAAATCCCTCGCCGGCGATTTTCTCACCGCGACCGGAGCCGGCAAGAGCGGCACCTCCGGAACCTTCACGGTCGCTCCGGCCGCGGTCGCCTCGTTCAAGCTGTCCGACATTCCGAGCCCGCGCACCGCGGGCGCGGGCTTTTCCGTGACCTTCACCGCGCAGGACGCCTACGGCAACACCGCCACCGGTTTCACGGGCACCGTGAACCTGAGCGGCGGACCGGTCTCCGTCTCGCCGTCCGTCACCGGCGCGTTCTCGGCCGGCGTCCGGACCCAGACCCTGACCATCACCCAGGCCCGCAACGACGTGCGCATCACGGCCGCGGACGCCGGCTCGCACACGGGCGTTTGCAATTATTTAAACGTGACCCACCGCGCGTTGGACCACTTAGCGGTGGGAACCATAGCCGACCCCGCGGCCGGCAAGCCCTTAAGCGTCAACGTGACCGCACACGACGCGAACA
>JAUCQC010000025.1 GCA_030372965.1 bacterium
TTACCTGGACGGACTCGTCATACTCTATCCGGAATCCGGCGGTTTCCGGGCCCTGACGAGGGGAATTCCGGACCGGGCGGGCGCGGGATTCGGGGAGGTGCGCGCCTTTATCAGGGACAGACGCGGCCGCATGTGGATCGCCACGAACGGCAGGGGGCTGTTCCGGCTCGACCGGCCGGACGGGCGGCGGTTCACGCGGTTCACGCACGACCCCGAGAATCCCTCCGGAACCCCGGTCAGCGATTTCTGCCTGACCCTGCTCGAGGACCGGGAAGGCGGACTGTGGATCGGCACCTATGTGGGCCTGTGCCGTTACGACGGAAAGACCGGCCGATTCTCCTCCTACCTGTCCGTGGACCGTGATTCCACCAGCCTCAGCCACAACTGGGTGTACGCGCTGCATGAGGACGCCAGGGGCCGGATCTGGGTCGGCACGCACGCCGGGCTGAACCGGCTGGACCCGAAAACCGGCGTCTTCACCCGCTTCGGGGCGAAAAACGGTTTCCCCAGCGAAGTCATGAACGGCATTCTCGAAGACGGCCGCGGCAGGCTCTGGATCTCCACCAACGCCGGCCTCGTCCGTTTCGATCCGGGGACGGCCGAGACCCGGGTGTACACGCGTCAGGACGGACTCCAGGCCGACGAGTTCATCCACGGATCCTGCGTCCGGCTCCCGGGCGGGGAAATGGCTTTCGGCGGAACCGCCGGTTTCACGATTTTCCACCCGGACAGCGTGCCCGAGCGGACGGCCGAACCGTCTCCGGTCATCACGGCCGTGGAGGTCATGGCCGCGGGAAAACCATCCGACCGGGCGTCCGCGCCCGTGCGGAAAACGCCCTCTCCGGACGGAGGCGTCCGGCTGTCGCCCGGCGAGGCCAAGATGTTCACCGTGCTCTTCACGGCGCCCGAGTTCGTCAAGCCGGGCAAGATACGCTACCGGTACCGTCTCGACGGTTACCACGACGGGTGGATCGACGCGGCCGCGGGCCGTTCCGCGACCTTCACCAATCTCGACCCGGGCGACTACACGTTCCGGGTGGCGGCGACGAACACGGACGGCGTCTGGAATCCGGCCGGCCCGGCCGAGGCGGCCATCCGCGTCACGCTCGATCCGCCGTTCTGGAAGTCGGCCTGGGCCCTCCTGCTCTACCTGCTGCTCGCCGGCGCCGCGCTGGCCGGCTATCATCGCTACCAGTCGAATCTCGTCCGGCTCCGCAGCGACCTGCGCGAGCAGACGCTGGAGAAGGAGAAGGCGCTCGAACTCGAAGCCCTGCAGTCCAGGTTCTTCGCGAACATCTCGCATGAATTCCGCACGCCCCTGACCCTGATTCTCGCGCCCCTGAAGGAAATCGCCGCGGCCGGACGGAACATGGACTGGCCGCTGATCCAGTCGCGGCTCCACGTCATGCAGAAGAGCGCGGAGCGCCTGCTCCGGCTGGTGAACCAGGTGATCGACTTCAACCGGATCGAGGCCGGACGGATGACGCTGGAGCGCCGCGAGGCGGATCTGGTTTCCTTCTGCCGCGGCGTCGCGGACACGTTCACTTTGATGGCCGCGGACCGTCAGGTCACGTTCACGTTCGGCAGCAACCGGCCCGTGATTCCGGCCCGGTTCGACGCGGACAAGCTCGACACCGTGGTCTTCAACCTGCTTTCCAACGCCTTCAAGTACACGCCCGGGGGCGGAAGCGTGTCCATGACCGTGCGCGCCGCGGCCGCCGGAGAAGCGGCGGAAATCACAGTCGAGGATTCCGGGCCCGGCGTGGGCCCGGACGAATGGGGCCGCATTTTCGACCGGTTCTACAGGGGCGGCCGCGGGGGAGACAGCGGACAATCGGGGGGATCGGGGATCGGATTGTCCCTGGCCCGGGAAATCGTGGAACTGCACGGCGGCTCGATCGTCGCGGGTCCGGCGGGGGAGACGGGCGCCCGGTTCACCGTGACCCTGCCGCAGGACCCGCCGGCCGACCGTCCGGCCGCCGGCACCGGTCTGTCTCTTATACACATCTGACGC
>JAUCQC010000026.1 GCA_030372965.1 bacterium
TTCGGAACTCGTCGGCAGCGTCAGATGTGTATAAGAGACAGACGCGTCCGCGTGCCGGCCCGACGCCCTGCTGCGATGCCGAACGCCCCATCTGTCCGGCCTGGCCGAAAGCGGCGCATTCACGTGGTGGGCGCTCTCCCGGCCTCCGACCAAAAGCGGGCCCTGCTGGTCCTCCGCCTTCACCGGCGCCTGGGCCGGCAAGCACGGGGTCACGGACAACACCTTCGCCAACAGCCGTTTCGATCTCTATCCCATGCTGTTCCGGAGGCTGAAGGACGCGGACGCTGACGCGGATTTCTCGTCCGGGTGGTTCGTCTACTGGCCGGACCTGAACACCGCCATGCCGCACGGCGCGGACGCCGCGGCCGGGGACTGGTCGGACGAAAGAACGGTCGATCGCGCGGTGGACCTGCTCACCCGCGGAAACCCTTCCGCGCTCCTCGTCCAGCTGGGCGCCATCGACTCCGAGGGCCACGCGTCCGGATTCGATCCGGACAATCCGGCCTACCGGAACGCCATCGAAACCACGGACGGCCGGGTCGGCGAGGTGCTGGCCGCAATGCGTTCACGGCCCGGGTACGCGGACGAGGACTGGATGGTCATCGCAATGACGGATCACGGCGGTCTCGAATCGCACCACGGCGGGTCCACGATCGAGGAAATGAGGACCTTCTTCATCGTCTCCGGCGGCGGCACGCGGCCGCGGGAAATCCCGCACGACTGGGTGACGGACAGCCGGCGCGTTCCGGAATCGGCGCTCCGGCTCGATGGACACAGCGGTTTCGTCTCAGTGCCTGACCGTCCCGCATTCCGTTTCGGCGCGGACGCGAGCTTCACGATCGAATGCTGCGTGCGCACAAACGGGTGGTCGGGCCGGCCGGTCCTGATTTCCAACAAGGACGGATCGTCGGACCGCAACCGGGGATTCTCCATCGACCTCATTGACGAGGGCAAGTGGCGGGTGAACGCGGCCGACGGTTCGGGCCGGACGAACGTGTCCGGGCCCGTGATCGCGGACGGCCGCTGGCACCACATCGCCGCGGTTTTCAAACGGGGCGGCCGTCTCGTTCTCATGCAGGACGGAATCCGCACCGCGGCCGCGGACTGGGCCGGCGTCGGGAGCGTGGACGGGTCCGCCGGGATCGCGATCGGACAGGACGCCGCGGCCGGCCGTCCGGATTTCGCGGACGTCGACGTCAGCGAGGTGCGGGTGTGGTCCGCGGCCCTGCCCGATTCGGTTCTGCGGGAGTGGATGTTCGGGCCGGTTTCTACCGGCCTGAACAATCGGCCGATACCTCTCGGCCGATACATCCGGCCCACGGATGCCACCCATCCCTTCTCCGCGGCGCTGGCGGCGTACTGGCGCATGAACGACGGATCCGGAAACACGGCGCTGGATTCGGGGCCGCAGGCCGCCCACGGCGCCCTCTCCGGCTCCGGCGCCACCTGGATCGCCGTGGACGATACAGTGGGCACGCTTGATTTCGACGCGTCTGAAGCCGCGAAGACCGCGGACCTGGCCGTCATCGGCCTGCGCCACATGGGCCTTGCCGCGCCGACGGCCTGGAACCTGGACGGGAAGGACTGGGCCGCGCCGGACGCGGCTGTTTCCGCGCCCGCGGAACCGCGTGCTTCAACGGAACCGGGGCTGGATGTGCGTCCGAATCCGTTCCGGGCTTCCGCCGCGATTCGCATCGACCAGCCGGACGGGGGGAACGCCTCTCTCGTCCTGTACGACTGCCTGGGCCGCAGGGTCCGAACGATCCGCCCGGGACCGGGCGCCGCGGCCGGCCTCACCGTGTCGTTCACGGCCGGCGACCTCCCGGCCGGAATGTACCTGCTCGTCCTGAAAACGGACCGTTCGGTCCGGACCCGGAAAATCGTCCGACTCAACTGACCGCCAAGGCGGCCGGAGGACGAAGCTCCGGCCGTTACCGCGCCGCCCGACGCGCCGGCGGCGTGCATGAAACCCCGGAACGCGCATGCGCCGTCTTTTCGCAATCCTCTGTCTCGTTCTCCTGTTCGGTTCGGCGGGACGGTCCCAAATCGTGCCGCTGGTCCCCGGGGACGGCCCGATACGGATTCTCGTGCCGCTCACGACCGTGAATTCCGCGTGGCGCCAGAATGCGTATTTCGACGATGCGGCGTGGATGAACGGAACCGGCGGCGCCGGATATGACGATTCGGGACTGTACGCGCCATGGATCGGACTGAACCTTAAAGCCGCGATGGTCACGGATGCCGCGGGCTCGGACCGGACGGCGATGATGCGCGCCCGCTTCACCGTCACCGAAGCCATGGCCGCCGCATCCCAGTCGCTGACTCTCAAGGTCCGCTACGACGACGGGTTCACCGCCTTCCTAAACGGCCGCAGGATCGCGGACGCGAACGCGCCGCCGAACGCCCGGTACAACTCCAGGGCCACGGCAGGCCACGAGGCCGGAGCGGAGCCGGCCGTCTTCGACATCACCGCGTCCGTCCCGGAACTGGCCGTCGGGACGAACCTCCTCGCCCTGCAGGGCTTCAACGCGGCCCCTGGCGATCCGGACTTTCTGCTCTGGGTGTCCCTGGAGCTGGACACGACGCCCCCGCCGCCGGTTTCCTCGAACCTGCCCCTGGTCTGCGTGCGGACCCGCGGCCGGTCGCTGGCTCCTGAAGTGCGCACGACCGTGGATCTGTCCGTCATCGACCGCGGCCCCGGCGTCCGCAACTGGACCACGGATCCGCCGAACGTCTACTCCGGGCCCGCGGCCATGGAGATCCGCGGCCAGAGTTCTTCCGGATATCCGAAGAAATCATACAATCTCGAGACCCGGAACGCGGACGGAACGAGCCGGAACGTTCCCCTGCTCGGATTCCCGCGCGAGAACGACTGGGTTCTCTACGGCCCGTACGTGGACCGCTCCCTGATGCGGAACGCGCTCCTGTACCGTCTCTCCAACCGCATGGGCCGATACGCCAGCCGCACGCGGTTCTGCGAGCTGGTTCTCAACGGACGGCCGCGGGGCGTGTACGTGCTGATGGAGAAGATCAAGCGCGACCGGAACCGCGTCGCGGTCGCGGAACTGAACGCGGACGACACGGCCGGGGACGCGCTCACCGGCGGGTACATCGTCAAGATTGACAAACCCGGGAATGATTTTTTCATGTCCTCCGTTCCGCCGTGGCCGGGCGCCTTCCAGCGCGTCTCCTATCAGTACCACGACCCCGCGGACGACGTCCTCCGGCCGGAGCAGAAGGCCTACATCAGCGGCTTCATCCGCGAATTCGAAACCGCGATGAACGGCCCGGACGCGGCTGATCCGGAAAACGGCTGGGCCTGCTTCATCGACGCGGACGCGTTCGCCGACCACTTCATTCTCAACGAGATCTCCAAAAACGTGGACGGGTACCGGCTGAGCGCGTTTTTCTCAAAGGAGCGGGACAGCCGCGGGGGAAAGCTGGCCGCGGGCCCGGTGTGGGACATGGACCTGGGCGTCGGCAACGCGGACTATTACGGAGCGGAAGGCCCCGGGGACTGGCAGATCGACAATCTGACGTCCCACCCGCAGGCCATGGCGGACAACAGTCCGCCGCCCTTTTTCTGGAAAAAACTCCTGGAGGACCCGGCCTTCCGGAGCCGCGTCCGCGTCCGCTGGCAGTCCCTGAGGAAAACCGTTCTCGCCACGGAAAGCGTTCTCGCGCTGGTCGATGCCATGGCCGACACGCTGGCCGAGGCCCAGGCCCGGAATTTCGGGATGTGGCCCGGACCCGGCGAGCGCGGCGAGGGATTCTGGCCCGTCCCTGCCGTTTTTTATTCCTTTCGCTCCTACAGGGATGAGATCAACTACCTGAAGTACTGGCTGTCGGCCCGGTTCGACTGGATGGACGAGGCGATCGCGTCCTTCTCTCCGGACTCGGGTCTTCCCGGATTTAAGCCCGAATCCTTCGGATTGGAAGCCAATTACCCGAATCCTTTCAACGCGGCCACGACGATCCGGTTCAGCCTGGCATCTGCAGGACCGGCGGAGGTCACGGTCTTCGACGTCATCGGACGCAGGGTGAGGACCTTGGTTCGGGAAAAGCTTCCGGCAGGACCACATGCGCTGGTTTGGGACGGATTCAGCGATTCGGGGGAACCGACGCAGTCAGGGGTTTATGTATACAGTCTACAAACTGCAGACAGGACGATATCCAAGAAGATGATTTTAATGAAGTAATGTAGTTTTTCGCGTTCTGCTCAAAATGTATTCAAAATGCGACGCACCTCAATGGCGCGTCGCATTTATTTGATCCTCAATTCCAATAATTATAATAGGATACTTTCTTCATTCGACACTCCGTCCTGGCTTTGTAATTCCTGCCTCGTCCATACAATAAAACCGCATGAAAATCACAATATTGTTGAAAAGCCTGTTGACTTTTTCCAAAAATCCATTATTTTTGAAATAACCTGTCCAATCCCATAACCATTTCCGGGGGGATCGACTCATGGCTAAAGCCGCAAAGCAGAAACCGGCTGCACGGCCGAAGGCGAAAAAACAGGTCAAAAAAGCCGCGACGCCGAAACCAGCCAAGGCGCAGAACGCCGGGAAAGAGAAAAGCTCTCAGCGGGTTCCGAAAAAATCGCCGGCCAATTACGTGACCCGGGAGGAACTGGCGGGATTGATGTCCGCCCGGGAAGCGGCCCCGGGGATCGGGAAGGACGATTGGATGCAGCTGGACCGCCGCATCGACATGATCGAGAAACGCATCGATTCGACGGAACGGAAAATCGACGCGCTGGCCGATCAGATCGAGAACAACTCGGCCAATGTCGACCGGATGCACGCCGAGGTGGAATCCCTGCGGCGCGAATCGGCCGGGTACATGAACCGGGAGGACGCGGACCGGGAGCTGCAGAGCATCCGGGACGAGGTCGCGGACCTGACGGACCGGTTGAACGGAATGAAGGAAGACTGGTCGGAAGGCGGCCCGGCGACCGGTCTGTGACCGCGGGCTGAAAACTTAACAGTTTTGCGGATGCTTCCGGGGTTGTCGGACCGGCATTACCGGCCGGCCTCTGGAATGTTCATATAGAGAAGACTGAAGGCGCCCCCGGGTCGGTTTCCGCGGGCATTATTCCGGACTGAAGCGCGGCGGAGCGAAGCGTTCGCCCCGCCGCGGCCAGCGGCGCGACGTCCCGGCGCGCCGAAAGCCCTTCCCGTCCATCGACCGGCAGCCGCGGCCCTGTGCAAGGGCCATCCCGATCCATCCCTCGGAACGGCATTTTCTGATCGAACCGGCCGGACCGCCGACGTTCTCGGAGCGGCGGCGACTGCAGGGCACCCGCGCGTCCGCGGGTTCGGGCTCAATAATGGTATCGAATGGAATGCGTGAATGGAACTGAATCTGAAAGACGCCTCGCGTCTGCTGAATGTCACGGAGTCGAAAATCCGCAAATGGATCGAGGGGAGCGGTCTGCCGGCGATGCGCGTGCAGGGCCGCCTTCGCTTCAACCGGACGGAACTGCTGGAATGGGCCACGGCCGCGGGCATCCCTGTGTCCGCGGAATTCGCCGCGGACCGGACCGCTCCCGGCGGGACCCGGCTGACCGTGGCCGACGCCCTGCGGACAGGCGGCATTTACTACGACGTGCGGGGCGATTCGATGGAGACGGCGATGGCCGAAGCCGTCCGGCACATCCGGCTCCCGGAGGGCGTGGACCGCGACTTTCTGCTCCGCATGCTGCTGGCGCGCGAGACGCTCGGGTCCACGGCCATGGGCAACGGCGTCGCCATCCCCCACCCGCGCACGCCCATTGTGTTGCCCGTGGACAAACCGGAGATCGCCCTTGTCTTTCTGAAAAAGCCGGTCGACTTCAGCGCGATCGACCAGAAACCCGTGAGCGTCATCTTCATTCTGCTCAGCCCGACCGTGCGCAAACACATACGCCTGCTGTCGCGTCTCGCTTTCCTGCTGCATCAGCCGGGGATGAAAAAAATAATCCGAGAAAAGCCCTCCGAGGCGGTGATTCTGGCCGAGGTCGAGAGGCTCGAGAAGGCCTTTCCCGAATCCCTGAACGGGGAGGACGGCCCGTGAACCGATGGCCGCTCCGGGGGCCGGCATGATCCCCGTCCTGGCCGCGTTCGCCGTTCTCCTGGCCTCCGGTGTCACTCCCCGCCTGTTCCGGCCCGACAGCGGCTTCGGCCGCCGAGTCGGCCCCGCGGGCGTCGTGATCGCCGCCGCGCTGACGCTGATTCCGGCCTGCCGCGTGCTCGCCGGGCGGACGCCGATCCGCGAGGCCTGGCCCTGGCCGATGCCTTTCGGCTCTTTCGCCTTTCACCTCGATCCGCTCGCGGCGTTTTTCCTCGTTCCGATCGTCGTCCTCAGCGCCCTGTCCGCCTGGTACGGCCCGGATTATTTCGGCGGCCACGATCCCGGCCGCGCCGGCCGCTCCTGGCTCCCCTTCAACGCCCTGGTCGGCGGCATGATCGGCGTCTGTCTCGCGGACAACGCCCTGTTCTTCCTGCTGGCCTGGGAAACCATGGCGCTGTCGTCCTTCTTTCTGGTCGCGTTCGACCACCGGGAGGAGGGTGTGCGCCGGGCCGCGTTCATCTACCTCGTGGCCGCGCACGTGGGAACCGCCTTTCTCCTCCCGATGTTCCTGTCCTTCGCGAACGCCGCGGGCACCGCGGACTTCGCCGCGTTCAGCGGCAGTCTGTCGGGCCCGGCCGCGTCCGCCGCCTTCGTGCTGGCCGTGATCGGTTTCGGCGCCAAGGCCGGATTCGTCCCCCTGCACGTCTGGCTGCCCGACGCGCATCCCGCCGCGCCGAGCCACGTCTCCGCGCTGATGTCCGGCGTCATGCTGAAAACCGGCCTGTACGGATTGATCCGCACCCTGACTTTTCTCGGCGTCCCGAACGCCTGGTGGGGGTGGACGCTGATCGCGGTCGGCGCCGTGTCCGCGCTGATCGGCGTGCTCTTCGCCATGGCCCAGCGCGACCTCAAGCGCCTGCTGGCCTATTCCAGCGTGGAGAACGTCGGCATCATCTGCCTGTCGCTCGGCGTGGCGACCGTGGGCCGGGCCGCCGGACTCCGGCCGGTGGCGTTTCTCGGTTTCGCGGCCGCCCTGGTGCACACGGTCAATCACGCGGCGTTCAAGGGAACGCTCTTTCTCGCGGCCGGATCCGCGGTCAGGGCCGCGGCCACGCGCGAGATGGACAGGCTCGGCGGCCTGTCGCGCCGCATGCCGTTCACGGCCGCGGTTTTTCTGGCGGGATCCCTCGCCGCCTCGGGACTGCCTCCCTTCAGCGGGTTCTTCGGGGAATTTCTTCTGCTGTCCGGCCTGTGGCGGGGCGTGACCGAGGCGGATCCGTCCACGGCCGTGTCCATGGCGGGCGCGGCCTCGGTTCTGGCGCTGGTCTTCGGGCTCTCCCTGATCGTTTACGTCAAAGCCTTCGGCGTCTCCTTTCTCGGCTCGCCGCGCTCGGACGCGGGCTCGGACGCGGTCGAATCCCCGGCATCGATGACCGTTCCCATGGCGGCGCTCGCCGCGTTCTGCGTCCTGGGCGGCCTGGCCTGGGCCGCGCTGTTCCGCGCCGTGATTCCGGCCGCGGCCGGGGTCTTCGGCCCCGTGCCCCTGGCGGAAACCGCGGACACGTCCGAGTGGCTCTGGAAAATCGCAGCGGTTTCGGGCCTGCTGGTTCTCGCGGCCGGGTGCGTCGCGCTCCTGCGCCTGCGCCGGGGCCGGCCCGCGGTCCGGTCATCCGTCACCTGGGGCTGCGGATACGGCCCCGCCACGGCCCGCATGCAGTACACCGGCTCCTCCTTCGTCCAGCCCGCGACCGAGCTGTTCGGCTTTGTCCTCGGCACGCGCAAGAACGTGCGCCCGCCCGCGGGTTATTTCCCGGCCGGCCGCAGGTTCGAGACCGAGACGCCGGACATGAGCCGGGAGAAACTGTACCGGCCCCTGCTCGCAGCCGTGTCGCGCCTGTTCTCGCGGATACGGGCCATCCAGGAGGGCCGCCTGCAGGTGTACGTCGCCTACATGGTGCTGACCCTGCTGACGCTTCTCCTCTGGATGCTGAGGTGACGGCCGTGCAGACCTTTGTTCCCTGGATCCAGTTCGGAATCGGCCTCGTCCTGTCCCCCCTGCTGGCGGGCATCGTCAACCGGACCAAGGCGTTCTTCGCGGGCCGCAGGGGCCAGCCCCTGCTCCAGGTCTATTACGACATCGCCAAGGGCCTGGCCAAGGGCGCCGTGTTCTCCCGGACCGCCACCTGGATTTTCCGCGCCGGCCCCCTGATCGGGGCCGCGGCCGCGGTGACGGCCCTGGCCCTGGCGCCTTTCGGCGGCAGGCCCGCCGCGGTCTCGTTCCCCGGGGACCCGATTCTCTTTCTCGGGCTCTTCGGGCTCATGCGTGGCCTGACGGTTCTCGCCGCCCTCGACACCGGATCGAGCTTTGAGGGCATGGGCGCGAGCCGGGAGGTTTTCTTCTCCGCCCTGACCGAGCCGGTGATGATGCTCGGCTTTCTCGCGCTCGCCCGCGAGAGCGGCGCGCTCTCCCTCTCGGGCATCCTGAACGCGGCCTCGCTGGAGCGTCCGGAAACCGCGCTCGTGGCCGTGGCCCTGTTCATCGCGTTTCTCTGCGAGAATTCCCGGATTCCGTTCGACGACCCGAACACCCACCTCGAGCTGACCATGATACACGAGGTCATGGTGCTGGACCACGGCGGCCCGGACTTCGCCCTCATCCAGGCCGGCTCCGCCGTGAAATTCTGGTGCCTGGGCTCGCTGATCGTCAACCTGTTCCTGCCGCTGCGGCCCGACTGGCCCTGGACCGCGAACACGGCCGCGGGCCTGGCCGCCATGGCCGTCCTGGCCGTTTCCGTCGGCGTCGTCGAATCCGTGACCGCGCGGCTCCGGCTCAATCGCGTGCCGCAGCTGCTGGCCGCGGCCGCGGCGCTGTCCGCTCTGGCTCTGATCTTTTCCCTGGGGTGACGGGTGAAAGAAGCGATTGAACTGGGCCTGATGGCCCTCGTGCTCTCCGACATGGCCCTGCTCGGCATCGGCCTGCTGTCGACGTGCATACGGATCGTGGCCTTTCAGGGTGTCCTGCTGGGGCTCTTCTCCGTGGCCGTGAACTGGGGCTTTCTCACGCCACGCGTGTGGATTCTCGCGGCGGTGAGCGGCCTGCTCAAGGGCGTGGTGTATCCCCTGCTCCTGCGCCGCGCGGTGAGCGACGCGGGCGTCCAGCGGGAGATCGAACCCTACGTCGGGCCCATCCCGTCCGTGCTGGCCGGAATCGCCCTGTTCGGCGCGTCCGTCTGGATCGGGGGCCGGCTTCCGCTGACCGGCGCGGCCGAAGCCGGGAGCCGGCTCATCGTGTCCGCCTCCCTGATGACCCTGCTGACCGGGCTCTTCCTCGTGGCCGCCCGCAAGAAGGCGCTCACCCAGACGCTCGGCTACATCGTGTTCGAGAACGGGATATTCGCGTTCGGCGTCGCGTCCGTGGGCGAGATTCCCGCGCTCGTGGAGCTGGGCATACTGCTCGACGCGTTCGTGGCCGTGTTCGTCATGGGCATCGCCATGTACCACATCAACCGCGAGTTCGATCACCTGGACGCCGATCGGCTCAACGCGCTGAAAGGATGAACGTGCGGCCCTTCGCGCTCCTGCTCTGGTTCCCGATTCTCATTCCCGCGGCCGCGGGCCTGGCCTGCCGCTGGATGCCCTCGCCCAAATGGATTTTCCGAACGGTGCTCGCGACGGCGGCCGCGGACGCCGCGACGGCCGCCCTCCTCGTGTGGGGCACGGCCTCCGGCGGCCGGCTGTTCGCCGCCTCCGGATGGCTGTTTCTCGACGCCCTGTCGGCCTTTCACCTCGCCGTCATGTCCGCCGTCGCCCTGTTTGCGTCGGTCTTCAGCCGGTCGTATTTCACGGCCGAGGAATCGCTGCACGGCTTCGACCGGGGCCGGGCCCGGCAGTTCGGCGGCCTGTGGTGCGGCGCGCTCGCCGCGCTCAGCCTGGTCCTGCTCTCGAACAACATCGGCGTCATGTGGGTCGGCATCGAGGCCACCACCCTGCTCACGGCCTTTCTGATCTGCGTGCGGGTGACGCCCGAATCACTGGAGGCCATGTGGAAGTATCTCATGGTCTGCTCCGTGGGCGTCGCGTTCGCGTTCATGGGCACTTTGCTGGTGGCCTCCTCGGCCAAGCGGCTGGGCCTGGAGCCGATGGAGATGCTCCTGTGGACGAAGCTGTCCGAGAACGCCTCGGCCATGGGCGCGCTCCCGGTCAAGGCGGGCTTTCTCTTTCTGCTCGTCGGCTACGGCACCAAGGCCGGTCTCGCGCCCATGCACAACTGGCTGCCGGACGCGCACAGCCAGGCGCCGGCGCCGGTCTCGGCGCTTTTCTCGGGGTTCATGCTCAGCGCGGCCATGTACTGCCTGATGCGGATTCTGCCGCTCGTCGAGGCCGCCACCGGCCGCGTCGGATGGGCGGCGCACCTGCTCGCGGGATTCGGCCTGCTTTCGATACTCGTCGCGGCGGCATTCATTCCGTTCCAGAAAAACGTCAAGCGCTTTCTCGCGTACTCGAGCCTCGAGCACATGGGCGTCGTGGCCTTCGGCATCGGCATCGGCGGCGCCGGGGCCGCGCTGTTCCACACGCTCGGCCACTCCCTCGCCAAATCGCTCGCCTTCTTCTCCGCGGGCCGCCTCGGGCAGGATGCCGGCAGTTACGAGATGAAGACGCTCGGCGGCTCCCTGAAACGCGGGCCCCTCTGGGGATCGGGCCTTCTGCTGGCCGTTCTGGGCCTCGCGGGCGCGGTGCCCTTCGCGCTGTTCATGAGCGAGTTCCAGATTCTCAGGGCGGCCATGGCAACGGCCCCGGCCTGGGTCGTGGTCCTCTTCCTGTCCGGCCTGGCCGTTGTGTTCATCGGAGCCCTGCATCACGCCATCGGCATGGCCTGGGGCGAGGCGCCCTCCCGGTCCGTTCCGGAAAACGGACCATTCCGGCCCGCGGCGGTCGAAACCGTTCTGGTCGCCGTGATGCTGATCCTGCTGACCGGCCTGGGCCTCTGGATGCCCGGCCCCCTCAGGCAGGGGCTGTCCGCCGCGGCCGCGGTCGTGACCGGAGCCCCGTCCGGCCTTGACGCGTGGTCCGTGTGGACCGGGGGGCCGACGCCATGAGACCGCTTTCCGGACTTCCGCTCCGGAACGGGCTGGCCGTCGCCGCGAAGGACATTCCTGTCCTCAGCCAGGCCGCGTTCCGGAACGCGATGATCGGCGGAATCGGCCGCGGCGGACGCGTCTGCGCCTTTTTCGGCGTTCCCGCGGACCGCCTGAAGACCTCTTCAGGCGGGGACTCGTCCCGCGTCCGCGCCAGGCTGTTCGCGGTTCTGGCTTTCGACGAATCGGGCTGGCTGTCCGCGTTCTCGACCGATGCCGGCGCCTCCTTCCCCTCGCTCACGCCAGAATGCCCCCAGGTCCATCTGTTCGAGCGCGAGATTTTCGAGCAGACCGGCGTCAAGCCGGACGGCCACCCCTGGCCGAAGCCGGTTCGTTCCGCCCCGGTCCCGAAACCGGGCGGACGCGGCGCGAGGGGCTCCATGGATTTCTACCGCCTCGGCGGCGGCGAGATTCACGAGGTCGCGGTCGGCCCCGTGCACGCGGGCGTCATTGAGCCCGGCCATTTCCGTTTCCAGTGCCACGGCGAGCACGTGTACCACCTGGAGATCAGCCTGGGGTACCAGCACCGGGGCGTGGAAGCCGCGCTTCGGGAGCGGTCCCGCTCCTCCGCGCTCCGGATGATCGAGACCGCGGCCGGCGACACCTCGGTCGGACACGGCCTGGCCGCGGCGATCTGCCACGAGGCCCTCGCCCTGTCTCTTATACACATCTGACGCTGCCGACGAGTTCCGAA
>JAUCQC010000027.1 GCA_030372965.1 bacterium
GGTGTCTCGTGGGCTCGTATATTTTTATAAGACACAGTCCCAAACCCGCCCCGGGCCCGGGCCCGGTTCCGAACCCGAATCCCCCGCCCGGACGCCGGCCGCCGGCCGGAAAGCCCGGAGGAGGTCCCTGCGTCGAGTCGCGGGGGCCCGCCATGCGCTTGCGCATCTCGGAGAAAGCGGCTTTCAGCACATCCTCCGGCGGCTGGAACTTCAGCGCCCCGGAGGGCACGAGCAGAACCTGGCGCCGCTCCTCGACCACGAAATCGAGGGTGGCGGTCATGCCCGGAAGCAGGAGGTTTTCCCGGTTCTCCACCTCGACGATCACCGTGTAGTTGACGACGTTCTGGACCGTGGTGGGCTGCAGCCGCACCTGGCGCACCCGGCCCTCGAAGATTCTGTCCGCGTGCGCCTCCACGGTGAACCGGACCTTCTGCCCGGTCTTGATGAGGCCGATGTCGCTCTCGTCGACCAGGGCGTTGATCTCCATCTTGGACAGATCCTGCGCGATGACGAACAGGGTGGGCGTGTTGAAGCTGGCGGCCACGGTCTGCCCCACCTCCACGGCGCGCTGAATGACCGTGCCCTGGATGGGGGAACGGATGACGGCGTAATCGAGGTTCTGCCTGGCGCGGGTCAGGGCGGCGCGGGACGATTTCACGATCGCCGACTGCACCTGCAGATTGTATTTGAACGGCAGGTACTCCTCCTGCGAAATCAGCCGCTTCTCGTAGAGCGGGGTGTTCCGCTCAAAATTCAGCCGGGCCTGCTCGAGCTGGGCCTCGTCCTGCTCGAGACGCGCCTCCGCGTCCAGCACCTGGGTGTACAGCGGCACCGTGTCCAGAACGGCCAGCACCTGCCCCTTCCGGACGGGGTCGTTGAAGTCCGCGGTGATCCTGGAGATGATGCCCGACACCTGGGTGCCGACCTCGATGGTGACCGTGGATTCGATGGTGCCGGTGCTGGACACCGTGTTCTCGATGTCGCCCCGCGTCACCTCCGCGGTCTGGAACCGGCCGTTCGCGCCGTTCCTTCCGCAGCCCCGCACGATCACCGCCGCCAGAATCGCCAGAACGGCGGCTGCCGCCGCCGCGCCCGCCCAGATCAACCGTTTTCGTTTCATGCCGTTTCCGCCTGTGTTGTAAGTTTACTGTCTCACCATGGAACACCGGCCGCCGCCGCAATCCTTCGCCGTCCAGCCCGGATTTTCCGTCTGAACCGCCGGCCGGCCGGTCGACCGCGGAAAACCGGTCCGGCGGTCAATACGGCCGGGTGACCCGGATGCCGGCGTATCCGTCTCCGGCGACCGCCTCGACCCGGCATCCCGGGCTGGCCCGGGTCAGCCAGGCGCTCAGGCCCGCTCCGATCGCCGCGCCCGCGATCACGTCGTGGGTCCAGTGCCTGCGGGCCTGCACCCGTGAATAACCCACAAAAATCGAAGCCGCGTAAGCGGGGGCCCCGTACCGCCAGCCGTACCGTTTCCGCAGGAACTCGGCGGAACAGAAGGAGATCGATGTGTGGCCCGAAGGGAAGCTGTACCGGTTTCCGTTCGGCCGCTTCTCGTCGACGATCACCTTGAGCGCTTCCGTGACCGCGCCGGTCAGGGCGGCGGATTCGATGAACTGAACCCCGCCCCGGGTGTCCCGCCGCAGGAGGGCCGTTCCGGCCGCGGCCGCGGGCAGAACCAGCCGCAACGCGTCGCCCGCGGACCGGATGCCGTCTCCCGCCCGGACGGCCGTGGAGCCGGCCGCGCAAAGCGCCAGCGCCGCGGCCATCATTCGCGTGTGTCGTCGGCCGGCCGAGATCCGCTCCCGGACGGCACGGGGATATTCAAATCGAATGCGCAATTCCTATCCTATCTGCTGTCTCTTATACACATCTGACGCTGCCGAC
>JAUCQC010000028.1 GCA_030372965.1 bacterium
GTTCCGCTGTCCGGACCGTCGAATCGACACACCTCCTGCAGGAGAGCCTGCGCGACCTCAGGAAGAACCTGGAAACGCATTTCACGTGCAGGCCGGCCGAATGGATCGAAAAGACGGCCGCGGAGTACGCGGCCGAGGGCCGGCCGGTTTCGCACGACTGCGTTATCGGTCCGGACGCGGCCGGCCGCATCCGGCCCGCCGAATTCGCGCAGATACTCGACAATCTCGTCCGGAACGGCCTCCGGGCCGCGCCGGACGGAGAGATAAAAATCATTTTCCACGGAAACGCGGACCTGCTCTTCGTGGACGTGGAGGACAACGGCCCCGGCGTTCCGGAACCGGTTCGGGAGAAGCTCTTCGCCGAGCGGGTGACGACCCGCAAGTCGTCCGGGGGCTTCGGCCTTTATCACGCGGCCCGCGTCGTGAAAAAATACGGGGGCGAAATGCGGCTCGTCGAAACCGGGGAGGGAAAAACGGTGTTCCAAATCCAACTGAAGAGGGTGGACAATGCCTGACCGTCTCCGCGTGCTCCTGGTCGACGACGACAAGGATTTCATCAGCGATTTCACGGCCCTGAGCCGCGACGTCTTTCGCCTCGATTCCGCGCAGAGCGGGGAGGAGGCGCTCCGCAGGCTCTCGGACGACGCGTACGACGCCATGCTGCTCGACCTGCGGCTCGGCCGCGGCATCGACGGCATCGAAACGCTCAGACGGATCCGGCCGGCCCAGCCGGACCTGCCCGTCATCATGATCACGGAATACGCGTCCGTGGAGACCGCGGTCGAGGCGATGAAACTGGGCGCTTTCCATTATATGTCGAAGCACCCCAACATCCGGGAACTGAGGGCCATCATCGAGAAGGAGCTCGGCTCCGTGCGGTGGAAGCGGATGTTCCTGCAGGAGATGGAAAGCCGGCACGGCCGGATGATCGGCGAATCGGAGGCGATCCGGCAGGTCAGGGCGCTCGTCCTGCGCGTGGCGCCGACGTCCGCGCCCGTGCTGATCGAAGGGGAGAACGGCACGGGCAAGGAACTGGTCGCGCACGAGATTCACATGCGCAGCGGCCGGTCGGGAGGCCCCTATGTGACGGTCAATTGCGCGGCGATTCCGCATTCCCTGTTCGAGAGCGAAAGCTTCGGCCACGAGAAGGGCGCGTTCACGGGCGCGGTGAGCCGGCGGATCGGCCGGTTCGAGCAGGCGGACGGGGGAACGATCTTTCTGGACGAAATCGGGACCCTGGCTCTCGACATGCAGTCCAAACTCCTCCGGGTTCTGGAGAACAAGACCCTGACGCGTGTCGGCGGCACGCAGACCATCCGCGTGGACGCGCGCGTCGTGGCCGCGTCCAACCGGATCCTGGCGGACGAGACCGCGGCGGGCCGTTTCCGCGAGGACCTGTTCCACAGGCTGAACGTGATCACGATCCGCATCCCGCCGCTCCGCGAAAGGCGGGAGGACATACCCGTTCTGGCCGAGCATTTCGCCGCGTCGTTCAGGCCCGTTCCGGACGGCCGGGAGCCCTTTTTCACGGCCGAAGCCATGCGCATGATGAAGAATTACGACTGGCCCGGCAACGTGCGCGAGCTCAGGAACGTGGTGGAGCGGTCCGTGATTCTGGCCTCAGGATTCCCCGTCCGGCCCGAGGAACTGCGCCTCGACCACCGTCCGGTCGAAAAGGCGGGTGTTTTTTCGGATCTGCTGGGCATGGAGTACCGGAAAGCCAGAAAAGAGGCGCTCGATCGGTTCAAAAAGGCGTATCTTTCGGACCTCATGAAACGGAGCGGAGGGAACGTCACGCGTGCGGCCGAGATGGCCAAACTGCCGAGAACGAGCCTGCACAGAATTCTGAGCGATAAAGACGGGTGAGAAGGCGTTTCACATCTTTTCATAAAGCAAGAGGCGGTCGCGGGACCGCCTCTTTTTTGTGACGGGGTAAACGCATGCGAATCAAATCGATATCTTGGTTATGTCTTTCCGGCATGTCACATTGACGATACAGTCGGGCTCTTCCAAAACCAGCGATATACCTGGCCGATAGTGCCCAATTATATAAAAATAATGAAATTAATGAAATCTGTAGGCGGCCTGCTCTGCGGGTATGCTTTTTGAATATGAGATCCATGGGAGAGCGGTCATTCGTAAATGACAGGGAGAGAGGTTCACTGACTGGGAATCCAGACGTGGACTGGGAGCAAGGGCCGCTCGGCATTTTAACCGGCTGATTAGCGGGACATCGTCAACCGTGGCAGGCTTGATACTATCGATAGCATCACGGAAGGCGTGACTGAATTCATCCGCATGCCGGACACACTGGATGCGCTTGTAGTAAAAACCTCCCGCGGGTCCGCAAAGCCCGCGGGAGGTTCGATTGATCCGGGAATTCACCCTCAAGGATTTCATCTGAAAAAATGCCCGGCACCTCGAAGGTGCCGGGCACTTGTCTTTTTAGGGTTCCATCCTAAGCACACTGCCGCCGGATCTCTCGATCTTGTCCCTGTCCCACAGGTCCTGCCTGAAACCGCCCGCGGTGAACAGATTCATCTGGTCCCGGTAATGCAGGTCCATGACCTGGCCGGACTGGCCGGTCGAGAGGCAGGACACGGAACGGTCGAAGTCCGAGAGGTCGATAATGAACCTGGCCGAGGGCCCCGAGACGATGTGGAACTGCGGACCGCCCGGCCGATGCGGCCAGCTCTCGACCGTGGTCTGGGATCCGCCCATGGGAAAGGGATCCGTTCTGAAGAAACCCCGGAAAGGCCAGCGGCCGCCGAGCGGGTGGTCGAACCGCAGTTCGTGGACGCTTCCCCAGTTCCACGCCTCCGGATCCGCCCCCTGTTTTTCCTTCATCGCCGAAACCGCGTCCGCGAAGCTTTTCCGAACGGCCTCGGCATGCGTTTTCGCGGCCCCGGGCTTCGTCAGGCTGTCCTGAAGCATGTCCAGGCGCAGGGAAGGGATGCGCACCGCGAGCCCTGCCGCCGAAGGCGCGGATCCGTCCTGAATGAGGTTCGAGCAGAGCCGGTCGAGAAAGGTCTCGGCCAGGGCCGCGGCCGGACTGCCGGTGCGCGTGCCGCCGTCCCACGCGGAAAGCAGGCGCAGGCCCGCGGCTTCGGCGGA
This sequence comes from bacterium, assembly GCA_030372965.1. Classification (GTDB taxonomy): domain Bacteria; phylum Zhuqueibacterota; class QNDG01; order QNDG01; family DTFT01; genus JAFGAX01. The sequence continues at coordinate 3,115 of JAUCQC010000028.1, forward strand.
GTCGGACCGCTGAAGCCCGGTCAGCGCGGGAAGCGCGAGCCGGACCAGATGGGAAGAACGGACGGAAACCGCGTCCGCCAGAAGCCTTCGGCAGTCTGAAATCGATACCGGCTGGGAGTCCGGCCAGACGGCTGAAAGCCTGCTGAAACGGGGGAGGGACCGTGAGTCCGCGGGTATCGCGCGATCCAATATGCCGTCACACCTGAAATCTCCGGCCGTGATCCATACGGTTCCCTCCTGCCGGTTCGAGGCGGGCCGGACCGCGCCGGAAATACCGGCGCCTCCCTGAGTGTCCGCCGCGATCCAGGAGAACCCGGGAAGCCTGAGACGGGCGCTCTTCGCCAGGAATTCGGCGGCTGTCGCGGACCGGTTCATGTTCAGGAGAACCGCGGTCTCGTCGTCAGGCTCCAGGCCGGCCCATTCCAGAACCATGCCGGTCATTCCGCCAGCCGTGCCCGGTTTCGCGGGGATGCGGCAGACCAGCGGGCCCGAGGGTGTTCGTCCGGTTTCAATGGGAATGTCCGCCGCGTTCAGAACGGTCAGAGTGTCTCTCTTCAGGACCGGATTCGCGGATTCGTCCCACGACACAGGCCGCCAGGGCGACCGCTTCTCCCCGGAAGCGGAAAAGGCCCAGGCCGTTGAACCGTTGTGGCCCGCAAGCACGAGCGGATATCCGGGAACCGTGAAACCGGAGGCCTCGAAGTCCGGGCACCGGAGCACGGCCTGATACCAGGGAGAGGGAATCTGCACGGCCGAGTTCGCGACGAAAATCAAGAGAGGCCTTCCCGAATAGGATCTGGGTCCGGAAACGGCAAGGCCGAAAGTGCCCGTGAAAGGATCCGGCGTCAGTCCCGCGGGTTCCGGCTTCCGGACGGCCGCGTCCAGAATCGCGAGCAGGCGGTCCCGCAGTTCCGCGGGGATTTTTCCGCCTCGGTCCGGTTTCATGCCGGGGGACAGAGCCTGACGCACGGGTTCAACGAGCCACCGCGAGTCCGCCTGCCAGGCGAACAGGCGGAGAACCGATATGCAGTCCGCGGCCGTCCAGGGTTCGAAAGAGGCGTCCATAAACCTGAATTCGACCGGAACGCGCGATCCGCCCGGGCCGGCGGACGCGTTCACGCCCGCGGCGTAGGCGTCCAGAATTTCCGCGGATTCCGGGGAAAGGGATCTGGCCGCGTGCCGGGCCGCGTCCGCAAGCCCGATCTTGCGCATCAGGCTGTCCAGGGCCGCGGCCTCCGGGCCCAGCCATTCGGACAGCCGGCCCGCGGCAGTGCGGCGGGACAGTTCCATCTGGAAAAGCCTGTCCTGGGCTGTCACGTATCCCAGCGCAAGAAAGAGGTCGCGCCTGGACGAGGCGTCGATCGCGGGCACGCTGAAGCCGTCGCGCGTGACGCGGACTTCAGAGGCCAGGCCGGACAGCCGGATTTTCCCGGCGCGGTCGGGCATGGACGAGATGACGGCGCGGTAGCCGTTCAGGCACAGCAGAAACAAGCCGGCTCCGGCGATGAGCGCGGTCAGGCAGCCGAAGCGGATGCGGATTCTGGGCTTGGGGCTGGGCAAGCGGGAGTCCTTTTTTTCTGATTTTTCGGATCAGACCCTGCCGGGGCGAAGCCCCTGTCTCTTATACACATCTGACGC
>JAUCQC010000029.1 GCA_030372965.1 bacterium
GATTTCGCTTGTCAACGCCGCGTCCGAAGGCCTGACCGCCCGGTTCTGGAACGGACAGGGTGTCGCCGCATCCCTGAAGACGGGGAGTCTTGCCGCCACGCCGCGCAACCAGTGGGTGCACGCGGCGGTGACATTCGCCTCGGATACGCTGAAACTCTATCTGAACAACATCCTCCGCGACCGGAAGGCGTTCGCCGGACCGCTGCGTCAGGCCCGGGCGTCGGTCCTGCGGCTGGGATCCGGCCTCAACAGGGAGAATCCCTTCACCGGCATGCTCGACGAGATGCGCCTCTCGGGGATCGGCCGCGCCGCATGGGAAATCCACGTGGTGCCGCCGACCATCGAGGCCGCTCCCGTGTCCCTGAATTTCGCTTCCGTGCTGAAAACGGAAAAACGCGCCTTCCCGTTCTGGGTAAGGAACGCGGGCGATCAGGACCTGGTCGTCGCCTCGATCTCCGGGATGACCGCCCAGTTCACGATTCCCGATTCCGTCCGGTCCTTCACGCTGAGGCGCCTGCAGACCCGCATGGTCCCGGTCACCTACAGCCCGGACACGGTCAACGTGACGCAGACGGCGGTTCTCACGGTCGCCAGCAACGATCCGGAAACGCCGGCCGTGAACATCCAGCTCGAGGGCCGGGGCGCTGAATTCACCGGCCGGAAGGAATACGCGGCGGACGCGCACACCATCGCCCTGTATCACCTGAATTCGGCGGAGAGCGACACCGCGGAGGACGCCTCCGGAAACGGACGCCACGGGGTCCTGCAGAACGACGCGATCTGGGCCTCCGACGGATTCTTCGGCCGCGCCATCCGGCTCGACGGAAACGGGGACCGTATCCTCGTTCCGGCCGATTCCGCCCTGATCATGGACTTCGACCGGCGGAGTTTCACGCTGGAATGCTATTTCAGGACGGACACGCTGTCGCAGACCCTGCTCTCCCTCGGGTACACGGACAGCCGGAGTTCTCGGAATTTCGGCCTGGACATCGATTCGGAGGGGCGTCTGACCGTCGAGCACTTCGGGTCGGGCGGCCCGCGCGTCAACGACGCGGCCTGGCATTTCGTGGCCTTCTCCTACAATCACCTGCTCAAGCGGGGCTGGCTGTTCATCGACACCCTGCAGGTCTGGGAGGGGCCACCGATCCCCTATGCGAAACGGCAGGAATTGCTCCCGCTGGTCATCGGCGCGGCCCAGACGGACTCCGTTTCTTTCGCGCGGCATTTCAAGGGCGACATCGACGAGGTCCGCCTGTCCGACATCGTCCGGGAGTCCTGGGAATTCCAGGTCATCGACTACGGCATCCGCGTTCAGTCCGTCACTCCGGACCCCCCGACCGCCGGATCGATGATGACCATGGTTTTCGCGGTTCCGTCCGCGCTCCAGGCCCAGCAGGTGATTCTGCACCACCGGCAGGGCGGGCAGACCGGTTACCGGTCGGTTCAGGCGGAACGTCAGACGAATTCCGTTTACAAGACCGTGATTCCCGCCGAACAGGTGACCGAGCGCGGGTTTGAATACTGGCTCGAGGTGCGGACCGCCAGGGGCGACGTCACCGTGCCGGGGATCGACCCGGAGCAGAACCCCATGTCCCAGAGCGTGCGCACCGTGGGTCTCAAATCCGGACTCACGTTCAGAGCCCGGGAGTTCCAGATGTTCTCGATTCCCATGAAACTCGACACCGCCACGGTGCGGAGCGTGCTGGAGGACAAGGACGATTTCGGATCCTACGATCCCTTCCAGTGGCGGCTTTTCTGGTGGCACCGGGTCCGCCAGCGGTACATCACCTACAACGCCACAGACACAACGCGGTTGTATTTCGATTTCGCGCCGTCCCGCGCCTACTGGCTCGTGTCCTCGACCGAGAAGACCTTCGATCTCGGGAACGCGCGCACCGTCTCCCTCGACACCGTTTTCCGGGTCACCGTGGATCCGGGATGGAACATGATCGGCAATCCCTTCAATTTCACCGTCCGGTGGCAGGATTGCTCGCTCTCTTCGGATTCCATCGGAACCCTTTATTATTACAACCCGGACGAGGGATACGGACCCGACTGGCAGACGCTGGATCCATGGAAGGGCTACTGGCTCTACAACGCGGACACGGTGTCGCACGCCCTGTTCATCCCCCCGAAATCACGCGGTCTCGGCAAGACGGGCGGGAAACGGCCCGGGCTCGCGGAGTCACTCGGCAGCGGAGAATGGCTGCTGCAGCTGTCGGCGGGCACGAAGCGCCAGAAGGACGGCATTCAGTACGCCGGCGTCCGGAAGAACGCCCGGGACGGTTGGGACATCTGGGACAGGCCCGATCCGCCTCCGGTCGAACCGCGGATTTCAGCCGGGTTCGACCACGGCGACTGGGGACGGCATGCCGGCACCTACGCGGCGGATATCCGTAACAGCGGCGCGGAGGGCCATGTCTGGCGGCTGTTCGTCGAGACCCAGAATCCGGATGAGCCGGTGACGCTGGCCTGGAAATGGCTGTCGTCCATGCCGGAGGGATGGAAGGCATTCCTGTTCGACCTGGCGGAAGGCACCTCCGTGGACATGACCGAGCTCGGGGCGAAGCAGTTCACGAGCGGATCGAAGGCTCCGGATGTGCGGCTGTTCAAACTGGTGGCGGGTTCCGTGGCGTTCATCCGGGCCGAGAGCGAAGGCATCCCCCTGGAACCGGTCGTCTTCCATCTCTTCCAGAATTACCCGAATCCGTTCAATCCGGAGACCACGATCCGCTACCGTCTGCCGAAGAACGGACATGTCGAAGTGTCGGTTTTCAACGCGCTCGGGCAGAAGATACGCGTTCTGGTCGACGCGGTCCAGAAGACCGGCGAACAGTCGGCGGTCTGGGACGGCTGCGATGACGCCGGCCGGCCCGTTCCCAGCGGTCTTTACGTTTCGCGGGTCAAGACCCGGGAATCGACGTCCTCCAGAAAAATGCTGCTGGTCCGATGAACCGGCTTTCGAACCGCATTTCACGAGCGCGAGGTGCATGCATGAAAGGAAAAGCCTGGATCGGATTCGCGGCCCTGCTGCCGTGCGTCCTGTCCGCCCAGCCCGACGTTTCGTCCCGGGAACCCGTGGCATCGCTGACGACGTCCTGCTCCGTCCAGATGTGGCGGATGGAGGCCGGGGATCACCGGGTCGTGAATCAGGTCTCCTTTCCCGTCCTGCTCACCGCGCCCGTGGGCCGGAACATCCAGGTCGCGATTCAGCACACGCCCGCCATGAGCCGGTGGTTCGGCGGGTACAAAATCAGCGGCACATCCGACACCTGGGTTCAGGGATCCTACCTGCACCCGAACAAGACGCTGCTTTTAAATTTGGGACTCGGCGTTCCCACCGGCAAGACCCGGCTGAACAACGAGGAATTCGAGCTCGGCCAGATCATCAGCCAGAATTTTTTCCGCTTCTCGCTCCCGGTGTACGGACAGGGCCTGTGCGGCCGGGCAGGCGCCGCGGGGGCGTTCCCCCTCGGCGAGAAGGCGGTTCTCGGGGTCGGCGGCCAGTACCTGATGCGGGGCCGCTACAACCCCGTCGAATACCGGTATGAATTCGACGGCATCGTCAAGACCGCGGACGAAGCGTACGAACCGGGGGACGAGGCCACGGCCCAGATCGGCCTGGACGTCAGGCTGGACGATCATTTCAAGCTGATGGCGGACGCGGAGTACACGTTCTATCAGAAGGACCTGCTCGGAGACAAGGAGATATTCCAGGCCGGCGCGAAAACCACGGTCGGCATCGGTCTGTACCGAGAATTCGACCGGCAGTACTGGATGGCCCTGTTGACGGCCCGATTCAACGAAAAAGTGCAGACGCTTCAGGGCCTCAAGCTCGAAGAGGCGCCGGGCAAACCGCAGGGAAGCCAGCTTGAGATGAACGCCGTCTACAAGGCCATCGCCTTCCGTGAGGGCGGTTTCTTTCTGCTGGCCGATGCCCGCTATTACAGCCGCCAGACGGTGAAGGTGCTTTACGAAACCCGTTCCGAACTCGACGGTTTCGCGGCCGGCGCCGGCGTCGGCGTCCAGTTCACCCTGTGGGAGAACGCGCTCGGCGACATGCGCATCAAGTTTCTCGGGGGCAATTTCGACTCGAACGGCAACAAGAGCGGGCTGTTCGGAATGGATGCCGGATTCGGGGTCAAGATTCTGCTCTGATCCGACGGGGATCGACAGTTGTCCTGATCGCCCCCCCTGAGGGGGCGATTCTGTTGTAGGGGAGAGCCCGGCGGCACGCCGGGCCGGGCGTGAAAAAGGTTCAGCCGGATCAGGGGAAACCGTCATGAAGCCGCAATCCAGCTTTGTCATCTCCTGCCACGCGGACACCGGGTTCCGGCGACACCGGTGCAGGCTGGAGAGAGGCGGCACCGTCTGCCACGGCCACCTGGATAATTTCGCGGGCGTCAAGGCCGTCATGGACGCTTTCTTCAGCGGCGGCCTGGACCGGGAAAACGTCCGGATCGAACTCACCTACGGCGAAGAGACGGATTTCGGAGGCGCCAGAGCGGTCCTGCGGACTCTATCAAAGGAAGACACGGTGGTGGTCGTGGACGTGACCGGCGCGAAAACCCGCGCGGACATCACGATCGAGAAATGCGCGGATCCCGAGACCGCGCGTTTTGTCCGGGAGGCGCTCGCCGGCATGCCGAAGGTCGCAATGTTCTCCGGATGCCCGGATCCTGTTTCGGATTCGGATGAGACCGACGTGTACCGGGGCCGCGCCCGCCGGGTGTTTTTTCTCGGCATCCCGTGTTCCGGCGGGGATTACAACGCCGGCCGGGTCCGGTGCAGGATGCAGAGCCTGACCGCGGCGGCCCGGGCGCTGACGCTCCTGGCTAAGGCGCATTTTCAGGAAGCGCGGGCCGGAAACAGGGACCTGCGGAAGCGGCCCGGCGCGTCCGGACCCCGAACCGGCCGGTGTCGACTGGCCGCAAGGACAGCCGCTCAAGGCCGGAGACCGCAGAGAACGTGATTCCGCGGCCGGAGAGACCGCCGACTCCCCGTTTTTCCCGTTGTATTTCTGATCCGATTTTCTTATCATTTCATGATCGCGCTGTCCGGCCGCGACAGGCCGATTTGCCGGAAAACCCTTGTTTCGGATGGCTATGTTCTGGCCCTCGAAGAAAACGCCGAGAAAAAAGCGGAAAAAGGGCATCTCCCACTGGATCGTCCTTGGCGCCTCCATCTGCACCATTTTCAGCTCCGTTCTCGTCTTTCTGCAGTATGTCTATCCGGTCATGCAGCGCCGCGAAACCGGCGATCCGCGATGGGTCTCCGGCGGCGGCCCGGCGTTTCCAGATGAAACGCTGATTCTGATCGCGGATTTCGAGAGCCTCGGAACGCTGCGTTTCGACGTGCAGGACCGGATCGCGGAAACCCTTCGGAGGGAATTCCGCGCCTACCCGGGCATCCGCGTCGAAACCTGCCCGTTGAAACTGCCGGGCGAAGAAACGGGGCCTGCCTACGACCTGGGCTGGCAGGCGGACGCCTGGATGCTGTTCTGGGGCCGTTACGATGACGCGGGGGTGTTTCCGGTGTTCGCGCTGCCCCAGACACTCGGCCGTCATCCGCCGGATATGTCCGATTCCCTGGCCGCCCTGCAGATGCGGATCGCGGGGGAGATCGGCCTGGCGGACAATTCCGGCTCCTCGCAAACCTTCAGGGATTTCCCCATGCAGGGCGCCGGGCCTCAGGAAGCCGTGCGTGACCTGCTTCCCAGACAGGCCGTCTTCCTCGTGTCCCTGGTGGCGGGGCTCCGGTACTTTCACGAAGGCGACACCCTGAACGCGCGGCGCGCGCTGGATCTCTGCATTTCCGGGTCCGGAGGCGCCTCGATTCAGCTCGGGCTGTCCGCCGCGCATGCGGCACGGGGCCGGCTCCGGCTCAGCCAGCGGCGGATTCAGGCCGCGGAAGAGGATCTGACCGCGGCCCTCGCGTCGGACGGGCGGAACACGACGGCGCGGCTGTACCGGGCATACGCCCGTTTTCTAAGGGGTGACTATTCGGCCGCCGCGGAGGATGGGATCCGGTCAATCGCCGAAACGACGAAAACCGACTCACTACTCCCCCCCGGTCCGTCGGACCGGGCATTTCTCCTGAGAATCACGGGTCTTTCCGAGATCCGGTCCGGCAGACCGTCAGCCGGCATCCCCCGGCTCGAAGAGGGTCTGGCCCGCCGTGATCCAACCGACACCCGTCTTGTCATTGAAGGGTATTCCGACCTGGCGGCTCATTACGCCGGGCTTCAGCGTTTCGCCCAGGCGGAACAGGCGTGCCGGGCCGCCCTGGCGGTCGATTCCAATGCGGCCTGGATTCATTACCGGCTTGCCCTGCTGGCCGCCGGATCGCGGCGGGATACGCTTTCCGCCTGCCGGTCGCTGGAAAGGGCTTTCACGCTGCAGAATGACAGTGTTTTCCGTTCGATCGTCCGCGATCGGATGACGGAGTTCAGCTGTCCGCGTTGAACCGGGGGAGAGGCGGTTCATGGAGGGAAATGCGCAAATGCCAGACCGTGCGTTCTTCGTTCTGCTCGGTGTCACCGCCGGGCTTTTCTTTCTGCTGGACGCGGCCTGGCTCGGTTTGGCCGCCCGGACCTTCTACCGAAAACACCTGGGCCATCTGATGGCGGACGGATTTCGCTGGCCCGCGGCCGTTCTGTTCTATATTCTGTATCCCGCCGGTCTCCTCCGTTTTGTCATCCTGCCCATGGCCGGCGCGGGTTCGGCCGGTCAGGTCGCTCTCAATGGCGGCCTGTTCGGGCTGGTGGCCTATTCCACCTATGAACTCACCAATCTGGCCACGCTCCGGAGGTGGCCGGTCCTCGTCACGGTCGTGGACATTCTCTGGGGGATGACCCTGTCCTCCGCGGTTTCAATCGTCGGCTGGCGGATCTGCGGGTTCGTCCGGTAATCGGATAGGGAGGGGGCGGGGGGGGCAACCTGGAATCGAGGGTCGGGATCGACGTTCACGAGGGCGGGGCGCAGGCGAGGGACAGAAAGCCGGCCGTCAGGCCGGGCTGGATGAAAATGGCCGTCGGAAGCATTTCAGGGATCGGATGGCCCTCTGTTTCTCTTCCCGCCGAAGAGAGTCATCCATTCCCGCATTTCCCGGTCGGACATCGGCCGGTCGGTCTTCGTGTCCGAATCCGGCGGACCGGACTGTCGCTCCATGGCCTGCGCGAACGTCTGGGCTGATTCGACCTTCACGCCGCAGAGACGCGCATAGTCGCCGATGTCCCGGTCCGACGAAACCAGAATGAGTTCCTCTCCCTTTTTCCTCTCGGATATCATCCTCTTGATCAGCGGATCGGCTTTCTCCGGGGGTCTGGAGAATCGGACGCGCACGGTCCGCTTGGGCGAAGGAGCCGGATCCGGTTCTCCGGATCCGTCGAACACGACGGAAACCTCCGCGTTCCTCGCGTGAGAAAAGCCCGCCAGCCGCGCCAGCAGAGATTCCCGCGCGTTTTCAAGATCGTACTCCATCTTCCGCCGCAATTCCGGGAACTGATGAAGCAGGTTGTAGCCGTCGACCAGGTAGACGCGTTTCACGGCAAGGCGCTCCAGGAAGCCGGGCGCAGAACGCCTTCAAACACGGTCACCGCGGGTCCGGACAGGAAGACGTTTTGCCATCGGGGGTCGAAGTCGACGGTCAGAAGGCCGCCGCGGGTGCGGACGGGAACGGGCGGGGCGGTCTGTCCGGTCCTGGACGCGATCAGTGCGGCCGCCACGCAGCCGGTTCCGCAGGAGAGGGTCTCCCCTTCGACGCCCCGTTCGAACGTGCGGACCCGGACAGCGCCGTCCGTGGTTCGGACGGCGAAATTCACGTTCGTTCCCCCCGGAAAGGCCGGGTGGTGCCGGTAGAAAGGCGCCTCCGACGCGATGTCCAGGGCGTCCAGGGCTGCCTCATCGTCCAGGAACAGGACAAGGTGGGGAACGCCCGTGTTGACGAATCCGGCTCCGTGGAAGCGGGAATCCACCGCCACACCCGTGGATGCCGTGAATCCGGCGGGTTCGGTCATGCGCAGGAGGACGGTGTCCGTCCGGACTTCCACTTCATGGCTTCCGTCCAAAGCCTGGAGGATGAAGCGCCGATCCTCCGTGAAGCCCTTTTCAAAGGCGAAACGCGCCGCGCAGCGGGCGCCGTTCGCGCAGAAGGCGGCCGCGCCGCCGTCCGCGTTGAAATACCGCATCCGGACCGGCGCCGAGTCTCCCCGGTCCATGAGGATGACGCCGTCCGCTCCGACCGAATGGCCCCTCCGGCAGACAGCGGAAAAAAAAGCCGATTCATCGCCCGCGAAAAGGCCGTCCCGGTTGTCGAAGACGATGAAATCGTTTCCGGTCCCCGACATTTTCGTGAATGGAATGAGGTCCGTCTTCTTCATGCCGCGTGATCCTGTCCGCCGCGGCCGCTGCCGGGCATGAGTTTTCGCAGGACGTCCGGAGTCGCTTCCCGCTTCAGCGCTTCGTAGAAGCGGGTGAGCGGGAAACCCACCACATTGTAAAAACAACCCTCGATACGGTCAACGAACAGGCCGCTCCGGTCCTGAATGCCGTAGGCGCCGGCCTTGTCCATGGGCGAACCCGAGGACACGTAATCCTCGATCTCCATTTCTCCAGGGACCGGAACGTCACGGCGGTGCGTTCGGTGTCCGAACAGCGCCTGCCGGAAGTGGCTTGAATCAGAGTGAAGCCCGTGAAGACCTCATGGGTCCTGCCGGACAGCCGGAACAGCATTTCCGCGGCCCGGCACGGGGAGGCGGGTTTCCCCAGTATTTCCCCGTCCAGGACCACCACCGTGTCCGCGCCCACGATCCATCCGTCACCGACCGTGCCGAGAACCGCCTCCGCTTTTCCCGCGGATAGGTCGGAGACGAGCGTCCGGGGGTCGCCGCGTTCCGGCAAATTCTCCTCAAGCCCCGGGTCCACGATTTCGAAGACGAAACCCATGCGCCGCAGCAGTTCCGCCCGGCGCGGAGAACGCGAGGCCAGGATGAGCCTGGGCGCCGGCCGGGACTGGACGGGAAGGCCGCCGGTCGCCGGAGGCGGACCGGAAGGGCGCCGGGCGATCACGCGCCTCTCCGGGAATCGAGAATGACCGTGACCGGACCGTCGTTGACGAGTTCAACCTCCATGGCCGTGCGGAACACGCCCGATGCGACGGAAAGGCCGTTCTCGCGAAGGCGGGCGATCAGTTTTTCGATCAGCGGCTCTGCCTGCTCCGGCCGGGCCGCGGCCGTGAAATCGGGCCTCCGTCCCCGGCCGCAGTCTCCGAGCAGAGTGAACTGGGACACCACGAGCGCTGCGCCTCCGGTTTCCATGACGGACCGGTCGAAACGGCCGCTTTCGTTCTCGAAAATTCTCAATTCGGAGCACTTTTTCCCCAGCCATTCGGCATCCCGGTCCGTGTCCCCGTTCTCCACTCCGGCCAGGATCAGGAGGCCGCGTCCGATGGCCCCCGCGGGCCGGCCCTCCGAAAGAACCGAGGCGCGCCGGACGCGCTGCACCACGGCGCGCATCAGGGATTTCCCCCGAAGAAAACGGCGGCCAGACCGGCCAGCATGTCGGCTTTCATCCAGACCGCGATCCGGCCGAGATGGCCGGGCTGCGGTTTCCGCCACATGGAGATGATGAAGCCGAACACCGCGGCATCCACACCGACGGCCACGATCCAGAGATACGTCCTCGAAAACCAGCCGAGGCCGTAGGGAAGAAACGTGGCCGCGACCAGGAGCAGAAGAACGACGGTGACGAGGACCAGGGAAGCCCGGATGCCGTACCGGATGGGGAAGGTGTCAGCGCCCTGGGTCCGGTCCCCCTCCATGTCGTCCGCGTCCTTGAGCACTTCCCTGGCCAGGTTGTACAGGAACGAAAAAAGTCCGACCACCGCGGCGTTGCGTATGCCGCCCACGGCGAGTCCGCCGTACACCAGGGCGAGGCCGAGCATGAACGCCACGGTCAGGTTTCCCAGCAGAACCGTCTTTTTCAGCGAGCGGCTGTACAGGACGAGCAGGACGGCCGAAACCAGGGCGACGGAGAAACAGGCCCGGTTGATGAACGCGGCGACCGCGATGCCGGCCAGAAACGCGGCCGTGGCGAAAATCCGCGCGTCCCGGCGGGTCAGGAGACCGGCTGGGAGCGGACGGTTCGGCTTGTTGATCCGGTCGATTTCAAGATCGTAATAGTCGTTGATCGCGTTGGCGCCGGCGCCCATGCAGACGCCGGATACGGCCGCGAGCAGGAGCGGCATCCATTTCAGGTCGACCCCGGAAACGATGCCGCCGACGAGGATGGCGGGAAACGCGATGGCGAGATTGTTCGGCCGCGCCAGGAGCCAGAAACCCCGGATCCGGTCCGGCCGGAAGGCCGCGCTCATTCCGATCGGAATCCCGCGGCCTTGTGCGAGCCGTCGCAGAACGGATGGTCCCTCGATGCGCCGCAGCGGCAGAGAGACGCGTGCTCGCCGCGGAAACCGGGCCGGCCGTCCGAATCGACGATCTCCATCGGGCCCGAAAGGAGGAGGGGCCCGTTTTCGGTCAGCCGGATGCGGAGGACGCCTTTCCCGGACGGTCCGCCGGCGCGGGAGGCGGTATCCTGAAGACGGCCGCGCTCTTCGAAATCCACGAGATCGTGACGGTTGTCGCAGAAGGGTTTGCGCTTCGAAGCGCCGCACCGGCAGAAGCCGACGCGCGTGTCGCGGAACAGGGGTGTTCCGTCCGCCGATTCGATCATCAGATCGCCCTTGGCGTACAGCGGTCCGTTCTGAACAAGCGTCAGCGCGTTCCGGTCCGGGATGGACTCTTCAGGACCGCCGTCGAGCCGCTTGTAGTGGAGCGCGCCCGTGGGACACCGTTCGATCACTTCCGCGACCTCGTCGGGCGGGGCCGCGTCCGGGGATACCCAGGGCTGGCGCCGCGTGTCGAACACGTCCGGAAGCCCGAGGAGGCATTCGGCGACGTGCGTGCACCGGTCCACGGTGAACCGGACGATGATTTGTTTGCCTCGATACGGGATGATCCGTTCCCGGAGCATGCGGCTCTCCAAACGCTAAGTGTTTATAAAATAACACATTTTTCAGAGGAAAGCAAGGTGAGGATCGCAATCAGAACGAACGGATTTCGATGTCTTCATGAGATTCTATCATGGCGGTTTCGCAGACAGTTCAATGTTCAAGGTTCAAAGAATTCATTAAGCGGGCAATGCCGAGAAAACAGGATTCAGCTTTCCGAATTTCACCGCGAAAGACTGAAGATCGAATTCCGGTTTTTCTTTTAAACTTTGAACTTTGAACTTTGAACTTTGAACTTTTAGCCTTTACGTCCTCGTCAAATGCCTGTACTTGATGCGATGCGGCTGTTCGGCCTCGGCGCCCAGGCGGCGGATACGGTCCTCCTCGTACTCCGAATAGTTCCCCTCGAACCAGAAAACCCTGGAATCCCCCTCGAACGCGAGGATGTGCGTGGCGATACGGTCCAGGAACCAGCGGTCGTGGCTGATCACCACGGCGCAGCCGGCGAAGTTCTCCAGCCCGTCCTCCAGCGCCCGCATGGTGTTGACGTCCAGGTCATTGGTGGGCTCGTCCAGGAGGATGACGTTGGCGCCCCGCTTCAGGATGCGCGCGAGGTGCACGCGGTTCCGTTCGCCTCCGGACAGCATCGACAGCTTCTTCTGCTGGTCCGTGCCGGAGAAATTGAACCGGGAAACGTAGGCCCTTGAATTCATCTCGCGATCGCCAAGCTGGAGAACGTCCTTTCCCTCGGAGATCGCCTCCCAGACCGTCTGGTCCGGATTCAGGCTCCGATCCTGGTCCGCGTGGGCGAGCGTGACGGTTTCACCGACCCGTATCGATCCGGAATCCGGCTTTTCCGATCCGGTGATCATGCGGAACAGGGTCGTCTTGCCCGCTCCGTTGGGCCCGATCACGCCGACAATGCCGCCGGGCGGAAGGGAGAAGGTCATTCCCTCGACCAGGATGTTGTCGCCGTAGGCCTTGGACACGTTCTCCGCCTGGATGACGATGTTCCCGAGCCTGGGACCCGGCGGGATGAATATCTCGAGTTCGCTCACGCGCTCCCGGCTGGCCTCGGCCAGCATGTTTTCATAGGCGTTCAGGCGCGCCTTGCCCTTGGCGTGCCGCGCCTTCGGCGCCATGTGTATCCAGTCCAGTTCCCGCTGAAGTGTTTTCTGCCGCTCGGTTTCCGCCTTCTCCTCCTGGCTGAGCCGCTTCTGTTTCTGCTCCAGCCAGGAGGAATAGTTCCCCTTCCAGGGGATGCCCTCGCCCCGGTCGAGCTCGAGGATCCAACCGGCCACGTTGTCGAGGAAATACCGGTCATGGGTGACGGCGATGACCGTGCCTTCGTACCGCTGGAGGTGATGCTCCAGCCAGGCGACGGATTCCGCGTCGAGATGGTTGGTCGGCTCGTCGAGCAGGAGAATGTCTGGTTTCTGAAGCAGGAGCCGGCAGAGGGCCACGCGCCTGCGCTCGCCGCCGGAGATCACGTTCACGGGCGAGTCCGGCGGCGGACAGCGGAGCGCGTCCATGGCCATTTCGAGCCGTGAGTCGAGATCCCAGGCGTTCAAGGCGTCCAGCTGTTCCTGCACCTTTCCCTGCCGGTCGATCAGCTTGCTCATCTCGTCGTCCGACATGGGTTCGGCGAATTTCTCATTGATGCGGTTGTACTCGGCGAGCAGGTTCACCACATCCTGGACGCCCTCTTCGACGACCTCACGGACGGTTTTTCCGGAGTCGAGCAGGGGCTCCTGTTCCAGAAGACCGACTGAATACCCGGGAGACAGGATCGTTTTGCCGTTGTATTCGGTGTCCCGGCCGGCGAAGATGCGGAGCAGGGAGGATTTCCCGGACCCGTTCAGGCCGATGACGCCGATCTTGGCGCCGTGGAAGTAGGAGATGGAGATGTCCTTCAGCACCTGCTTCTGGCCGTAGAATTTGCTGACGCGCATCATGGTGTAGATGATTTTATCGGGCTGTGGGGCGGGCATGTGTGGATCGGCTCCTTGAAATGTTGATTGAAAACCGCGTGGACCGTCGGCCTCGTCCGGCTCAGGCGGCGCCGGATTTCTCGGGCGTTCCTTCGCGGCCGAGTCTGGCTCGGACCTGGGCGATCAGGCCGCCGGCGTCGAGAATCTCCATGACCATGGGCGGAAGGGCCGGAAAGCGGAATCGGGCCTCTCCCGTCCGGAGCAAGCCGGCCTCAAAATCCACGGATAGAATGTCTCCGGACTGAAGCCGGTCCGGGGCGTCCGCGCTTTCGACGAGCGGCAGACCCAGGTTGATCGCGTTCCGGAAGAAAATTCTCGCGAAGGATTTCGCGACGACACAGGTCACGCCCGCGGCCTTCAGGCAGGTGGCCGCTTGTTCCCGGGACGACCCGCATCCGAAATTGGAGCCCGCCACCAGAATGTCGCCCGGCTGAAGCTTTTCCGGGAATCCCGGATCCACGCCCTCGAGGGCGTGGCGTGCCATCTCAGCCGGGTCGAGAATCGGAAGGTACCGACCCGGATAGATGACGTCCGTATCCACCTGGTCGCCGAGTTTCCAGACCCGGCCTTGGATTTTTTGGATCATGCTTCCTTTCCCTGATTGAACGGCAGCAGGGTCCAGCCGGCGCGAAGGACAGCGGTCACGATGAACAGCCATCCGAGCGCCGGGAGCAGGGACTGTTTCAGCCCGGACCCGCCGTGTTTCGAGAGATAACGATGGAAACCCTGGTGGCTTCTCCATATTTTGATGACGGGCTCCCGGTTCACGCTGGCGCCGCGAACGTGCTCCACGGAAGCTTCCGGGAGGAAGACGATGCGCCATCCGGCCGTCCGGATGCGGCGGCATCAGTCCACGTCATTGAAAAAAAGAGGAAACCGCTCGTCCATCGGCCCGACCGTGTCGACGACGCGGCGCCGGAGAAGAAGGCACGTCGCCTCCGGCTGCTCCACATCGGCTGTCCGGTCATGACGGAAACCGGGCATCTTCCACCTGGGCGCGAATCGGGACGGCCACAGCCTCGGCAGACCGCTCATCTCCAGGAGCGCGTCCCCGGTTTCCGGAAAGCGCCGGCAGGACGGGAGGGTCCGGCCCGCGGCGTCCGTCAGCCGCGGGGCCGCTGCGCCGACGTCCGGGTGACGCTTCAGAAAACGGATCATCCGTTCCAGACTGCCGCGGCCCATACGGGTGTCCGGTCCGAGCAGGCAGATCCACTCGCCCCGGCAGGCGCGGAGGCCGAGATTGACGGCCGCCGCGTAACTGGCCGGTTCGCGGCCCGGAATCACGCGGATGTGGCGGCCTCTGGAACCGGCCATGTAACTTTCCATGACCGCCCGCGTCTCGGCGGACGGACTGTTGTCCACCACGAGGACTTCGATCCCTCCGTCCGCCGTGCCGGGCAAAGCGGCCAGGCAGGGTAGGATATGACGTTCACTGCGGTAGGTGACGATCAGGACGGATATCATGGCCGCTGGTTGCCCGGATCGCGGGGAATTGGGATCGGGCCGGCGGATGGTCAGCGCCGGCCGGCAGGCATTTCATTTTCCGGATGATTCCTTCAGTCTCTTCTGCAAGTCCGCAATTTTTTCCTTGAATCGCGATTCATTGGGCGATTTTTCAAGGAGGGCTTCGTAGACTTCGATCGCCTTTTCCAGCTGACCCTGCGCGGCATAGATTTCGCCGAGCGTGGAAGTCACGATCTTTATGTCGGAACGGTCATCCGCTTTCGGCGCCGGCTCGGCCGGCGCAGCGGAATCCGTTTCCCGCGATCGGGACGGACCGTGCGGCGTCTGCGGAACCGCAGGCGGCTCAGCAGGGCCCGATGGTTTTCCGGCCTTGAACCATGGAACGGGCTTCACGGTCTCCTGCGCCGGAGGTTCCGGTTCGGGCTCCACCGTGGACGGATGCGAGGGCGGATGGACGGCCGGTTCCAGTTCGGACGGGCTCAGGAATCCCTCGGGCTCCTTTTTCTCGAACAGAGGCGGCGCTTGCGGCCCCGCCGGTCGGGGCGGAAGACCGGGCTCGTCCCCGGAGGACGGCGTCTCGATGTCAAGGATTTCCAGTTCGAGGTCCTGCGAATTTTCACCGGCGGCAGGTTCCTCGGCCTTATCCTCCTCCGGGTTGTCGAACGAGGACAGGTCGAACCAGTTCTGGGTGAAATCCACCATTTCTTCGGCGTCTGAAACCGGCTCCTTTTCCGGCGGGGCAGGTGGGACGTCCGGAGCGGCGGGCGCCGGTGTCACCTCGAGGTCCGGAAGCAGGGACTCGAGTTCGTCGCCGGAGTCCGATTCCTCAGCGGCGGGTGGCGGGGCCGTTACCGCGGTTTCCGAATCGGTCAGGTGTTCCGCGGGCGGAGCCTGAACATCCGGACGGCCGGCAGCGGCCGGAACAGGCAGGTCGATGTCTTCAGGGCTGAATTCCCGGATCTGGTCGGTCCAGTCCGAATCCGCGTCCGCATCGGGGGCGGGGATGACCAATTCCGTCTCCGGGGCGGGCAGAACCGGCCCAGCAGGCGTGACCGGCTGCGCCGCGGGTCCGGCGTCCGCTTCCGTCAGGAACTCCGGTTCCGTTTCGGGGGGCGGAGGCGATTCCGGGAGGACGACGGGCTGGGGTTTCGGATCTTCGGCCGGCACGGCGTATCGTTTCATCAGGTCACGGACCTTGTCCTCCATGGGATCCGCGTCGATCACGCTGGCGTAATGCTCGGAGGCGGCCGCTTCCCAACCGGTCTTGACCAGTATGTCGCCGAGCAGTTTCTGCGCGGAAAGATACTGCTGGTCGTGCGACAGCACTCTTTTCAGGGCCGCTTCGGCCTTGTCGTATTCCTTGCGGAGCACATGGGTTCTGGCCAGCAGGAAGTATCCGGTGGTGTAGTAGGGGTGGTGCTTCACGCCTTCGGTGCAGAGAACCAGCGCGTCGTCCGAATTGCCGCGTTTTAGGTACTGGTCGGCCAGCCGAGCGAACAGAAGCGATTTCGGGTTGTCCCTCAGTCGGGACTCCAGATAGTCGAGCAGTTCGTCCTTTTCCACGTGGGGACTCCGGCCGGTTACGATTCTTTCTTTTCCGGCGCGTCCTCGAGCCGTTTCAGCGGAGACGCGCCGCGGGCACTCTTAAATATAACAAAAAACGGATTTTAATTCAACCGGTTTCTACCAGTTCGAAACCATCCGGTTGACGATTTCCGTCTTCAGCTTGTCCACGGCTTCGTCGATTCCCTCGCCGCGGTCCTCCGAATAGTTGCCGAAGGCGGTGAAGGGACCCTGCCAGATCACGACACGCTTCCGCAAATCCTCGAAGACCGCCTGGACGGACAGCGTGATGCGGAATGTGGACGCCTCTTCATTCTCGTTGTACTGGCCGGCCCTGTCCTCGACGCGGTTCAGCGTGCACCGCAGGATGCAGTCGGCGGATCCGGGATCCGCGATCTTCAGCGTGTTGTCCCGGGTGACGGCTTCGATCATCGCGTCCGTCAGCGTCTGATCGATGCCGAATTCCGGAGTCCGGTTCTCGAACAGGGGGATGGCGACCGTTTTCAGGTGCGGCGGGAGTGAGGCCCCGGAGAAACTGTAGGCCCCGCAACCGCACAGCGCGGCCGCGAGCGCGAGGAGCGCCGCGACCCGGAGCGCCCGGGGCAGTGCGGGAACGCGTATCAAACAGGCCCCGCGAACCGGTTTCACATCCGGATCATTCAATCCCGTACTCCTTGAGTTTCCGGTACAGGGTGCGCTCCCCGATGCCCAGCGCTTTCGCCGCCTTTCTCCTGTTTCCAGCGAACCGGTCGATCGCGCGCTCGATCTGCTGCTTCTCCAGCTCCTCGAGATTGAAGTCACGCGGAAGGGTCTCCACAACCGGCGCCTGTTCCTGCGGCACGGGCGTGAGCGGGGTCCGGGCGCCGGACCCGCGGACCAGCAGTCGCCGGATTTCCTCGATTGCCATCCGGATGTCCAGAAGCGCGCGGACCAGGAGCTCCCGCTCGGCCTGTTCGGAATTCCTGTGCGTGACGACCGGAAGGTTGCGCTCGAAATCCAGCCCTTCGCCGAGATGGCTTTCAAGCCGGGCGCGGTCGATGCGCTGTCCCTTTTCCAGAACGATCACGCGTTCGATGACGTTCCGCATCTCTCGGACATTCCCGGGCCAGGAATAGCTCTCAAGCAGTTCGAGGGCGTCCTCGGTGAAACCCTCGAAAGGGATGCGGTTGCTGCCGCACACCTCGTCCGCGAAGTGCCGAGCGAGTTCCCGGATGTCCGAACGGCGCTCGCGAAGGGGAGGCACGTAAATTTTAACCGCGTTCAGTCGGTAAAACAGGTCGCGCCTGAATTCGCCGCGGGAGACGGCCGAATCCAGATCCTTGTTCGTGGCCGCGATCACCCGGACGTCCACCCGCTGCAGGCGGCTTCCTCCCACGCGCATGAATTCCATCGTCTCGAGCACGCGCAGAAGCTTGACCTGGGTGGCGAGGGGCATTTCCCCGATCTCATCGAGGAACAGGGTCCCGCCGTCCGCCAGCTCGAAGTAACCCCGCCGGGCGTCGATCGCGCCGGTGAACGAGCCTTTTTCATGCCCGAACAGCTCGCTCTCCAGCAGGCCCTCGGGAATGGCGCCGCAGTTCACGTTCAGGAGCGATTTGCCTCGGCGCGGACTCATCGCGTGGAGCGCGCGGGCGAAAAGGTCCTTGCCGGTTCCGCTCTCCCCAGTGATGAGCACCGTGATCTGGGTCGGGGCGACCTGCTTGACCAGCTCCCAGGCCTGGAGAAAGGCCTCGGAGCGGCCGACAAGGCCGTATTCTTCGGGGCGGGTTTCAGGCGGACGCGGCCGGGTCTGGCTCATGATCCGGGATCCTGCCTAACGGTTCCGGAAATAATCGACCGTGCGTTTCAGGCCTTCCTCCAGCCCGACACGGGGTTCCCAGCCCAGGACATCCTTGATTTTCCGGTGGCTGATGACGCTGCGCATCTGCTCCCCCGGCTTGGCGGGTCCGTGCTGCTCGGACGCCTTTCCGCCGGTGTAACGGTTCAGAAGATCGAATATGCGGTTGACGTCCGTTTCGATGCCCGTGCCCACGTTGAACGCGTCATTTTCCGGGTGCGTGAGCGCCTTGAGATTGGCCTGAACCACGTCGCCGACATAGACGTAGTCACGCGTCTGCCTGCCGTCTCCGTTGATGACGGGCTGGCCTCCGGACAGCAGGCGGCTGGTGAATATGGCCACCACGCCGGCCTCGCCGTGCGGATTCTGGCGCGGGCCGTAGACATTGGCGAACCGGAGCACGGTGTACTTCAGGCCGAATTCCAGGGCGTAATAGTAGAGGTACTTTTCCACGCAGAGTTTCGTGATGCCGTAGGGCGAAACGGGCCGGGTCGGATGGGTTTCGTCGCACGGGAAGACTTCCTGCTCGCCGTACACGGCGCCGCCGGTCGAGGCGAAGACCACTTTTTTCACGCCCGTCCGGACCGCGCTTCGGATCAGGTTCAGGCTGCCGAGGACATTCACCCCGGCGTCGAAAATCGGATCCTCCACGGATTTGCGGACATCCATCTGCGCCGCCAGATGGAAGACCGCGTCGAACCGGCCGAGGTCGAACACCTTTTCGATCTCCGCAGCCCGTATGTCCATGAGGAAGAATCTCGCGGCTTTCGGCACGTTTTCCATGCGGCCCATGAGCAGGTTGTCGACGATGGTCACTTCGTGCCCCTTTTCGATGAGCGCGTCCGCGATGTGCGATCCGATGAATCCGGCGCCGCCGGTGACTAAGAGTTTCAAGTGTTTCTCCTCGTTGATCTTGAGTTCAAAGTTCAAGGTTCAAAGTTCAAAGCAGAGAAAATAGATAAAAAATATTCCGCTTTTTTCTTGAGCTCAACATTCACAGTTTGGAGAATGGGTCCGCCGAAAGAATCTTTCTTTGAACTTTGAACTATAACATTATGAATCATGACCTTCCTTGACGACCCTATTCCTCAGCGTCCCCAGCCCGTCGATCTCGATTTCGATCACGTCGCCGGGGCTGATGGGGGAGACGCCCTCGGGCGTGCCCGTGGCGATCACGTCGCCGGGCTGAAGCGTCATATAGCGTGAAACCGCGGAAACCAGCCGTTCGACCGGGAAAATCATGGAAGCGGTGCTGGCCTGCTGTTTCGTCACTCCGTTCACCGTGAGGCGTATGCCCAACCGGTTGGGATCCGGCACATCGTCCGACGGAACGAAATACGGCCCCATGGGGCAGAACGTGTCGATGCTCTTCGACCGGAACCACGGATTCCCGGCCGCGATGTCCTCCTTCTGCATGGCCCGCGCGGTGACATCGTTGACAATGCTGTACCCGGCGATGGTTTCGAGCGCGTCCGCTTCCGGAACGTTTCTGCATGGCTTTCCGATGACCAGCGCCAGTTCCGCCTCGTGGTCCACGCGGGAGTCGAGCCACGCGGGAATGACGATGTCGGATTCGTGAGGGACGAGCGAAGATGGCGCCTTGCAGAAAAAAACGGGCTCCGTCGGGATTTCGTGCTGAAGCTCGCGGACATGGGCCAGATAGTTGCGGCCGATGGCCACGATCTTCGAGGGACGCAGGATGGGAAGACCGAATTGAAACTCCTGAGGCAGGCGAAGATCCGCGGATTTGGAGCGGACCCACGGATCTTCCACAATTTGGCGGATGGCGGAGGCTGAGCCGTAACCCATTTCCACCATGACCTGGATGAAGGCGAAGGTGACCGGCTGCCGGACACGCTTGGCCTGCTGGTAAATCTCAAAAGCGGCCGTGAGATTGACCGGTCCTTCCGGCGTTTCTACACCGATGCCGAATGAACCATCCGGTAACTGAAATGAGAAGAGTCGCAAGGTTTCCTCTTGATAACTTATATAACTGTCTCTTATACACATCTCCGAGCCCACGAGACAGCGCTGTGTATCTCGTATGC